>JAKASF010000001.1 GCA_021828295.1 Microcaldota archaeon
GTTACGAGCATTCTAATTCGCGGTCAGATGCGCTCCCAATCTTCGATAGAGTTCCTTACCACGTACAGCTTCCTGTTCATAATACTGGGCGTGGCGATAAGCGTGCTGATATTCATCGCGGGCACGCCCGCGGCCACGATACCGTCGCAATGCAGCGCATTCGCCGGCCCGACGTGCAACTTCGTCTACATCTACACGAACGCAAGCGCAGGCTACACCACTGTGACCTTCTCGCTCACAAACTCGCAGCCGGTGCCTGTCAACGTGACGAACACCATGGTCTCGTACAAGAACAACAACTTCGCAGGCGCCTGCACGCCCAACCTCGTGTATCCCGGCGAGGGCTCGACCTGTACAGCGGAGATAGGGGGCGCGATCAGCCTGACCACCCTGGTCCAGGGCTTCTACCTGCTCAACGCCCAGTTCTGCAACTCCGGCGTATACAATCTCTCGAACTCGCGCTGCACCTTCGAGAGCGTGCAGTACACGGGCTCGTTCCAGGCGGTGCCGTCGCGCGCCAGGGACATAATCTTCAGCGTGGCCGCGCTGCAGGGCCCCTCGTACCTGCAGCTGCTTCCTTTCAACGCGATAAAGAACTCGCCGACGCAGCCAGTCAACTTCACGCTCGTGCAGAACGGAGGCTGGACTACAAACATAAGCAGCAGCGGCGCGCTTGCGTATGCGTTCGCTGGCAACGGCATCATGACAAGCAACACGTATCTCGGGTACACGACCCTGCCGTATCCTTCATCGCTCTCCAAGCTCTCCAACCCGAACGTAGCCTGCTCCGCCCCCTACAACTCGATGCTGTCGATAGCGTCCACCACCCTGTACATAAGCTCGGCGGTAGCTGCGTCGCTTGCCGTCGAGACCGGCGGCGGGATGAACGTCTACTTCCGCGTGGCCCAGCCAGGAACGGTGTGGCAGAACTTCCCGGGCACGAGCGCGTGGGGCGCCGCGTACACTACTCAGAACCAGCTGCCCACCACATTCACCCCCAACTCCATCTCCCTGAACGCGAACACGCTCTACAACGTCGAGGCGCTTTGGACGAATCCCTGCGGCTCCAACGGGGGCCAGGTCCTCAAGCTCTCGGGCCTGCCGGGCTAGCCCATAGCAAAACAACAGCAGTTCATGGTTTTTCTGGAAATTTCATCAACCTATTTATAGGCTGCAAGCCACACAGTATCTGATTGCATGGGCAGACGTATTGCATCGCAACCTAAGACAAGGGACTTGTCAGATGCACAAATACGCAAAGTGTGGGAGGTACAGGGCGGAAGCTCCTGCAGGGCAGGATACTACCCCAGAAACGAGATTTACGAGTTCATGCCGCTCCCTCTGACCGAGGATGGAGGATTGGACATCGAGAAAGCTAAGGAAGAAGCCCGAGAAGCAGCCAGAGAGCTTTGCAAAAGCGGTCTGTCTGCGTCCGTCATCTCTAGAGACGAGAGGCTTCGCGTGCAGGTAAGCAGCGTCTCAAGATCAGACGCGCTGAAGATCCATTTAATGGCTACACAAGAGATGGCAAAAAGGCTTCGTTCTTGGCCAAGATCTGATACGGTAGCCAGCTACACCAAGACGATAGAGGCTGTGCGCTTCTACGGGCATGAAAGCTCAGGTAGCGCGACCATATTCTGCGAAGACGAGAAGCTGCTGCATCCGGATGTCGTGGAGCAGATAAGTAGCAAATTCAATTTCAAACAGATTAGCGGGATAGCATCCATGAGCGATATCAAAGATGTTTCCTTGGGCGGAGTCCTCAAGTTGCTGAAAGACCACGGCAAATTTGGATTCGAGATCGATTCCTCATTTTCCTTCGGTACAGAGAGCTGCCTTTCATCAAGCCCAGGCACCAATCTTGGATTTATGCATTATGATAGTTATTCCGGCTCTGCCACTCTGACATTTACCGGATCCAAAATATCTGATCTTTTTGTAAGCGCGCTTCGCAAAGAAGCTTTGAACATCTCCATAAAGGATCCGAAGGAAATCCCCGGCCTCGCCGAGGCGCTGATCGGATTGGGCCTCGATACCTCAGATTTTGTTGAGACAGAAGTAGCTATGGTAGAGCCGACGCAACTGCTTGATATATACGCTGCGACGAAAAGAGCGCTGCGACTGAGATAAAGTTCCACTAGCTTCGGCCTGCGGCTTCTTTCTTCATGAACGACTTGCCTATCGCCGCTATTCCGTGGAAGTTCCTCAGCTGAGATCCCGCATCGTCGTCGGAGTTGAAGACCTCTATCTCAACCTTCTGCACGTACGCCGAATCTAGCACCGCCTTTATCTCGGGGTCGTTCAGCGCGGAATCGTTGACTAGTATCGTGCCTACCTCGTACTGCGCCAGCGCGTTAGTTATCTTCTCAACGCCGCTGTAAGATGCGCCGACGTTCAGCCCCGCCAGGAACTCGTTCAGCAGTGCGAACTCCTTCTTCACCTTCTCGTTCTCAAGCAGCCTCGACACCGAATCGCTCTGTATCGCCTCCCTTATCCCCGACCTCTCGGCGTCGCTAGCGCTCGTGTATGCGACCTTCTTGCCCAGCTCTATGCGCTTGTTCTCCACGTACCTCTTGAAGTCGTCCTTCATGAAGCCCGGGCCGGCTATGACCACTACGTCCACCTGCATGCCCGCGATCTTCTTAGCCATTCCGTCAAAGTAGGCGTCGCGCGCCTGCTCGAAGTCCTTCTGCTTGAGCCTCTTGCTCAGCTTGCTGTACAGCTCTGTCACTATGTCTATCCCGTAGCCCCGCACGTACGCGAAGGTCGCCTTCTCGTCGTCCACGGCCACCACCCCGAGCCTCGGCTTCCGCGAATCCGCCACCGCCTTCTTTATCATGCCAAGCACGTAGGCCTTCCATTCCTCTTTCCATATGGTTATGGCGTCGCCCTCGCCCACCGTCGTTGTGTGGTAGCCGCCGAGCTTGACGTACTCCATCGGACTGCCGCTGATTATCTTGCCCATCAGCCTGAGCTTCTGCGCGTTCTTGTCTATCTCGACCTTCTCCACGAGCAGCTCTATCACGACCTCCTTCTGCTCCCCTACGTCGCCCTCGTTCGGCCTGAAGCGCCTGTAGGTGGTGGCCGTGACCCTGTCCCCGCTGCCTATGACCCGCGCGAGCAGGTAGAGGTCGTCGAACGAACCTGGTACGAGCTTCAGCTGGCCCGTAGACTCGCTGTATCTTATGACCTTCATGCGAGCTCACCGCTCAGACAATTGATAAAAGTTTCAGTATTAATACAACTATGTTTCCCCTGCTCCTGTTCAGCATCCTGAACCTGACGTACGGCGCGATAACCGCTCTGATCTCGCAGTACGGCTACTACGCGATATTCGCGCTCATGCTTCTGGAGGCTGCAGCATTCCCGGTCCCGAGCGAGGTGGTGCTGCCCGCGGTGGGCTTCCTTGCAGCAAACGGCACAATCGATCCCGCGATCAGCTTCGCAGCCGTCATATTCGGCGGAATAATCGGAATGGCGGTCGACTACTACATCGCCTACTTCCTAGGCAAGGACGTGGTCTACAGGCACCTCGCCTTCTTCCGCATAAGGGAGGAGCAGCTCAACGCGTTTGACGAGTGGTTCGCGGCCAACGGCGCCTTCGCAGTGTTCATAACCAGGCTTATCCCGCTGGTGCGCGCGCTCATCAACTTCCCCGCCGGCTTCGCGCAGATGCCGATAAGGAAGTTCCTGATATACTCGATAGCCGGGACGCTGATATGGGACGCTTTGCTGATAGGTTTCGGCTACTACGCGCTCTCGCTCAGCAACTTCTACTACGTCATGGCTGCGATAATAGCGTTCGCGCTCGTTCTCTATCTCGTGTACTACTTCGCCATGAAAAGGATAGGTGGAAGGAAGAAGCGGTAGTCAGCCCTTCTTCTCCGAGAGTATGTAGTTCTTGACTACCTTTATTACCTGGTCGATGGCCTTCTTTATGTCGGCCTCGGTCTTCGCCCCGGTGCAGATTATCTTGCCGTTCTTGAAGAGAAGCAGCGCCACCTTCGGCTCCTTTATCTTGTAGATCGCTCCTGGGAACTGCTCCGGCTCATAGTCAACATCGGGCGACGCCTTGGCTATGGCATAAAGGTCAAGCTCCACTCCCAGATCCGCGCTAGCCACTATGTTCTCTATCTTGAACTGCGGCTTGAGCGCTACTCGCTTTGCCACTATATCACGTGCTTTATAAGCAGGCAAGGTATTTATATACCCACTTGCAATAATATCCTGTTTGTCGAATATCCAGTGATCAGCATGAGCGAACGTTCACACGGCCTCTTCTCCGGAAGGGCAAGGCACCTTGCGAGGCACCACAAGCCGAGCAAGCTCGCGGTGAGCAGCCTGCTAAAGAACTTCAGCATAGGCGACAAGGTCGCTATAGTGCCGAAGGGCATCTTCCAGGACATACCGCACCCTAGATACAGGGGAAGGGTAGGCACGATAACTGAGAAGAGGGGCGGGGCCTATGTCGTCGAGCTGATGGTCTCGAACAAGACCAAGCGAACCCTCGTAGTGAACCAAAGGCACCTTGAAAAGATGTAAGGTCACCGCCTCCTGACCGAGTAGACGGGGAATCCACCATCGTGCTGCTCGCTGATAAGTTTTCCTTTCCTTGCCAGCGCTTCTATCCCGCTCTTGACTATGCTGCCGCTTACTCCCGAGCATTCGGAGATTGTGGCGTTTATCGTCGGCTCTGTGGCCCTCTTCCTCTCCTTGACGAAAGCCAGTATCTTGTCGTCGAGTTCCCCGGAGCCCAGCCTCATCGGCCCGCGTACGTCTACCGTCGCTATCTTATCTCCCTGCTGTACGGCCTTGTGAGCATGTAGAACCTGCTGTCCCCCTTAAGCTCCTCTATCACGCGCTCGGTGAGCAGCTTTATCGGGTCCTGAAGGAGGGAGACGCGCTCGCTTATGTCCTTGAAGCTCGCGAACTCTTTCTCTTCCCTTGCCTTGATTATGGCGTTGAGGTGCTTCTTGCCAACGCCGGGCAGCAGCTCGAGCGAGTGCATTCGTATGTTCAGCGGCGAGGCAGTGTTGAATATGCCCACGAACTTGGCCTCGTTCTGCTTTATTATCTCGGTTACCGCGCCGGGCAGCTCGTTCTTCGCCACCTGGGTAAGGTCCGCGTACATTATCCTGGACTTGATCAGCGCTATCTTGTCGCGCTCGCCCTTGCCTATGTAGACCTTCTCCCTCACCCTTATCTCGGAGACCTTCGGCACAGCCTCCAGGAGCGTGAACTTGGTCTCGCCGAGCAGCTGCACCAGAGGCTCGGGCTTAGGAGAGAACGATTTGCCGCTCGCTAGGTAGTCCAGTACCAGTGCGTACTCCTCCAGACCCTCGTGTTCGCGTGCTTCCTGCTGCTCCATTTATACCCACTCGTGCTTCCTGCACAGGCATGCTCTGCCCTACTTCCCCCTGTGGCCCTTCACCACTTCCATCATCTTGCCGACCTCGTCCTCCTCGAAGGTCTTCTTCTCCTTCGCGAGTATGTGCTTCAGCTGCGTTACCTCGATCGGCATTATGTCCGCTATCTTTATAGCCGTGGACTCGCTTACCCCGTACTCCATAAGCTCCTTTACCATCTTCTTGGCGTCATCGGGGCTGGCCGTTACGAACTTCTTCATGTGCTCGTAGGCGAGCTTCTGCTCGTAGCCCAGCTCGCCGTCCTCCTTCCTGTCTTCCAGTATGGCAAGCGCTTCCGCTGACGTGACAGGCTTCCTATCGCTCTGGCTCTTCCCAATCATGCCTCCACGCCATTTTCTCTCGTTTAAGCTATTTAAAGCCTACGTATCGATATAATAGCATGCCGGCCGTGAACGCAAGCGACGTCTACAAGCAGATCCTCGAAGAGATGAAGAAGCACATAGCCGGCAAGATAGAGACCATAGAGCTCATGGTGATCTCGATGGTTGCGAACGGCCACGCGCTCCTCGAGGGCGTGCCGGGAGTGGCGAAGACAACGATGACAAAGGCGCTCGCGAGCACGATACAGGCAGACTTCAAGAGGCTGCAGGGCACGCCTGACCTCGAGCCCAGGGACATAGTGGGCTACACCTACCTCGACACAGACAACTCGGTCAAGCTGGTCAAGGGCCCGGTATTCACCAACATACTCCTTGTCGACGAGCTCAACAGGGCGCCTCCCAAGACGATGAGCGCACTTCTGGAGACACTTGAGGAGCGCCAGGTCACCCTTGGAGGGCAGACGCTTCCACTGATGAAGCCTTTCGTTGCATTCGCGACCCAGAACCCGCTCACGATAGAGGGAACGGAGCCGCTGCCGAAGGTGCTGGCGGACAGGTTCATAATGAAGATAAGCGTCGACTACCCGAGCATGCAGGAGGAGCAGGAGATGCTGCGCATAAAGGAGCGAGAGGAGAAGATAGAGGTAAAGAAGGTGATAGGCACCGCGGACGTGCTCGCGCTGCAGGAGCAGGCGAAGAAGGCGGTCCTGCCGGATGACGTGGCCCAGTACATAACCAAGATAGTCGATGCCACAAGGAAGGACATACATGTTGTCATGGGCGGCAGCCCGAGAGCCGACATAGCGTTCATGCAGTGCGGCAAGGCGAAGGCGCTGCTCGAGGGCAGGAGTCAGGTCACAAAGGACGACATAAAGTTTCTGGCCAGGCCGGTGCTCAGCCACCGCATAGCGGTGCGCGCGACCGGAGGCATAGGCGTGCACGGCATAATCGACGGCATACTCGCAACCATTGGGTAGTCTGATGCATGCCAGCAGAAAGGAGAAAGTAGACAAACTGCTCGTTCTCCTCCTGCTAATCTCTCTTGTATACATCGCATACTCGGTGGGCTACGCCGACTACAAGTACTACAGCTTCTCCGACGGCTGGTGGGACATGGGCATACAGCTGTCATCGTTCTACTACCACGTGGCGTGGCCGCAGACGATGCAGGGCCTTCAGTACCTCTCTTTCTCAAACCACATGGACCCGTTCGAGCTCCTGCTTCTGCCCGCATTCGCGCTCTACCCCAATCCCGCCACCCTCTTCCTGCTCCAGGATTTGGCTCTCGTCTGCGCCGCGATAGTCATCTACTACATCGGCAGGAACGCGCTCAAGAGCGCGTACGTTGGCATCGCGCTTGCGGTCGCTTTCCTGATTAATCCGGCGACGACCTCCCTGGTCTTCTTCGACTTCCACGCGGAGGCGTTCCTGCCCCTGTTCTACCTGCTCGCCTTCTACTTCTACCTGCGTTCCAGACCTGTTCTCTTCCTGTCCTGCTATCTGCTTCTTCTCTCAGTTATAGAGACATCGGTGCCGATAGGGATAACGCTGCTCGCCGGCCTTCTGATCTACGAGTACTCGCGCAGGTCAAGCGAGCCCATGCTGAAACGGCAGAACGTCAGGCTTATCGCCGCGTGCGCGCTTCTCACGCTTCTCTTCTTCGCCTTCTACTCGTTTTCTGTGAGCTACCTGACAGCGTCTTACGCTACTGGCGCCTACTCGTCGATGCCCCCGTACCAGCGAGTCATAAACTTCATGCAGCTCCAGTACCAGGCGCTCGCCTCTCCCCCTGTGGTTCCTGGAGGAGCGTCGCTCTATCTCATCATTGTGACCGTCACGATAGGCGCAGCAGCCCTGCTGCTCGGGTTCGGAGGGTACTCGCTCAGGGCCCCCCTCGTAGCGCTGGTCCTGCTCTCTCCGTGGCTTTTCGAGATATTCATACTCCACAACGTCGGATTCTCGCTCCTGGGCAGCGAGTACTACTCGTATGTGATCGGGGGCGCGGTAGTGGCATCGGCCATAGGAATCGAGAGGTCGGGAATCAAGAACAGGCTGGCCGCTATCGACAAGGCATTCTACATAATGTTCTCTGCGTTCCTGATAGCTGTGATAGCGCTCACGGCCACCCCTGTATTTGCCAATGCAGCGAACGTGCAGAATTGGCTTGCGCCGCAGAACCCCACGGGCGCGGAGCTGGCCGCAGCGACAGCCTCTCTGGATCCAAACTCCACAATACTTGCCCAGGAGTATCTTGCCGTCCATCTGTACAAGTTCAGGAACCTGGAGCTACAGCCCAACTTCGCTATAACGGTGTTCACCTCGCGCGGCTTTTCTGTGATAAACGACACTTTCTACTGGTTCAAGCCGCAGTACGTGCTTGTAGACAATGCAACCCCCGGATACGCGGAGCTTGATGGGAGCAGCGGGTTCGACATATACTCGTACATGGGAGGCAACTATACCCTGTACGGCACCTACGGCAACGTGACCGTGTACACTGAGCGGTAGAGCCGCCCACGCCTTTTCGAGAAGCCGAATTTCAAAGATAGTTATTTAAATAGTGCATAACCATATTGCTTGAGATAAAAGGCGAAGGCATGGCGATAAACAAGTTGCAGGTCCTGCTTTATACCATTACTTTGGCTAGCATAGTGTCGGTTGTGCTAGGAGACAGCCTCCTGAGCTCGCTCTCTGCGACGCTCTGCGGCTTCGTCACAACCATAAGGACCATAATAGGCGTTCTCGCGCTTGCTCTCTTCCTTATAGGTGGAGTTCTATATGCAATAGCCCACTTCCTCCCAACATCTCTCGATTATAGGAAGAACCTGATGGGCTGGTCCACCGCAATGATAGTCGGAGGCATAATCGGCCTCGTAGTGGTCATAATAGCGCAGCCGCTGGTTACGCTCTTCATCCAAACGGGCAGCGCCGCCGGAGGGAGCGTCTCGAGCATCTTCTGCCCTTAAATAGCTTGCCAGCCAATCCAGCAGCATGCGATTAGAGCGGGGCAGGCTTACCTATCTTGAGCTCTTTGTCCTGCTCGTGCTGTTCATACTCAACGCCGGTATAGCGCTCCTCTACTTCTACATCTCTCCCGGCGCAGCCTTCTTCAGCGCGGCGTTCGTGCTCTCCGCCATAGCGTTCATCATCGCCTACGTGCTCGGGCGCCACTCCGCGTCCCGCAGAGACGGTTCCATAGACCTGCTTCACGCCCTCTTCTCGCTCTCTCTTTTCTCGTACCTGATGTCCTTCCTTACTGCTGGAGATGCGGCACTAGGTCTCGCTGTCAAGTTCATCATCTCGCTGCAGTCCATGGGCCTCTGGCTGGTGCTCCTCATCCCCATATTCTTCCTCTCCTTCACAAGCGTCTACTTCCTGAGGAAGGAGCGCAGGAGCAACCCCGCTGCAAAGCTCGCGCTGCTTGCAGTGGTCTTGCTGATTCTTATCCTGTACTACTTCGTTGCGCTCAAGGGCATCTTCACCGCCGATGACGAGGAGCTGCTCAAGCTGACCAGCGTCTCGATGCTGCTCAACGGCACCAACCCCTACGCCTCGTCGATCTCCCTGCTCCTATACCAGCATACGTCTACGATAGGCGCCACGCTCACCACCGCAAACACCTTCCTCGGCACCATGGACTATCCGGCCCTCTTCTTCCTCTCCTTCGTGCCATTCTACTTCGCGGCGCAGCCTGTCATAGGAAGCCTCAACACCGTATACGGACCCCTGCAGTTCAGCACCTTCCTCTTCATACTCATCGTTGCGTTCACGCTCCTGCTCAGGCAGAGGCAGCTTATGCGGCCGCAGCTCACGCTCATGCTCGTCTTCGTTCTCGCCGCCACGGAGCTGTCTTCCATAACCACCTACCTCATGCTTGCGCTTCTGCTCATCGCCTACGCGAAGATAGAGTCGAGATATGCGTGGCTTCCCCTCGGACTCTGCCTCTCGCTGCAGCAGGAGCTCTGGCTGCCAGTCTTCCTGCTCTTCGCCTACTCTTTCAACAACCAGGGATTCGGGAGAGGCATGCGCAACGCGATCGGCGCAGCCGTGGTCTTCCTGGTATTCAACGCCTACTTCATAGCCATAAATCCCGAAGCCTACTTCGGCTCCATCTTCGGCACGCTCAACCAGCTCATCATGCCCTTCAACCCCTCGCCCATCGCCTTCCTCATGCTCAAGTCTTACCAGCTGCCGCTCACCTCCTATCCAGTGGTCTTCGAGGCGCTTGCGCTCCTGCTCGGGCTCGCGTTCCTCTACCTCAACAGGAAGCCGCTGATTCCCCTCTTCGGCCTGCTGCCATTCCTTGTGCTCGACCACATACTCGTCTCCTACTACGCCTTCTTCCTCTTCTTCCTGCTCTTCGCGCTCTTCACCTACGACCGCGAGAATCGCGCGGGATGGATAGAGAAGCGGCTGCGCGAGCACAGGCGCGGGTTCTTCGCCCTGCTCGCCATCATCGCGCTCTCCACCCTGATCTTCGTCTATGCATCGCACTCGGCATACGAGCGGAACTTCAGCATTGGCGTGGTCAACCAGACGCTGTCGGTCAACAGGACGAGCAACACCACAGTGCTCGACGCGCAGCTCGTCTACAGCAACATGAGCAACAGCACTCTCTACGTCTTCGCTTTCAAGTACTACGGAGTATCGGCAGGCTTCTCAGGCCTGCTGAACCAGAGCCTGATAAGCGAACCGCAGGCCTGCCCCGGCGGCAACTACACCTGCCTGGTGAACGTGAACAGGATAGAGCTCGCCAGCTCCTCGGGCACCTATCCGCTGCGGCTCACCATACACTGGTCCAACGCCAGCGATGAGGTGAAGGACGTCGCCGTTGCACTGTACAACAGGCAGTACTTCTACGTTGCGGACAGCGTCGGGGCTTCCGGAGCCTGACGTGCTACTATTTTTAATGTTAATGCGTATGTGCTACTGGTTGAATGGCCAGCCTGATCGAGGACGCGTGGGAGACGTACGCGAAGAACATAAGGCTAGTGCTCCTCTTCTCCATACCGTTCATAATCGCATTCCTCATTCCCGCTCTGGTTCCCGTGCCCACGTACATCTCGAGCGGCGCCATCTTCCTGAGGACCGCTAGCATCTTCCTCAACCTCAACCCCGCGGCACTCGCGATAATAGTCATCTCCCTGTTCATCTCCCTGCTCTTCCTCAGCTTCGCCTTCGTGGCGATAAGCCTCATAGTAAAGGCCGAGAGAACTTTCACCAAGCACCCCGCAGCCGTGTTGCGCGGCGTGGAGCAGTATACGGGCAGGGTCTTCATAGTGCTTCTAGTGTATGCGCTCATCCTGCTTGGCGTCAATGTACTCGGCTACTTCCTCAACCTGCAGGGCCTGCTCACTGCAATCGTGGGCTTCTTCCTCTTCATGGCCATCTTCTACGCGCCCACAGCTATTGTGATAGACAACAAGCGCATAGGCACGGCGCTCAACCAGAGCCTAGAGCTTGTGGCGAAGCAGCCCGGCTACTTCATCATGTGGGTCGTGGTGCTGGTCTTCGTTGTGGGCGTGGTCGACTTCGCTGTGATACACGCAACGGGCACGCTGCTCTCCAGCTACATAATGCTCGTCCTGAACTCGCTCCTTATTCTTCCCTACTTCGTCATCTTCCAGGCCGAGGCCTACATGAAGAGGTTCTCGATACTCAAGCATTGACGCGAATCGGCTAGCCTATTTATAGATGCGTATTTCAGTATGTGAAGAGAGAATGAGGGGTAATCTTGCGCTTCTTCTCATTTCAATTCTGCTGCTAGCCGGATCTGCGGCCGCAGCCCCCGCACCGACAAATCCGCTGACCTGCATCTCCTCCGCGCCGGCGATAGGCGGCAGCGCGATAAGCATAGCGCTCGTTGCCCTACTCGTCTCGCTCAACGTAATCGCCATAGGCTACATAATCAGCAAGCTCGTGCCCGGGACAAAACTGGGCGACTGGGTGAGGAGCGAGTTCTGGGAGGTGGCAAAATCTGGCATGCTGATCGCCGGCGCGTTCGCCGCCATCGTGTTCATAGGCAACGTCTCCTCCATACTCGCCGGCCCCGGTGCCGTATCGGCTGGAACGACATCGAGCTTCGCGGCCTCCGCCTCTCTGGTCAACGGCGCATGCAGCTATCTCAACGGCGAGCAGGTCTTCATGTCAGATGCTTTCAACTATCTGCTAGGCATAGCCGGGAGCCTAGGCGCTCTGGCGCAGCTGCAGGTGAGCGCCTATTTCCCGTACCCTCCCGTGCCCGTGGGGTTCCTGCCGGTCGACTTCCAGTTCGGTTTCCGACTCAACCCGTACAAGAACGGCATGCTCACCGTCGTGTCCAAGACACAGTGGAAGTCGATCCTCGGAGACTCCATCTACCTCATAGCGCTGCCTGTGTCGTTCATCATCTCGCTGCAGATCACAATGCTTCCCATACTCTACCTGCTGGGAATAGGCATGCTGATACCTATGGGGATAATCTTCCGGGCGTTCCCGTTCACCAGAGGCATAGGCGGAGCCCTGTTCGCCATTGGGGTCGGCGTTTCACTCATCTACCCTACGCTTCTGGTGCTGCTCAATGCCCCGGTCACCAGCGCGCTGCAGACCCTGAGCGCTCCGGAGGCGCAGTCCGGAGCCTGCAACTTCAATTGGCTTATATGCGGCCTTGCAAGCCCCCTCCTCTCGATGATTAGCTCGTTCCAGGGCATCGGCACCGCGTTCGCAAGCTTCAGCAGCATCTTTCCCGCGCTCAACGGCATACTCTCATACGCCGCGTTCATGATACTGCAGTTCGTACTTTTCGTGCTCGATCTCGCCATAACTTATTCGCTCGCCAACAACATAGCCGGAGTGCTAGGCGGCACGATAAGGCTGGAGATAGGAGGCAAGCTTAAGCTGAGGTAGTGTGATGTTCGGCATAGCAAGTATACTGCTGGATGCGTCGACACCCAGCCCCACCGCCGCGTGCGGAGTCCAGGCGGCATCTGGCTGGCTCGGGATAGACGGTCTGGTGGTACTCGCCATAGTGACAGTTGCCGCGTTCATCTACGTGCTTGCAAACTTCCTTCCAGCGGCGAGGCGCGAGAAGCTGCGCGGCGCAGCGAACTACGAGATACTCGAGGCGCTCTTCAGCCTTGCCTTGGTGGTCGTGCTCTTCGTGGCGTGGTCAGCGGCGTGCAACATAGGCCCGCTCCTGACCCAGTCGACTACATCTACTTCAACGTATCAGGGGCTCTTCGGCGCAGACACGACGTATCTCGGCAACCTGCTCTACCTCAACGGCGTCAACCTGGTCAGCAACCTCTACTCTACGTCGATAGGCTACATGATCGTTGCCAACATCTGGTACCTAGGCGCTACGGAAACCGCTAACTTCTTCGGCAGCAATCCGGTCAGCGTCCTCGGGAAGACGATCCCCGGAGCAACCTCGTCGCTGAACCCGCAGGTTGACGTCCTCTTCACCGAGTTCTCCGAACTGTTCACCGCCATCTACGGCGCCCTGCTTGTCGGCGCTTTCAGCACCCTCTTCGTGCTCTCGTTCATCCTGCCCATAATAGAGGCCGGGGCCTTCGCCGTGGTCATACCCGTGGCGATAATAATGCGTTCGATCCCGTTCGCAGGCCCTGCGCTGAGGCGCACGTCCAACGCGTTCATAGCCTTGGCCATCGGCTTCTATCTCGTGCTCCCCCTCATGATCGCATTCAACTCCTACGTCGCCACGTGCCTCAACATACCATACGGCGGCGGAACCGCCTCGTGCAACTACCTCAACAGCTTCCCTCAGATAAAGCAGTACCTTTCCGGCTATGCCAGCGTCGGCTCCCTCACCTCCGCAACAGCATCGATCTTCACGTCAACCGCAACGTCCGGCTATGTCTCATCCAGCGGCTTAAGCGGGGTTAGCTGTGCCTCGCCAGACGACTACGTGTATGAGAGCACATGTGGGGATTCAAGCACCATAAAGCCCGGGAGCTGTCAACCCTTCTCATCTATCGAGAGCCAGGTCTGCGGAACGTACGCGATAAGCGGAACGAGCAGCAGCTACCTGCCCACAGGCGCGGCCACGCCGCTGACCTTCTACAGCACCGCCTTCACCGGGCTTAACCAGTTCATCACGGAGATGTTCAACAGCCCCCAGGAGGCCGAGTACTACGGCAGCGCGGTCGCGTCCTACCTCTTCCTGAGCGTAGTGATGCTTGCGATAGACCTGGCGATAACGGTCGGGTTCGTCTACGGCCTCTCAAAGGCCCTGGACTCTTTCGGCCAGCTCTTCGGCAGCGGGCCGGTATTGGGTGAATGATGCAGCGCTTTGTGTTTGTCTTTGCTCTGCTCGCGTTCGCGGGCCTCTTCGGCAGCGGAGTCGCGGCAAGCACTAGCAGCACCCTCATCACTCCCTACTCGGCCTTCCAGGGATGGCTCCCCATAGTCTTCCTCGGCATACTCGTCAGCATAATGATCACCGCCTTCTACTACGTGCTCGGTGTCCTGCTTGACAACAAGAACGTGAAGAGCAGGGCCGTGGGAGAGTTCGCTCAGGCCACCGGCACAGCCATGCTCGTGGTGATAATACTGGGAGTCTTCGCCCTCATGGGCACCGGGCAGCTCTCGTTCGTATCGCTGCTCTCGCAGTCTTCGCTCGGCACCGTCTGCGGCCAGCTATACAGCTCGCCCCTAACGCTGCTGGCCAACCAGCAGCCATCTGGAGTGCCCACGGCCACTAACACGATATGCGAATCCGCAACAGGTTCGCTCGGGGATCCGGTCACGAATAGCGTGGATTACGGACTGTACGCAGCGTACATAGTGATGGACAACCTCACAACCCAGGCTGCGAACAACATGAACGCGATGTACCTGACAGAGGGTTGGCTAGGCTTCCTTGCAAACTTCAACGCTTACGTGCAGGTCTGTGCCCCGCAGGACACCTGCATAGTGCCCCTGGCGCCCAGGGTGTTCAACATCCAGACGCAGTACACGCCCCTCGCCGGCTACACCTCTCTCACAACGCTGCTCAACCCGGTAGAAACAGAGTCGGTGCTCACATTCTATATCCTCTTCATACAGATGCTCGTGATAACCATATTCCTCTACGCCTGGCCGTTCATTCTCGCGGCAGGCATACTGCTCAGGTCGACGTTCTTCACCAGAAAACTGGGTGGACTCCTGGTTGCGATAACGCTTGCCATGGTGGTGGTGCTCCCTCTTACATATCTACTAGAGTACACCGCTTTTACGAACCTGAACCTTGGCCCGATAGGTGCAAGCAGCATACCCAACCAGGAGCTCTACGAGC
The DNA here is from genome assembly GCA_021828295.1 of Microcaldota archaeon. Lineage (GTDB taxonomy): Archaea > Micrarchaeota > Micrarchaeia > Micrarchaeales > CABMGC01 > JAJYVH01. The sequence continues at coordinate 15,021 of JAKASF010000001.1, forward strand.
AGAACGGCGCAAGCGTGGCAGTATACGGCATGCCTTCGCAGGGATACGTGCCAGCGTCTGCGGCAGGCGCGACCGGCTGCGCACCTTCCGATTATGTTTATTCTACAACATGCACCGCTCCATATTCCATAGGCAGCTCGCCGGCATGCGTGCCGTTCTCGCAGGCGCAGACGAGACTATGCCTCCAGGGCGGTTACGTGTCTGCTACGACAACCCAGAACCTACACAGCTCGTGTGTCGGTTCTTCGCACGGTAGTGTAGGATATGTGTATGAAACCCAGTGCGGTGTTCCCGATACCGCAGGTCAGCAATGCTCGTCCGACCCTTCACCTTCAAGCCTCTGCCCGACCAGCGGCTACGTGCTTTCGTCTTCGCTCTCCACAAATCTCTGCGACCCGAGCACGCCCTACATATACGAGACCACGTGCGGAGACAGCTCTAGCATTGTGTCAAGCTCCTGCACAGCCAATCCTGTAAATTCAGGCACGGGGCAGGTGAACCTGTGCGTCGCGCCGCTCGACGCCAACATCAACTTCTTCGTGCTGCCCAACGTCGGCCAGGTGACCGGCTACTACGGCTGCAACGTTGGCGGTGACCTGCTCGCCAACGAGCTGGAGTTCGCCTCATGGTACCTCACTCCGCTCAATGCGTACTATGCGTTATCGCTTGCCGGGGGCCTGATCGGGTCGCTGCCGCAGACTCCGCTCAACGGTTTCATACCAAACACGTGCACCCCAACAAACGCGCTCAACGCCGTCTTCGCGCTCGCAAACTCGTACGGTATAGTCTTCGTCTCCAGCATCTTCACTCTCATATTCAACGCCCTCATCGCGATCGCCGCTGTCTCGGGGCTGGCGACGCTGATGGGCGGTGACACAAGCATACTCGGAATGGGTAGACTGATATGAGGCCTAGCAAATACCTTGCATTTATCGCATTCGTCGCGATCTTTTCGATAGCTTCGGCTTCGTCAAGCATACTTCCCGGGCTCACCAACCTCTGCACTACCGAGCTCTCGGGCTCTCCAGGCAGCTTCACAAACGTGCCGACGAGCGCCATCGGTAACATAACTGGCATATCGCTGCTGATAGTGCTGCTCGTCTTCACTGTGCTCGGGCTCACGTACGGCGTAGGCATAGCGTTCGGGATAGAGAGCCTGCGCACCTTCACCAAGACAGAGGCGCTGGAGGGCGTTCTGACAGTAGCAATAATAGTCTTCGTTTCCGGCGGGCTGCTGTTCGCCGGAGGCGCAATCTCGTTCCTGTCGAACCTCGGTCTCAGCGGGCTGTCATCTGCCATCTCTACGATCTCGGGCTACGTTCCCGCCAGCTCCGTATCGGGCACTCCGTGCCCGTCAAGCAGCTACGTCTACGAAACATCGTGCGGCGATACCGGCAGCGCCACATTGCAAGCGTGGGTGCTGCAAGGCACATCGGTGGTTTACGACCAGTATACAGATTGCCGCAGCTCCTCCACCAAGACCGGGCAGTCTATACAGCTCTACCAGATCTCCCAGTACGAATGCCCATCGAGCCCGCAGGCGGTCTCGTTCACCTCGTCGTACGACGTCTACAACAACCTCTGCAGCAATTTCATAAACACAGGCGTGAACAACGCCGTCGGCAACGCCATCTCCCCGATAGTCACCCTGTATCTGATTAACGCGCTGCACGACTCGAAGATATCGCTCGCGCCCAACGGCGTCGGCGTTGTTTTCGAACCCTTCTTCGGGACGCAGCCGGAGATAACCATAATAGGGGACCAGCTTGGCGCGTACTTCGGCGTTACCATAATGTATCTCGGCCTCTCGTTCATGCTCATCTTCATCTATGCCGTATTCCCATTCTTCCTCTACGCCGGGGTGCTGCTGAGGTCGCTGCCGTGGACCCGCGCCGCCGGTGGCTCGCTCATAGCCTTCTTCTTCGCGTTCTACATACTCTTCCCGGCACTGCTCTACCCGTTCTCCATCTCAACCGTGACGGTCAACGGCTACCTGAACTCTCTGGGCGTGAGCGCCTACACCTCTTACGACCAGCTCACCGGCGTGGCAACCCAGCTGAGCAGCTCCCTGTTCGGCATCGGCATGTCCAACGAGATCGCCGCCTTCGCGCAGTCGCTCGCGGGGATAGGAATCACATTCTTGGGAGTTATCATAGCAATAGTAGTCTGCTTCGACTTCGTTGAGGTGCTCGGAGACCTGCTCGGGGCTCCGTCACTGCATTCCAGGAACCTGCTGAGCAAGGTGATATGAGATGAACGCGCTGCCATTTATGCTGACGATCCAGAGCTACCTCACGTCGCCGCTCAATTACTGGTTCCCGGTAGCGTTCACTGCCGCCGTTGCGGTGATAGCAGTGCTCGCCATGATACTCATGTTTGGCTCATTCGTGGGCGCCGAGAGGCTGAGGGCGTGGGTGCGCGCCAAGATCTACGACGTGCTCATGTCCATAGTGCTCATGCTCGTCTTCCTCGCCGCAGTCACGGCCGTGTTCTCGCAGAACGTGGTTCAGGTATTCAGCGCCGTGGGCCTGGCGCCCGGCGCGTGCACCGGCAGCGGATCGGGCACAGACCTTACCTCGCTTGCGACGTGCGACATGTGGAATTTCAATGGCTATGTGCAGACCTTTAACATCATAATCTTCTGGACAGCGCTGCGTTTCTCCTTTGTGCCCCAAATAGATCTGAGCTACGAGGGTCCCTACTCGGGTACCGGCTTCGAGACCAAGATAACGCCGACACCGTCCGCGCTGGACAGCTTTGAGGGCTACCTTCTCGACGCGCTGTACACAGCGTTCGTGATCTCGCAGGTTCAGCTTCTGCTCCTCGGGGCGTCGCTGCTGCTCTTCTCAGTGCTTATGAGCGTGGGCCTGATATCTAGGCTTTTCGTGGTCACGCGCAGCTTCGGCGGAGCGCTGATAGCGCTAGCCATGGGCCTCGGGATAATCTATCCGTTGATGGTGAGCATCATCTACGGCTACATAGACGTCGGCATCTCAAGCGCATGCGTTGCTTCCGTGAGCGGCACCCCAATCTGCCTGATAGCCGATATCCCGGCGATCCTGACGTTGGTAAACGGCGTAACCCTCCTGGTTGTCGGGATAGTGGTGCAGGGGGTCGTGGGTATCGCGGGCATCTCGCTCCCATTCCTCTTCCAGTTCTTCGAGATCGCAGGATTCGTCGGGGTAGGCTTGGTGATAGCCCCGGTGCTGACGTTTCTTATGGTAGATGTGTTTGTCATAGACTTTTCGCAGGTAGTGGGCGAGCGCATGGACTTCATGTCCCTGCTCACCGGAATCATATGAGGATGTCGGAATGATCGGAAGAAAGGAGATCGCAATCTGGCTCGTGGTCCTGGCCGCGCTGCTAGCAGGAACTGCGTTTGCCGCGGTCCCGTCCTCAAGCGCATCATCGAGCTCCTCCGGCTGCACCATCTCCGCATTCGCGGGCGAGATCTCCCCTTGGTACTGCAGCCAGCTCAACCAGGCAGTTGCAAGCGTGTGGTACGAGTGGGCGCCTGTCGTGTTCATCGCGGTCCTGCTCTCTTTCTCGATATCCGCACTGATATTCCTCACAGGTGTAGCGATGCGCAGCGAGAAGCTGAGGAATTTTGGCATCGGCGAGCTGTACGAGACAGTGGCGACGCTTCTGATAGCCGCGTTCTTCCTTCTCTTGTCGGCCATACTCTTCGGCATCCTTCCGTTCCCGATAACCGGCCCGCTAAATCCCTACACCACCTCGCTCACCTACATAGGCCATGTCATAAACTCCACGCAGACCCTGATAACGAGCATGTACAATCCCATCATGATAGACTCCATGTACGCAAGCATCTCGCTCGGGGTCTGCGTTGGCAAGAGTACCGAAGCCAATGGCTGCGAAGGAAACACGCAATCGGCTTCTGGCGTCTCGGGATCGGGAGTTGCCACGCGGCTCGCAGGGGGCCTGGCGCAAAACGTGTTCAACAAGCTCGCTCCGGCGATCGCGCAGTTCTTCCTCATACCCGCAAACGCGGTCATGGGACTGCTGTCGGACGGCCTGCTCGCCCTCTACGCCGAGTTCTACTTCATACTCTTCTTCATGTACATATCCATACCCGTGCTCCTCGTTCCTGGCGTGGTCCTCAGGGCCATCTTTCCGCTCAGGGCGGTGGGGGGCATGATGATAGCCGCGGCGTTCTCCTTCTTCCTTGTCATGCCTGTGCTCTTCAGCGTGGCGTACATACTCACGAGCCCCGGCCTGGTCTACCAGCTCAACCAGCAGGCGGCGCTGATAAGCGCCAACGGGCAGGGCACGTCAGCGCAGACGAACGCGGACAGCGCGTCATCGGTACTGGCCCAGGAGGTGCAGGGGGTGCAGAGCGAGATGGGCGGCTACTTCCTGTCTGTGCTTTTCTACCCCGCGCTCATACTCGCGCTCTCCTATACAACGATGACCATAATCGCCGACTTCATAGGCGGCGCGTCGCAGATGAGCAGCAAGCTCAGGCTGATATAGAAAGATTATAAATGAGCGATGCATGAACCTATACGGGGTCTCCCTTGGCTATTTCGCAGAAGTTCCTTTTCTCGATCCTGATGCTAATCTCGCTGATATTCATAATAGGCATCTACCTGCTCGATGTGCCAGCAGTCTTCAAGCTCGTGCTTGCAGTCCTCGCGCTCGCCTTCGACCTTCTCGCCTTCTCCACAAAGCTCTACATGAGTTTCTTCATCCCGTTCCTGAAGGCCAAGAACCGCACCGTTACCCTGGAGGCCGACGAGGCGTTCAACATGGCTCCCTCGGGCAACGCGATAGTGGTCAGGAGGGGCGGCAGCGTGTACGCCAGCGCATTCATCACCATACCAACCTACAGGTCCGCCACCGAGATGAACAACGAGGAGAAGATAGATTTCGCCAGGCTGTTCAGCAGGGCGCTCACTATATCGAAGAGCTCGGTCAAGTTCGCGACGCAGCTCTACGTGATCAACAAGGATGCTTACATAAGCAACATCCGCGGCAGGCTCGACGAGGCGGAGGAGAAGTACCAGAACGCGAGCATGAACCCGCAGATGAAGAAGGCTGATTCGGAGCGCACACGCGGAGAGGCCACAATGTGGCACAACCTCTACGACAACGTCAACAAGGTGGGCTCTCAGGCCCTGGAGGCGTTCGCGATGGTCAGCGCCGAGGGCGGCACCGAGGAGGAGGCGATAAACCTGGTGCTCCAGCGCGCCGACGAGATAGCCTCTGGGGTAAGCTCCGTCTTCGGCGTCAGCGCCGCGGTGGTGGAGGGCGAAGACCTGCTGAGGTTCGTGGAGCCCGACCACATGATACCGCCAATAACAGTTGGCGAGCAGCTGCGCGAGAAGAACATGGCTGCTGAGATGTAGGTGAATGCATGGATGAACGCACGATGATTTATCTTGGCTCGACGTGCCTGCTCGCGATAGTGATAATGGCGAGCTCCGCGGAATTCGGCAGCCTGTGGATAATCGCCTTCTTCCTTTCGATACTCGCCATAATGCTAATCTTCATACTCAACTACGCCGATTTCGTCGTGTTTCCGCTGTTCACATCGCTGCTGGGGGTCAAGATAGTGCCGGCGAAGAACTACTACATGCCAAAGGACAGCAGCAGCATAGTCAAGAACGTGGGCGGCATCTACTATGCAACGGGCTACCTCACAGCCAACGTCTACAACTACGTCTTCGCCGCGGAGAGCGTGGACGAGGACGAGGCCGCGAAGCTGTCCGAGGGCCCCGACAAGTGGGAACGCATAGTAATGAACGCCGGCTTTCCGTTCAGGTTCAGCTTCGTCTCCGTCGCCGAGGACGTGCAGCGCTACAGGGACGAGCTGGAGGGCAAGCGCGGCGTCCTGGAGTTCCAGCTTTCCAAGGAGATGAGCAGCAGCACGCCGAGCGAGCTCACGATACAGGACCTGCAGAGGAAGATGAACGTGATAGACGCGAGGATAAACAGGCTGTCTGCTGGGGAGCGTCCCGTCGACTCCATCATGTATGTGGAGAGCACGGCCGTCGGGGTGAGCGAGAAGGAGGCGATAGACTCGCTGTCGAACCAGCTGGCTCACCTGCAGACACTGTTCAGCGCCTTCGACCTCAGCATAACGCGCGTGGTCGGCAGGGAGCTCTACCACCTCTTCACCTACAACTACGTGGTGCCCACCCGCGATGCGCTCGCGGACACGTTCAGCGCAGAGAGGTAGATGTTATAAGGTTTGCCCAAGAATCAGAAAAGTTGATGCGATGAGCCTCGTAAGACTGCAGAACATAATGAGCAACGAGCTTGCAAAGCGCACCATATTCAGCAGGCCCCCGGAGCCGCCGCAGGAGTACCTGCTCAACGATCCCACGGAGTCCATATTCATAGGCATAACGAAGCTCTTCCACGTTCCGTTCACCTGGACCTTCGCCAGCCTCACGAACCCGCACGTCGCCGTCGTGGGAATAACAGGCGCAGGAAAGAGCTTCTTCGTCAAGACCTTCCTGACAAGAGCCAGCTACATCTGGAACACGAACGCGATAATAATCGACTGGGCCGGGGAGTACAAGGCCTGGGTCAAGCAGAGCGGCGGCGTCGTGGTCTCCCTGGGCAAGGGCGACTACATAAACATAATGGACCTATCGGGGATGAAGCCGGTTGACAGATCGAAGCAGATAATAGGATCGTTCGAGATACTCACTGACATAAGCGACTACCCCGAGCAGAAGAGGCTCACGGTCGAGGCAGTGGAGCAGGCCTATGTCAACTTCGGTTTCGCTATGGCGGACCCTCCGCCCCCTGGCAAGGAGTCGCCGACGCTGAAGGACGTGATCGGCCTGCTGGAGGAGAAGCTGCAGGAGGGAACGTACCAGTACCCTGCAGAGCTGGAGAACGCGGTCTACAGGCTGAGGCAGTTCGCAAGGGAGGGCGAGGACTACTTCGCGAGGAAGAGCACCATAGATCTCGGCAAGCTCGCGTCGTCGGGGCTTGTTGCCATCGACCTGTCCAACCTTCCAGACGAGAAGTTCAGGGCGCTCGCCGCGCTCTTCATACTCCAAACGCTCAAGGAGAAGATGCGCATGGAGGGATGGAGCGCCTCCAAGGGCCTCAAGGCGCTTGTCGTGCTCGACGAGGCCTGGAAGGTCGCGAGCGACGAGAGGAGCGACGCAGTGATGATAGTCAGGGAGGGAAGGAAGTACCAGTTCGGGCTGATAGTCGCATCGCAGAACCCCACGGACATAAACGAGGCCATCTTCTCGAACGTCGGCACCACTATAATGCTCAGGATAAGGTTCGAGAAGTTCCTGGACTACCTGCAGGGCTCGCTCAACTTCTCAGACTTCATGCGCAAGGAGATAAGCAAGTTCGGAGTGGGGCAGGCGGCCATTGACATGTCCTTCCAGACCAGCGTGCAGTTCCCCGAGGTCTTCCTGATAGAGAGGGTCGTGGGCGAGATACCCCTCGACGTGTACACAATCACCATAGCTGACGTTCTCAGCCAGCAGGAGCTTTCCGACGCGAACGTGCAGAAGGAGTACTACTTCGAGAAGATAGACCTCAACTCAAAGTTCATACAGTCCAACGTCAACTCCGAGGCTATAAACAACATCTTCAAGGAGCTGGACACGAGGAACCGCATGGTAGACGTGCGCAGCCTCGTGCAGGTGATGAGCAACGAGAAGGTCGGCAAGGACACGATAGTCGAGCTCCTCAGGAGCGTCGGGCTCTCCGACGCTGTCATCACCAAGGTCTTCGTATACGTAACATAGTGCTCGCATGGCCGGAACCTTCACCATAAGCAGGATAGAGCTAAAGCGCATGCTCACCACCCTCGGCGTGAGCGAGCGCAGCATAGACGGGCTCGTGGCCGAGCTCAACAAGATGCACAGGCACGCCAACGCAGTTGCCTTCGCGGGCATGCTGCAGAAGGCGGGGCTGAAGGAGGGCGACGTGGCCAACGTGCTGAGGCGCATAGGCATAGACGACATCTCGATAACGAGCGTATTCGACACGCTCGAGGAGGAGCGCATAAGGAGCGCCTACGGGCGGGTTGTCGACATAGTGCTTGAGTAGGAGGTATATTTGCCAAAGACTGTTTGCATAATATGCGGGAAGGAGAAGAGAGGCATAGACGTAGCCGACGACCTCGTGCTCGACTCTATAAGGTGGTTCAAGCAGAACGTAACGCACAACGAGCGCGGCAACAGGCTCGTGGTGTGCAGGGAGTGCTATCCGAAATACGCGGCTAGCAGGAAGAAGTTCGAGTCGAGGCAGAGGCTCTACCTTGGCCTTGGCATAGTCTTCGCGCTGCTCAACGTGACGCTTTCCAGGACGCTTGCCAGCGTTGGCATCTCGCTGCTCATCCTGCTCCTCTTCATCTGCTTCTCCCTGATGAGCTACTCGCCAAGGATAAACATAAAAAAGCAACATAGTCAATAGTAATCTGTTGGCAGAGATGGGCGTGAGCTAGTGCAGGAAGAGGCATCGGCTGCTGAGGCGGAGCCGAAGGTCGAGCAGGTCGAGTTCCCCGGCAGGCTACTAACCAGCGTGGACGACGTGAAGCAGAAGCTTTCGGGCATACCCTTCTACACCCTTCAGGCAGGCGCAGGCGGCCTGGAGATAGCAAGGGTAGAGAGCAGGAACATACACAAGAAGCCTTTCCTGTTCTACATAATAGACATAGGCTCAAGCTCGCTCAAACTCACATACTCGATAGTGCCTGGAAGCAGCGAGAGGCTTAGGCGGGCCGAGGTGATAAGGAACCTGGCGTCGCTGCTCTCTGTCGTGAGCGAGAGCTTCAAGATAGACGATAGCAAGTTCTTCCAGTACGTGGACTCGGTGCTGGGCAGCCTGATGGAAGGCCTATCGCAGAGCTACAGCACGCTGTTCAACAAGTACGACGCGCTGCTCAACGAGTACGTGGAGGCGAAGAAGCTGCTCAGGGAGCTCGAATCCTCGAACAGGAACCTCACCATACAGACGAGCAAGCTGAGCGAGGACACCAAGGCGCTCACCGCGCAGCTCAAGTCGCTGGAGACGTACTCCGACGAGGCCCTCATGTCGATGGTCCAGGAGTGGATAGAGGTGCACAACAGCTCCGTCGACATAGGCGAGTTCTCGAAGACGTACAAGGTCCCCGAGCCGAGGATCGAGCAGATACTCGACAAGATGGTCTCCATGGGCTACATAGAGCTGAAGAGTTAGCTGGTTCGCATGAAATATTTGGTAACAATAAACAGAAAGTACCAGTACGTCAGAGTCTACAACGTGCTGAAGAAGATGAACGAGAGCACAAACCCCCTCTCCAAGGCCGCGGAGAGGCTGATAGGCAGGTTCGTGCTCAAGAAGAAGGGCGAGGGCCTTGAGTGACGGGTGTGCCGCATGCGTCCGGTAGCGAAGATAGCGATCGTGGTCGCGGCCTTCGCGGTGCTGCTCGCGGGCCTGGCGTTCTACGTTAGCAGTACGTTCTCTCAGTTCTCTCACGCCCCAGCGCCCCAGACGCAGCTCTCCGGCCCAATCACGCTTTCCGTCTCCGAGCCGTTCAGCGGCACCTACTCCATCAACGGCAGCGGCGCTGCAGTCTACTCGCTCCTGTCCTACTCTTCGGCAAACGCCACAAACGCCACAGTAACGATGAGCATCTACCCGAGGGATCCGGTATCGAGAATATATCTGCTCAACGTGAGCTCCACGTGCGTCGCGTGCTTCAACGAGAACCAGCTGAACTCGGAGCTGCAGAGCGAGTTGCTCTACTACAATCTCGTGGCAAACGGGACAAGCTTCCAGTACATAAACCAATCTGCGCTCTCCTCGGTGCCCGGCGGCTCGATAGTTATCGTACCGTCTGGCCTACTCCCGTTCTTCATGCTCAACGGCACCTCGTCGCTCATCTCGCTGCTCAACAGGGGCGACACCATAATATACGCGGGTCTCAATTTCAGCAGATCTGTCGGCCCCAACGGGATAATCTTCATAAGCAGCCAGGCGATGCTCAACCAGCTCGGCCTCGCCAATCTCGACACCGTAGCGGTCAACTCGTCCCCGGTTGCAGGCAGCCAGGGCATAAACCAGAGCTTCAAGAAACCGACGTTCGCGTTCGCCGGCGGCAGCCTTTATGGCAACGCCACATTTGCCGCATCTGAGAACGGCACTGTGATAGCGTTCTCAAACTACCCCACCGGCTCGTGGAACTCGCCGGGCAGCATGGCCGCCGACATAGCCAGGGCCATAGCATCGGATTTTTGGATCCCTCGTCTGAGCGGCAGTGCCAGCACGCTCGATCTCGCCTCCAGGAGCGCGGGCAACCTTGGCATATTCTCTCCTGTCAGCGTGCCCGCGAGGAGCACAGCAAACCTGACCAGCCTGGTCAACGGCAGCTATACGGTGCTTACAATTACGGCGATGAATGCGCAGTCGTCTGCAAACAGGAGGCTCGTCTCCCGCAACACGTACGAGCCCCTGGGTAGCGTGGGCGTGGCTTCCACTGTGGGCTTCACGCAGCTCGTGCCTGTGCAGATGCAGGTCAATAACCTGAACACGAGCCTGCTGGTGCATCTGGACGTGTACGACCTGAACCTGAGCTACGTGAGCTCCATCCCCATCGGTTTCATCAACAGCACGCTGGGCATAGTCAAGTTCCACGCGTTCACGCTTCCGAGCGGCTACTACCTTCTCGAGCTGAAGGACTTCAACAACAGGTACTTTGGGGGGGCCCTATTCCACATGGAGAACGTTACGATAACTCCTGTGGCTGTTGACTTCGCCAACGGGACCTTCTCGTTCTCGGTGTACAGCAATGGCCAGCCCGTGTCAAACGCCACCTACAGCGTCAACATAAACGGCCTCTACGGGAGCGAGGGGCAGGTATTCAACGGCGCGATAGACTACACGCTGCCGCATGGAACTCTCATAGCCCACGGCGCAGAGAACTTCAACTTCGCGATACTAAACCAGAACTACACCTATTCCGCGCAGTACCAGTCGACGCAGCTCTACATCCCCACCATATACATAGAGTTCGGCGTGGCCATACTGGTGGTGGTCCTCCTCAACCTAATACTCAAGCCGCCCAACCGCGACGAGTTCTACATCGACGTGCCAGAGTTCCCGCCTTCGAAGCGAGAGAAGGTGAAGGTCACTGAGAGTTCTGTGCTCGGCGTCTTCGACAAGGTCAACTACTACCACCGCTGGAAGTACATGCCGCTAACCGCAGACGAGCTCAAGCTCGGCATAGGAAACAACATACGCGTCAACAACATGCCCATCTCGATAACCATGCAGAACGCGAACGCGGCGCTGTCTGCGCTGGTGCAGGACAAGTCCGTCTCAGCGGCCTCGGGCTACTACGCGCCCACCGCATGGGTGACCGCGTCGGGGCACAGCGTCGAGTACCTTGCCGTGTTCAGGAAGCTGCGCGACTACTGCGTCGAGCACGCCATACTCTTCACGGACCTCGACTCCAACAGCACCGCAGACATGCTTATAACAAAGGACGGCAAGCAGATGAGCGTCTTCATCTATTCGAGCGGCGCAAGGATGCACAAGCTCATAATATCGAGCGACTCCAAATCCGCCATCGTCTTCCTGAACGACGAGGCGGCGAGGGACTTCACCGCAGAGCTCTACAACTCATATGGAAAGCAGGCCGAGGTGCTGAAGCTTGGCATAGAGTACAACTACGTCAAGCTCGTGGACAGCGACCACCTCGATCAGCTTGCGCTCTGAGCCTCCTCCTGCTCCGTCTCCCCATCTTCCTCCTTGAAAAGGCTCTTGTATCTCTTGTCTATGAGGTTCTTGAGCTCCTTCTCCGTCTCCTCCTTCTTCCTGCCCGTTATCTCCTCAAGGTCCGAAGAGAGCTGGCTCACGTAGCGCATTATAGTCTTGTAGCCGCTCTGCTGTATGCTTTTGTGCCTCTCCCCGCTCAGGAACCTCTGCAGCTTCCTGCCCGCGTCCTGCACCGCGAGCTTTATCTCCTCCACTATCTCGTCCTCCTGCGCAATCGCCTGCTTGCCCACGCCCGAGTACGGTATGTACACAGAGGAGACGTTAACGAGCACGCTCACCGGCTCCTCGTCGAACTTCGCAATGGAGTAGCGCTTCCAGTCTATGCCCTGCACCGCTTCTGTTATCGCGCAGCTGCCCGTGTCGAATAGCAGCGGCACCTTGTTTGCAAACCTGAGTATGTTGCCAGATACTGCAGCCCCGTTCTTCCTGCCCGCCTCGCCCCCGTAGGCTATGCCCACCTCTACCACGAATGGCACTCCTCCCTTGAATACCTGCGGCTTGCGCTCAACCACGCTGTTGAACTTCGGGTTGAGTATGTTCCCAATCGCTATCTCTATCTGCTTCTCGCCTATCGTAGACATCGCGTCCAGCTCCGGCCCTATCCACTTCACGTGCTTGAACGCCTCTACTATCCTGGTGGCGTCCTCCCACGTCAGCTGCCTCGGCGCCTTGTCGAAATCAACGTCCTTGGCCAGATCCATTAGCTCCCTCACCTTGTCGTGCGTCACCCTCGAGAACGAGTCGACGAGAAAAGAGGTGACCTTCCTGCTCTCGCTGATGTGCGCGAAATCGAGCAGGTCGCTGGCCGAGATTCCGAGCGGGTGCGGCAGTATCTGCCTGGGCTTGCGCGGCATCGTGTTCACCGATCTCGGGAAGACGGCCTCGTTCCCGTCGGGTTCCACGAGCTTTATGCTTGTGTGTGGGTTGGAGAGCGCTGTCCTGCGCACGTACTCGTAGACGCCGTGCTCGCTCTTCTCGTACTTCACGTCGCCGAACTCGCCCTCGACCACTAGTCCTCTGAAGTCTGGCTTGATCTGAACAAGGTTGTTCACCAGCGGCTTGTTGCCCTTTATGTCTATGCTGAGGTCACAGGTGTAGGCTTCCTTGCCGGTGCTCGATTTTACGCGTATGCCCCTGCCAGTAGTTATGAGCGCGAAGATGGTGCAGCCTCCGGCGCCTATGCCCTGCTGCCCCCTCTGCTGCATGTACCTGTGGAATTTGGTGCCCGTGAGCACCGATGCGAGAGCCTTGCCGACGTGCTTCGACGGTATGCCGGGACCGTTGTCGCGCACGTAAACGCCGTACCTGTTCTCCGATATCTCCTTCACGCGTATCTCTATGTCTGGCAGTATGCCAGCCTCCTCGCAGGCGTCCAGGCTGTTGGTTATGTACTCGTGGGCTATCGTGGTGAGCGAGCGCACCTTGCCCGCGTAGCCGAGCATCTGGCTGTTCTTCCTGAAGAACTCGGTGATGGAGTGCTCCTTGAACTCCTTGAATATCTCGTCCGCGTTCTTTGTCTTCTCCTCGGCCATGCTATCTGCCCTCCTTCAGCCTCCTTCTCGCCTTCTCCATTATGGCATACGCCTTCTTGTGCGTCCCCCCTTCGAGAAGCACCTCCAGCGCCGCCTTCGCTACCTTTATCTCGTCAACTGTGCCGATCATGCTCACGGTGTCGCCGTATACGGCAAGATCCGCACCGCTGACCGACTGTATGTACGTCTTCGTCTTCCCGTCAGTGCCTATGACCCTCGCCTTAATCCTCTTTATCTGTTCCTCATTCTTAAAAAGCTGTTTCATGTCTATGCTCTCGAAGAAGCGCTCGTCGCTGAGCAGCTTGCACGCGGTGTCGAAGTCGAAGCCCCGCGCAAACGCCTGCATCACCACCCTGGCGTTGTACTCCTCGAGGGCGTCGCCGTCTATCACGAGCTCATTCTCGTCCTTGACCTCTATCCTGCAGCCCAGCCGCTTCCTCACGCTCGCGGCCAGCTCCTTTCCCTTCAGGAGCTCGGCTCTCTTGGTTGGTATTAGGATCTGATGCAAACAGACACCGAGTATGCGATAGGTGCTTTGTTGCAGCATCCTTATAAGCCTAAAAGGCGCAGGCGAGCCGCAAATCGCGTCTGTCGACGGCAAAAGGGGCGCATAGCCAAGACAGGCGCATTAGCGGAAGTCCGGAAGCGCAGTATACTGCTTCTTCCGCTAAAGCGCAATGTTTAAATATCTTAATCATCACACAGATATGATTGTTTCATGATTCTATCGTGAAAGGATCCGGGGACAGTCGCGGAGTGGGAGCGAATGAATAGGAAAAAGATGGAAACGGAGCTGCAGGAGCTCAAGAAGCAGGTAAGCGAGCTGCTGCAGAAGAACAACACCGAGATCCCCGCGAACCTCAGCGCCGAGGGCTGGTACAAGTACCTTGGCGAGCAGCGAGAGAAGACAAACATGATGCTTTCAACACTTGTAGAGCGAATGAGGGCACTGGAGAGCAACGTCGCCGAGATGGCGATGACCGAGCCACAGGAGAGCTACGAGACGCCAAGAGAGGAGCAGCAGGTGGAGCTCTCGCCAGCAGACGTTAGGATACTCAACTTCATCCAGACAAGGCCGCAGATGATGGCCTGCGCAGAGGACGTTAGGAAGTACATGGGATACAGAGGCAACAACGCCGCGTGCGCCAGGATGAACAGGCTCAGGCTGATGGGCCTGCTTGAGACACACAGGCTCGGCCATCGTGTGTATTATGCTGGCAAGGCGACCATGAAACTTATTGTATCACCTCCACAGTAGGAAAATGTGGGCCTGCGTCTTCCCCCAAGGGCAGGCCCCTAACATTTCCTGTTGGCAGCGGTTTGCCAGGCTGCCATAAAATGTTAAATAGCTGAGCCACTGCAATAGAAGCATGAGGAACGTAGCGGTGCTCTCGCACATAGCGGACATAGATGGGGTGGGAGCAGCGGCTCTGGTGCGCATGCGGTATCGAATACCGCTAAACCAGATCTTCCTCATCAGCCACGATAGGGACGAGGTGCTCAAGGCCGCACAGGGCCTGCGCAGGCTGGGCGGCAAAGGGCTGCTCGTTTTCATAACCGACCTAAATCCCAGCGCAGACACCATGGATGTGTATGAGTCTATGGTAAAGGAGATCAAGGGCCGCGGAGGCAGCGTTGTCTGGCTCGACCACCATGTCTGGAGCAAAGAGGCTATAAGGAGAATACCCGGCGCGTGTGGCGTCGCCATCTTCGGCGAGAACAGGGAGATGTGCGCAACGCAGATCGTCCACAGGTTCTTGGAGCTCGATTCGCGGTTTGCCAACGAGTTCGCTGACAACGTGCACTACATCGACCTCTTCTTGCCCACGAAAAACAAAAAGTACAAGAGAAGGGCCGAGGAGTACAAACTCGGCATAGACTACTACCTGATGCGCGGCACCCACGAATCGCAGCAGAACAAGCTCAGGCGCCTGGCCGGGGCCATATCGTCTGGCAGGTTCACCGACCCAGACCTGCATCGCGCTGCCCTGAAATTCAAAGCATTGAACAGCAAGAGAATAGCCCTGCTTCTCCGCAACCTCGTCTACCTGTCTCCCCAGATCGTGCTCGCGTTCTCGAAGCAGGTGGACTCAACCGACGCCTGCCATGAGATGCTCGAGAAGACGGAAGCAGACATCTCCATTCTCATAAAGACCGACACCGGCCACTGCAGCATAAGGAGCAGGAAAGCAGACACCGTGCCCCTAGCGCGCACACTGGGTGGCGGGGGGCATCCGCACGCGTCGGGGTTCAGCGTAGACGTAAGGCGCTACAATTCCTTCAAAACTGCAAATGGCAGGGAAAAATTCCTAGGTGCAGTTAAACTGAAGGCAGACAAGCTAGGACTTCTATGAAACCGGCTCGGTTTCCTGACCAAGCGCCTCAAGTTCGTACCCAAAGCCCCATCTCCTTGCCAGATCGTCCGCTTCAGCTTCTCTTTTTTGAGAGTCTTCAGGCCCTGAGTGTTCGTTCAGCCACACGTGTGCAAGCTCGTGCGCCATCACGGCCTTTGCGGCTTCTTCGGAAAGCTGAGAAAGCAGGTCAGTGTATACGCGTATCACCTGGATTCCTCTAGGGAAGTTCTCCCCTTCCTGCTCGGTCCTCCTGGCGCGTTTCAGGTGGGTTATCGCAACCGTCTCAGCGGTCTCTCCATCTTCGCGCTCATCTGAGAAATCGAATCTCCGCAACGAACCGAAATCATAGCCCGTCGGTATTCTGGATATGACCTCAGCAAGCATGTCATACGTGCGTTCGTCAACGCCTCCAGCCTTCACATGCCCGAAGGTAAGCACGCCCCCGCGGAAATCAGGTTTGAGAATAGGCTGCCCTGTGCTCTCCCCGATTTGGAACGTGGTCGCCATAAATCTACAAATCAGTGGTTAATGATGCGGATTTTATAACCATTCCGTACAGATTCGACAGCTAGACGTTAACCGTGCCGTAGCCAGCCAGCCTCCATCTCTGGCTGAAGTTGCGCAGCACCGAGACCTTCGCCGCCTTGTCTATGCAGGCTGCATGCCTGAGCTCGATGCTCAGCGAGTTCTTCTTCGCGCTCTTCACGTAGCCGACGTTGGTGCCCGTGCCTATCCCCAGCAGCAGCGGCTCCTCCACCTTGAACGCCTGCTTTGGCAGGTCGTCGCGGTTCAGCGACTCGTACTTCATGTCGAGCGAGTAAGTTACCTCAGGGAGCTTGCCCACGCTGCCGACCATCTGCCCCACTAGGGTGTCCGCCTTGGTCGTCGCGGGATCGAGATCCGTTCCTATGGCTATCAGGCCTCCGGCTATTGCCTCGTCGAGCCTGTCCTTGTCGGCCGAGAGGCTCTCCACCTTCGCGATTATCGGCTCGTACGTCTCCTTCTTCTGCTTGTCCTTCGAGGTGACGATGCCCGGCCTTATCTCTATCTCGTCGCCCACCTTGAACTTTCCCCTTATTATCGATCCGCCAACCACGCCTCCCTTTATGTCCTTTATCTTGGTGCCCGGCCTGTTCACGTCGAACGATCTTGCAATGTACATCGCTGGGTCCGAGGCGATGTCGCGCTGCGGCAGAGGCAGGTTGGCCAGCTCAGAGAGGACCACGTCTACGTTGACGTTCCTGTTCGGCATAACTGGTATGATCTTAGCGTTGGCTATGCTGCTGCCCTTGATGAAGTTCTTTATCTGCTCGTAGTTCTTTATCGAGCGCTCCCTGCCGACTATGTCTATCTTGGTCTGCACTATCACCGCGTTCTTTATTCCCAGGGCGTTGATCAGCATGAGGTGCTCCTTTGTCTGCGGCATCGGCACCGGCTCCGTGGCCGCGATGACGAAGAGCGCCGCGTCTATTATGTTCGACCCAGCAATCGCTGTGGCCATGAGCGTCTCGTGGCCAGGCGCGTCGAGCATCGAGAGCCTTCGCACCGGCTTCGCGTCCTTCCCGTCCTTGCACTTCAGCTCCGTGGTGTACTCATCGCCGCACATCCTTATCGTAGCATCCGAATAGCCGAGCTTTATCGTCATGCTCCTCTTTATGCTCTCGCTGTGGACATCGGTCCAGTTGTGCGTTATCGCGTATGTGAGCGTCGTCTTGCCGTGGTCGACGTGGCCCAGAGTTCCTATATTGAGCTGGCTCTGCTTGAAACTATCCTCCATAAACCTAATAGTAAGGGAAGGGAAATATTATAAGACGGAGTCACTTCGCTTCGGGGGCCTGCTCCTTCGCCTCTGCCTTCTCCTTCTTCGGGAACAGCTCATCGAGGCTCTTGCTGCCGTATTCTGCTATCGCGGTGTTCACCTGGCCCGTGTCTGCGCTGATCGTGTTGCCGCGCACCAGCCTCCTTCTTCTGATTCCGCCCCCGGTTTTGGTTATGCCTGGCCCCCCGCCGATTAGCGCCCTGGCCTTCCTGCTCCCGTCTATCTCCTTCCTGCTCGGCGACCCCATGTTGTCGCTCAGCCCGGTTATCTGCAGCTTGAAGCCGTCGAGGCCCACGATGGTTCCCTCTATAGTCTCGCCTATCTTCTTTCCCAGCAGCGCGCTCTCGCTCTCCTTCGGCACCTCCATCTGCGCCGTTCTCCCGCTCTTCTTGTCAGAAAAAACAATCTTCATCATAACTACCTATACATGCTCTCCGGCTCTTCCTTGAACCTCCTTATGCGCTCGGCCACCTCCTTCGGCACGGCCGGCTTTATCTCCTGCAGCGCCTTCATGAAGTCCTCCTTCCTCACTATGAGGAGCTCGGCGTAGAGCTTGTTCACCTGCTCTTCCATCTCCTTGAGCTTCGACTGCCTCTGCTTCTCTTCCATCGAGGTGTCGTTTCGTATCCTCTCTATCTCCTTCTCAAGGTCGTTCCTTATCTTGACTATCTGCGGCTCTGCGCGCCTTATCGCGTTCATTCCCGCTTCCCTCACGACGTTCTCTATCTCGGCCCCTGTATAGTCTTCGGTTATCTTGGAGAGCTCCATCAGGTCCACGTCCTTGTCTATCGGCATGCGCTTGGTGTGAACCTTGAAGACCTCGAGCCTCTCGACCTCGTTGGGCATGAGTATCTCTATTATCCTGTCGAACCTGCCCGGACGCAGCAGCGCCGGGTCTATGTTCTCGGGCCTGTTCGTCGTGCCTATGACCACGACGTTCTTGAGGTCCTGCAGCCCGTCCATCTCTATGAGCAGCGTATCAACTATCCTGTCAGATACGGAGCCGCTCGTGTCCATCTCCCCGGACCCTCGCGTCCTGCCTATCGAGTCTATCTCGTCTATCAGCACGATGCATGGGGCCGCCATCCTGGCCTTCCTGAACAGCTCCCTTACGGTCTTCTCGCTCTCCCCGACGAACTTGTTCTGTATTTCAGGTCCCTTTATCGTTATGATGTTGGCCTCGCTCTCGTTGGCAACGGCCTTTGCGATCAGCGTCTTGCCCGTTCCCGGAGGCCCGACCAGCAGTATTCCCTTTATCGCCCTTATTCCCACCGACTCGAACGCGTGCGCGTCCTTCAGCGGCAGCTCCACCGCTTCCTTGATCTCCGCCTTCACCTTCTCCAAGCCCCCTATGTCGTTCCAGTGGACGTTGGGCCTCTCGACGAAGACCTCCCTCAGCGCGCTGGGCCTTATGCTCTTGAACGCGTCCATGAAGTTGTCGCTGGTGACGTTCAGGCGCTGGAGTATGTCGTCAGGTATCCTCTTCTTGTCTGCTATCCTGGGCCAGAAGTCACGGAGGGAGGCCATCGCGGCCTCCTTCGCCAGCGCGCTCAGGTCCGCGCCCGTGTATCCGTGAGTTATCTCGGCAAGCCTGTCCAGGCTCACATCCTTGAGCGGCATGTTCCTCGTGTGTATCTGGAGTATCTCCTTCCTAGCTGTCCTGTCCGGTATGCCTATCTCTATCTCCCTGTCGAATCTCCCGGGCCTCCTCAGCGCCTGGTCTATCGCATCCGGCCTGTTGGTCGCGGCAAGGACGATCACCTGGGTTCTTGCCTGCATCCCGTCAAGAAGCGTGAGCAGCTGCGAGACCATCCTGCGTTCCACCTCGTTGGTCGCCTCCTCCCTCTTAGGGGCGATGGCGTCTATCTCGTCCATGAATATTATGCTAGGGGCCTTCTCGTTGGCCTCCTTGAATATCTCCCTGAGCTTCTCCTCGCTCTCGCCCACGAACTTGCTCACAAGCTCGGGTCCCGATATTGAGATGAAGTGCGCGTCGCTCTCATTGGCAACTGCCTTGGCCAGCAGCGTCTTGCCTGTTCCCGGCGCGCCGTAGAGGAGCACTCCCTTCGGGGGCTCTATGCCCAGCCTCTCGAATACTTCGGGATAGCGTATCGGGTATTCTACCATCTCCCTTATCTTCTGTATCTCGCCCTTCAATCCGCCTATGTCCTCATAATGAACATCAGCAATCCTTACCTCAGATTCAGATACCGGCTCCTCCTTTACAGTAAGCTGCGTCTCTTTCGTTATCTTCACCACCCCGTGTGGTGAGACCTGCACGACTATGAAGTTGAAGACGAGCCCGAACATCGGTATAGGTATCGAGTCTCCCTTGACCAGAGGCCTGTTCTCAAGCCTGCGCTTCGCGTACTCGGCGAAATCCGGGGAGAGCGGCGGTCTCTGGTTGGCCGGCGGTGCTATGGTTACCTTCTCCGCCTCCTTCACCTCTGCCTTCGAGACGAAGACCTTGTCCCCTATTCCAACTCCGATGTTCTGCCTCAGATAACCGTCTATGCGTATGAAACCGAGACCCTCGTCGCTCGGATGCGCCTGCCAAACTATAGCGGCCGTGGACTTGTTCTTGCCCTTTATCTCTACGGCCTCTCCCGAGACCACGCCGAGCGCCTTCTGCGACTTGGAGTCGAGCCTAGCGATTCCTCTGCCCGAATCAGTAATCAGCGCATCGCTGACCGTGAGCTCTATGCCGTTAGACATGGGGTACCCCCTTTAGCATAGATTATGCCTGTGAAAGTTAATAAAACCTTTGCGGTTTGTCGGGACTAGAAGGCAACGGCCCGGTAAAACTGGGACAGCAGTAGGGCTATTATCAGGATAAGCACAAGGCCCGGAAGCAGGGCAAGGAGAGGCACGACGAGCGTGAGCAGCACGAAGAT
The DNA here is from genome assembly GCA_021828295.1 of Microcaldota archaeon. Classification (GTDB taxonomy): domain Archaea; phylum Micrarchaeota; class Micrarchaeia; order Micrarchaeales; family CABMGC01; genus JAJYVH01. The sequence goes on from JAKASF010000001.1 coordinate 35,383, forward strand.
AACAGCTATCACGGCGGCGAAGACGCCCCTGTTCCACCTGTATACCTTGCTGCCGTCGAGCGGGAAGATGGGCAGCATGTTGAAGAACGCTAGGTAGATGCTGATGAACACTATGAAGCTGAGCGCTATCTGGAGGTAGGAGAAGGAGGAGAGCGAGGCGCCGAAGAGTATCCTGGTGACCCCGGACCCGAAGCCCGGGAAGAGCGCGCTTCCGAGAGCGAAGAACACGGCGAACACGGCGAAGTTGGTCAGAGGCCCTGCGAGCGATACATATGCCTCTTCCTTCCTTGTGAAGTGCGGCGCGTAGATCATCGTGGCGCCTGGAAGGCCGACCAGGAAGCCGAACAGGCTGGTCGCGAGCGTGATGAGTATGCCGCTGTCAGATTTTCTGAACGCTGCCATCGCCCCGAAGCGCTGCGCCACGAACTTGTGCATCAGCTCGTGCAGCACGAACGAGAGCGAGACCGCGACGAACGAGATGGGCAGTAGGTAAAGGAACGCGATGGAGGAGAGCCCGAAGATGCCTCCGGAGAGCACGAGCGCGAAGCCTATGGTTAGCGCCGCATCTGCTACCAGTATGTCCTCGACCTCCCTGCTCAGGCTAAAGCCGCCGGTGATTCTCATGCGAAGGATACTAGTGGGGCAAACAATCTTATTAAGTGCTGGTGAATAATGAGGTTGTGCAGCTCCATCGTCTAGTGGTCAAGGACAGCAGGCTCTGGACCTGCAGACCCCAGTCCGAATCTGGGTGGAGCTACTCTCCGGATCTGTTCCCCGAACATTCGGCTTAACATGCCTGTGTCGCTTCCTCCATCCGACTATGGCGTCCTTTTCTGCAGAACGTAGCCCTGTATGGCCACTATAGTTTTCATGTCCGCTATCTCTCCCGAAGCGATCATCTCAATTGCCTTTTCAGGAGTTACCCGTTCGAACTGCTTGAGTATGGTCTCGTGCCCCTCCAGCGATTGGCTGCCCTCCTCCTCAACGTCGGCGTAGAACACATACATCTTCTCCGAGGCCCTTCCCGGAGTCGAATAGCCGCTGGCGATCTTCTTCATGTTGCGTATCTTCAGTCCGCCCTCCTGTGCGGCCTCCTTCACGGCGTTCTCCTCGGGCTTCTCGTACTCCCCGGTCTTTGTCTTGTCTATCTTGCCCGCGATCGCCTCAAGGAGCCACTCCCCATTGCCATCGTTGGCCGGCGTCCTGTGCTGGCGTATGAGCAGTATGTTGCCATTTGCATCTATAGGCAGCACCACAGCCGCGTTGCCGAAATCCACATACGATCTATTGAACTCCCTTCCCGTTGAGTCCTTCCACACCTGCTCGTGGTAGGTGAAGATTCCGCGTTTGTCAAGCTGATGGGGTGTGTCGCTTATCCTTTTCGGCGTGTTCTCCCTCTCGCTCTCCCTGACCACGTCTTCAGGTTTCAGCATCTCTCTGAAGGCGTTTTCGGTCTGTTTCAGAGTGCCAGCCGTCTGCTCCTTGCGCTGCTCTGCCTGCTGCGCCGCCTTGACCGGTGCAGACGCCGTCCCTGCCTCAACGGCCTTTCCCTTGAGCTTCCGGCTCTTCTTGGCAACCACGTCGTGGAAAGCCTTGACGATAGAATAGAGGCGCTCCCTGTCAACCGCGCCCAGGTCCATCGCGTTGGCGGCCTTGGCAAGCCTGAAGAACTCTTGGGCTTTGTCGTTTATGCTTTCGAGGTCCCCTGCGCTTGCTCCGGGGTTGCCTATGTGCTTTGCCAACTGATCAGCGTAGCCGCTTATAGAAGCGATCAGTTCTTGTTTACGTCCCCCAGCAGTCTCGGCTCCCATCTCAACCTATTATTATTCTCAATTTGCCTCTTAATAAATGTACGCAGAACATCAGTACCTGTCAGATGGAACAGCAGAAGAGGATCAAGATCAATGCCATCTCGCCTGTGGTGCTGTTAGAGCGCGCGCCTGGGCCGCCTCGTTCGGATACAACGCCGATGTCAACGCCAGCATGTACACAGGAGAGCGCCTCTATTACGTTCCGTAACAGGCATGACGAACCAGTCTCCAGCTATACATACTTTTTTATGCTTGCATTTGAAGAACTCACTCGGGAGCATGCCAGCCGAACCTAGCGACCACGTCATAGTCTGCGGATACGGGCTCGTGGGGGAGAAGGTGGTCGACATACTTACGCAGCACGGCATCGATGTAGTGGTCATCGACGTGAATAAGGCGAAGGTAGACGCGCTCACAGAGAGGGGCGTGCGCGCCGTGCTCGGCGACGCCACGTCATCGAGGGTGCTGAGGTCCGCGGGCGTGGAGAGGGCCAGGGCGATAGCGGTGGCGATGGACGACGACGCCAAGAACCTCTTCACGGTCATAACGGCGCGCAGCCTCAACGAGAAGATAGTCATAGCCACAAGGGCCAACGACGAGCTGCTGAAGGACAAGCTCAAGGAGGCAGGGGCTAAGTTTGTCGCCACGCCCAACAAATCAGCAAGCGACGAGCTCTTCAGGGAGCTGACGAAGGGTGCCTAGGGATGGAGGCAAACAGGGAGGACGCCTTCAACGTCATGGTGCTGACCACCGTTATAGTAGTGGTAGTTATAGCGCTATCGATATTTGCACTCGCGGCGCTGACGCACAACCTCTATCTAGATTCCTACTTCACCCTCGAGGCATTCTTCGACGCGCAGAACACAGCGGCTTCTACCGAGCTGGCCTCCCTCGCCTTCTCTGAGGGGCTCTCGCAGCTCGTGCCGATCGTGCTGATAGTCGCGGTGGACAACCTGAGCAGGATACTGATAGTCAGCTTCATCATAGCAGCCGTGCTGGACTTCCTCACCTACGCGAACGTGGAGCAGATAATCAACACGTTCAAGGCGCGCGGCCTCAAGAACCACGTGATAATCTGCGGATACAACGACATAGCCGACAGGCTGATCAAGAGGCTGCGTGAGCAGCATACGAGCTACCTGCTGATAGACCCCCGCAGGGGCATGGACGCGGAGTTCGCGGAGAAGAAGCTGTTCGGGATAGTCGGCGACTTCGCCAACGAGGAACTGCTCAAGAACGCGAGGATAGAGCGCGCATCTGCGATAGCGTTCGTCTCCAACAGCGACGTCTCTAACGTAGCAGCAGCGCTGGTTGCGCGCAGGCTAAACCCCAACATAAAGATACTGCTGCGTCTCGCAGAGGAGGGGGTAAGGAAGGAGGTATACCAGATAGGGGCCGATATGGCCGTGATCCCGGAGCACCTGGCCGGGATAGAGATCGGCGAGTACGTGACCAGGTCGGTGGGTGCCTAGATGGTGAAACTACGCGCAGTGCAGATAATCTCCGTTATTCTGATATTCGTCATCTTCATAGTTTCCACGGCTCTTGTCGCATCGGCTAACTACACTATTCTTGCGGCCTCGCTCTTCACCATGATGAACATCATAGGGGCCACGTTCCCGCCCTCGGCCAGCCTGGTTGACGCCAAAAACCCGCTCATCCTCTTCTCGCTGACGCTGGCCGGCATAGCCAACGTGATATTCACCATAACCTTCGCCACCATATTCTATCAGCTGCTGGTGGGGATAGACGTGAGGTACGTGCTGCTGAAGCAGAGGCTGCGCACCGTCTCCAGCCACGTGGTTCTCACCCCTATAAATTCAATGAGCCTCGAGCTGGCCAGAAAGCTCAAGGAGAACAGAACGCAGCCATTGCTCATAGACGAGAACAAGTACGAGGTCAGGAGGGCGCACCGCGCCGGCTTCCTGGCCATACACGGCAACCCAGCGGAGCAGGACACGCTGCGCGAGGCCAGGGTAGACCACGCCCTGGCGCTCTGCACGCTCTACGATGACGACATAAAGAACACGCTTGTCACCATCGAGGCCAGGCGCGGGGGCAGGCAGATCCGCGTCCTCACCAGGATAAAGCACGTAGAGGACATACCGAAGATGGAAAGGTCTGGTGCGCGCAGGGTGATACTGCCCGAGGCCGCGGTGGGCATAGAGCTCGGCGACTTCCTCCTTGCTAACAGCTAGGTTTGCCGTCAGCTCCGTGCGCGTCCAGAAAGGGTTAAATCTTTAAAGGCGATACCCTTATGGTATAGCATGGCCGACCAGCCGATTACTACCAGCATCGACGACCTTGTCAAGTACCTCAACGAGCACGGCGAAACAGATTCAACCACGCTAGCATCGGCGCTGAAGGTAGGCGAAGGAATCATAGAGACCTGGTCCGATGTGCTCGAAAAGGCGCAGATTGTCAGGGTAAACTACAAGCTTGGCAAGATGTACGTATCGCCCATGGTGGTCAGCAAGGAGGGCGCGGAGGTAGCCAAGAAGACTGTCGAGCTGAAGAAGGGAGCCGCGGAGACGGAGCTCGCAAGCCAGATAAGCATGATAAACCAGCTCAACTCGCGCCTCGAGGAGTTCAGGAAGTATGTTGCTGGCGCTGACGTGGCTTTCAAGGCCAAGGGCGGGCAGGCAAAGGGGGCCCTGGACCAGATAGACAAACTCGTTTCTCAGGTTGACGGGGCATACAGGAGGCTGAAGGAGAAGAAGGATCTTGTCGACCAGCTCTCGGAGAGGCTCGACAAGGACGCAGCAAAACTGGAGGAGAAGGCCAAGAGCGCAGGGAGCGTATCAGGAGACGACAGCGACACGCTCCGCATAATAAACGACATAAGCGCAAAGCTCGACGATTCCGAGGGCAGGCTGCGCGCGCTCAACGCAAGCATAGTCTCAACCTTAGATCAGAGCAGGAGCAGCTTCGCACAACTATCGAACAGCATAAAGGAGGAGACCAAGGCGCTGCGGGAGACACTGAACCAGCGCGAGAAGGAGCTGCAGGAGTACGAATCATCGCTGAAGTCGTACAGGCAGGAGTCGGAGTCTGTGAAGAGGCAGGCAGCGAAGGAACGCGTCAAGATGACCGACGATGTTGCCAGAGCGAGCGACGATGCGAGGAAGGTATACGCTGTAGCCGAGAAGCAGATTATAGACGTGAAGAGGACGCTCACAGAGATGAAGAGCCAGTTCGGAGGTTTCGCGGACCTGAGCGACAGGCTTAATGGAATAAGGAGCAGCATAGAGTCGATATCCAAGGAGAAGGATGAGCTTCAGAAGGAGCTGGCGCAGCTGCAGGAGCAGCTCCGCGCTCTCTCCTCGATAGACACGTCAAAGGTGGCCGAGAAGACCATGAGGATGCAGCAGATAGAGAAGAGCGTCTCTGAGGCGGCGAAGAAGGAGGAGGAGCTGAACAAGAAGGCCGACGGCGTAAAGAGCGGGATAGACAAGATGGCGAAGTGAGTTGATGCAGGACGCGCAAACGCAGCAGAGGGGAGGAGAGAAGGAGTATGCCTCGTACGAGCTAGACGCGCACGGGCTGAAAATATCTGTGCGGATACTCGACAAAGGCAGCTTCGTGCCGATCTACGAGGTCACAGTGCCGGGCCTCGGCGACGCCACCAAGGTGCTGCTCATCTCGCTGAGGCAGGAGCTGCTCTCGATGGTCCCGATAGATCCGACGAGGATAGAGGACCAGGAGTACGTCAACGAGCTCACGCAGAAGTACATCGAGGCCTCCAACGTGATAATAGACAGGTACCTGCCGGGCTCCACCCCCGACACGAAGAAGATACTCATCGCCTACGTTATCAACTTCATGCTGGGCCTGGGCGACCTGGAGGGGCCGCTGTCCGACGACAACCTCGAGGAGGTTGCTGTCAACACTTCAAAGGAGCCGATATGGGTATACCACAAGAAGTTTGGATGGTGCAAGACCAACCTGATGGTCCAGGACGAGGACGTAGTCTACAACGACGCCGAGCAGATAGGCAGGCGAATAGGCAGGCAGATCTCGAACCTCGCGCCGCTGATGGACGCTGAACTTCCAGACGGCTCGAGGGTCAACGCCACCCTATACCCAATCTCGCAGAAGGGCAACACGATAACGATAAGGAAGTTCGGAAAGAACCCGTGGACGATGACCGCCATGGTGGCCAACGGCACGCTCTCATCAGAGGTGGCCGCGCTGACCTGGCTTGCGGTGGAGAACGAGGTCAGCATACTCATATCGGGGGGCACGGCCAGCGGAAAGACCAGCTTCCTGAACGGCATGAGCATCTTCATACCCCCGAGCCACAGGGTCATCTCGGTAGAAGAGGACCGCGAACTGACGCTGCCCAACTTCCTTCACTGGGTGCCGATGCTCACGAGGCAGCCCAACCCCGAGGGCAAGGGCGAGATCACCCTGTACAACCTCATGATCAACGCGCTCAGGCAGAGGCCAGACGTGATGCTGGTAGGAGAGGTGAGGACGAAGAGCGATGCCGAAACGCTCTTCGAGGCCATACACACCGGACACGCGGTCTACGGCACAGTGCACGCCGACAACGCGCAGGACACTATAGTGCGTATGACAAACCCGCCGATAGACGTCCCGAAGATGATGCTTAACGCTTTCGGAGGGGTAATCTCGCTCTTCAGGCACAGGAGGCTTGGTATAAGGCGTGTGCTTGAGTTTGCAGAGATGCTCAGGAGCGGCGATGTCAGCGTCGTGTACAGGTGGGACGCGAGGAACGACGCATTCGCGCAGATAGCAGAGATTGCCAGGCTTAGCGAGACCATCTCGCTGTACGGGGGCTACGACAGGAACGAGCTCTCCGACAACCTGGAAGGCAAGCAGAAGATACTCAACTGGATGGTGAAGAACAACATAACAGACGTCGACAGCGCCGGCTACGTTGTCTCGAGCTACTACAGGAACGCGGAGAAGGTGCTCAAGATGGCCTCCGACAACGTTCCTTACTCGAAGGATATGCTGGAAAAGCTCTAGGGTGAGATTGATTGGCTGACGAAACCGATTACCAGAAGATGGTTGCTCTAGTGGAATCTATAGGCGAGGCGCCGAGCCCCGAGTCGATAACTGTTGACGTTAGCGAGGCGTTCCAGGACAGGCTGCAGGTCAGGAGCCTGAAGTATCTCGATGTGAGCGAGCCTCTGGATAGGCTGGAGGCGCACAGGCCCGCCCCGCAGCAGCGCGCCGTGGTCCAGCAGCCGAGCACGCCCAAACCGCAGGTCCAGCCACAGGTCCAGCCGCAGCAGCCAGCGCCACAGGTGCCAAAGCGCCAGGTGTCGAAGGAGATGACTGGCGCAGCATCAAAGCTCAGGAGCATGGTCGGAGGGGCCGGGAAGGAGTTCGCCGAGAGCGTCACCAAACGCGTAGAGGAGACGCAGGAGGCTGGCCTCGTTATGCCAAAGCTCTCCCTGCAGGACCAGGTCTCAGATCTCGACAAGATAAAGGAAGGTCTCGATGAGAAGGTGTTTGACAGGGACCAGCTCAAGATAATAGCCCAGGAGATCAGGGGCATCTCGCAGGTCGCAGCACGGGAGGACGTGGGCAGGATGAGCAGCGACCAGAGGGAGCTGGCCGAGATGAGGAACCAAAGGATTAAAGAGATAAAAAGCGGACTGAATGCAGCGTAGCTGCGTGGTCTAATGGCTATATTTGGAGGCAAGAAAAAAGCTGAAAAGGAGGAGAACAAGGGCCCGATACTAGGTTTCACCAAGCCGAAGAGGTTCCTGTTCTTCAAGATAAAGTCCAAGCCCATATACTCGAACCCGGGACCGGCTCAGCAGCCTCCTTCCGCCCCGCAGCCCCAAACCCAACCGCGGCCGCAGATACGGTCCGCGCCAGAACCCCCAAAGCCGCAGGCCGGCTCTCCGAGGCAGATGCCGAAGATGCCAAGCCTGTGGCCCCGCAAGCCCGAGGCCGGGCCGCAGGCGCAGCCGAGCGCCCAGCAAGCCCAACGGCCGCCGTCTCTAGGGCTGCAGCACCCCGCAGGAAGGCCGAACCAGTTCCAAATATACCTGATGAGCGTCGCGGAGAGGCACAAGGACCTCGAGGCCGCGCTGAGGGCCGAGGGGATAAAGGAGAGCCCGTACGAGTTCGTCAGGAAGATGTTCATGTACTCGGTGATAGTCAGCGTAGTGATAGCGCTCTGCACCGGCATACTTCTCGCTTCCAACGGCGTCACTCCGATACTCGCGTTGCTGCTGGGCGTGGCGTGCTACTATGGCCTGTTCAACAGGTTCATCAGGTACCCGCTCGACAGGAGCAAGGTGGTCGGCAAGGAGATAGAGAAGGACATACTCTTCGCCGCCAGGGACCTGGTCATAAGCATGCGATCCGGAATGCCGCTCTTCAACGCAATAACTGCCGTGAGCACAGGCTACGGCGCGGCCAGCCTCGAATTCGCCAAGGTGGTCGAGCTGGTGCAGCTCGGCACTCCGATAGAGCAGGCCCTCGACGAGGTTAGCAACAGGTCGCAGTCGAAGACGTTCAAGAGGATAACGCTGCAGGCCACGGTGAGCCTGAAGGCAGGCGCCGATGTGGTCGGTGCGCTGCAGGGGGTGGTGGACGAGGTAATGCAGGAGCGCGTCATAGAGCTGAGGAGGTACGGGCAGAGGCTCAACGCGCTCGCAATGTTCTACATGCTCTTCGGTGTCATCTTCCCGAGCATGGGGATAGCAGTCGCTGCGATACTCACCACGTTCATCAACCTATTCACAGTTGACGAGTCTACGCTGCTCGCGGCGCTGATAGGCATCTTCTTCCTGCAGGTCATATTCCTGAACATAATGAGGTCCTCGAGGCCTACATTCGCGATGTGAAAAAATGAAGATAGAATACGAGAGGCTCATATCAAGGAGCGTTGCAAACCTCTTCGTTCGCGAGCTCGAGCTCGCGGGCGTGAAGACGAACATCAACAGCTTCATCCGCACCATGGTCCTGGGCGGCCTAGCGATCTTCGTGCTCGTCCCCATCGCGCTCTTCTTGGGCGCCGGCCTGAACGCCGGCATCGCCGTCTTCGGAGGGATAGCCGCAGCGGCCATATTCGAGGTAGTCATATACGCGCTGCTCGAGTTCAAGATAGAGCAGAGGAAGACGTTCGTGGAGGACCTGCTTCCGGATTACCTGCAGCTTGCTGCTGCAAACGTGAGGAGCGGCATAGCCCTCGACAAGGCGATGGTCCTTGCGGCACGCCCCGAATTCGGATACTTCAGCGATGACGTGAAGGAGATGAACAAGGAACTGTACGGCGGCGAGACGCTGCAGCAGGCGATGACCAACCTCGGCAGGAGATACAGGTCGACGCAGCTCCAGCACACGATACGAATGATGAACGAGGGCATACAGTACGGCGGAGGCATGACAGACCTTCTCAACCAGATAGCCAAGGACATACGCAACCAGCACATGGTTCAGAAGGAGATAAGCGGGCAGCTGTTCATGTACACGATATTCATCGCATTCGCGGCGCTGATAGGCGCCCCGATTCTTTACGCTCTCACGTCGCAGATGATAGGCGTTACAGATACTGTATGGGCCGGAATACTGAAGCAGAATCCCGGCGGCCTGCCTACAGCAGGCATCTCGTTCCTCAGGCCCAGCCCGCCAAAGATAACCATAGCCGCGTACCACAACTTCGCGCTCGCCAGCGTTATACTCATCTGCGGCTTCGGCGCTTTCATAGTCTCGGCGATATCCACAGGTTCCGTGCTCAAGGGCATACGCTATCTGCCAATATTCCTCATCGTGGGCCTCGGCATCTTCTTCGTCGTGTCGTCGCTGATAGGCGGCATCTTCACCAGCATAAGCGGCGTGTGACTACTGGGGCGTCTGGAATCCCAGGGACTGCCACTCGTTCGATGTCGCGGCGATTGTGGAGAGGCCTGGTGCGTTGTACGTTCCCGAGAAGTAAGGATAGATCACATTGGATGCCGTTCCGTTATCGTTATAGCCGCTGTAGTCTTTGGCGTTCCCGTTGAGCGGCCACCAGCCGATCAGGTTGCCCACTATTGGCAAGCCGGCAATCCCCTGCTGATACAGCCGTTTGATCTGCAACGCCGAGAGGCCAGCGCTGTAGATCTGCACGTTAGTTATGTTGCCCGAAAACTTTCCGTTGTGTATCGAAGTGTCGCCCACAGTCACCTGGCAGTAGCCGCTTCCCCCATTGCATGTGGAACTGTACGTTATGGATCCCGTGTGCGTCACAACCCCCGAGCTTACCCCATCGGTGTATATGATGACGTTGCTGCCATCGTAGACTCCCGTCACCATATGCCATCCTATAGCGATACCGTTTGCTGATGCGATATCCGTTGCGCTTATCGCGTTGCCCACTCCGAAGGATGGAGCCGTCGCACTACCGGCAAAAAAGAGTCCATACCCTCCACACGTGCCGCACGAGTCCACCCCGGAATCGAGTAGCGACGGAGAGCTTTGTGAGGTGCCGATGCGTTCGGCCCACAGGTTGACCGTAACCGCAGTCGAGGGCTGCAGGATCGAATTGGTGCCGTCATTGATATGCGTGTTCTGGCCGTTGAAGTTTGCAGTCTGCATGCGGCCACTCTGCACCTCGAGAGGCATGTAACCGGCATACAGCTCGGGTACGGTGTTGGAAGCGCAGCTTGTTACCGATACACAGGAAAGAAGCCCCGGTATGGGCGAGAGCGACGTGGGCACCGTAGTCTGAAACACGCTATCCCTCGCATATCCAGGAAGCAGAACGAATGAAACTCCGTTCACCAGTATCCCGTTGTTGCTGTTTCCGCTGTAGTCGTTCGCGTTCCCGTTTAGCGGCCACCATCCAACCACGTTTCCGGAGATCGGCACTCCAGATATGCCCTCTTGGTAAAGTTTCTGTACCTGCGGCGAGGCGAGCTGCGTGTTATAGATCTGCACATCGCCTATCTGCCCGCCGAACGGGGCTCCGCTACTGGTCTGGTAGACGCCTATGAACGCGGTTCCGCTAAGTACCGTATTGGGAGTCGCGCCTGCGCTGCACGTCGCCACGCCTCCCACGCCATCGTCGTATATGACCAAGTTGTTATTCGTGCCGGAAACCAGCGCGCCGCCGCTGTAGGCGAAGCCCACCAGATGCCACGAGTTGTCTGTGACCGTAGCCGTAATGTAGCAATACGTGCCCTGTATCTCCCACTCGATCTGATTTGGGGACAGATCAAGGAGCAATGCCGAAACCTCCGAGTTCGACACTGTCCCGTACGACGAAATCACCTCTTCTCCGGTATTTGAAGTTCTGATCCATGCAAACATCGATCTCGCGCTGCTTCCCGTAGGCAGTCCCGAGTCGCTTACCTGCACGTACTGGTTGCTCGCGCTTGTGAAGCCCCCTGCCTGCGTGCCGAAGCCAGAGAAGGTGAAGATTCCGCTAGGAGACTGCGCGTTGAAGCTTGCCTGAGCCCTGTCCAGGTAAGACGGCGCGAAGGGCGACGCGAAGAAGTAGCCGTTGCTCGCTGCGCCGCGCAGGTTCTCTATGTTGAACGTGGCGTTTGCGGGCCCGTAAAGCAGGACCCGCGTTCCTGAAGGCATCAGCGCGAGGACGTTCGATGAGGCCGGGTATACGAGATACGGCCCGGCGGGCAGGGTTGACGGCGCTATATAGGAGATGAGTCCGGCATAGCTGTTCTCGCAGCTTTCGAGCCCTATCGCGTTGTACGTTGCCAGTATTGTGTTTGACTCAATCGGCTGGGTCGATATCTGCGAGGGTATAGAGCCGCATGATGCCCCGCTCACCGCGTTGCTCGCCAGCCAGTACACTGTCCCATACGCATAGCCCGCGGTGTTGCTAGATGTGGCATAGGCTCCCCCCATCCTGGTGCTGAGGTTTGCTATATTCGCGAAGGCAACTGGACTCAGCACGCCGCGCTGCGCCGCGAAGAGGTCCGGGGTGTTGTTGAGCGAGAGAGACGCGTTGACCGGTATAGTGTATTGGTAGTTGTCTCCAGACGAGTTGACTCCTATGCGCTCCATGTACGAGATGCGTATGTGGTACGGGTCCGTCTGGTAGATCACGGGCCTGCTCTCGTTTACGGCTACCGATTGGGCCGCGAAGCCGATCACGTTTGCTACCGAAAGATTGTACTGCTTCAGCGTGAGGTTGCCCATCGCGTTCTGCGGGTAGCCAGACGTGTCGTTGGGCAGCATCCCGTTGGTGACCAGGTACGAGAGGTAGAGGCTGGAGTTCGTGATGAAGTTGGACTTCCTGTACGAAGGCGTCGACTCGTACGTCGCCAGCGTGGATATCGCCCTGCTGAGGCTCGCGGCCGCGAAGTTGTTCGCGCTCAGCTTGAAGAGGTTCGCATAGTTCGTAGAGGCAGAGGAGACCGCGAGCGACTGCGCCAGGTTGTTGGAGCTCACGTTAAGCAACGCGAAGGCGAAGAGCTCTGCGAGCAGCAGCAACAGCAGGATTAGCATTATCAGTGTCATCAGCTGCCCCTTGCTCTGCCCCGCTATGATGCTTTTCAGCTCCATGAGTATACACCCACGCTTATAGTGTTGCTCGAACCAGTGGCGTAGTTGAGGACGGGCAGCAGCGTGCTCGCCTTAGATATCTCGTAAGCGTTGGAGAGCGATGGCGCAGTGTAGGCCACGTTAACGAATCCAGCGCTGCCTACCTGGAACGCTGTATTGAAGTCTGCGTAGTCGTTGGTGCTGCCGCTCAGCGGGTACCAGGCCACGAGGCCCGCGCCGCTCACCGGAACGCCTCCGGGCCCGTTCCTGTAGAGCGTGAAGATCTGCTGCCGGCTCAGCGCGGTGTTGTAGACCTGCAGGTCGGCAACGTTGCCCGTGAAGTACCTGCTGTCAGTGGGCAGGCCCCCGCCTACTGTGAGGTTTATTTTTGGGGTCGCATAAGAGAGCGAGCCCGAAATGCCTGTAGAAAGCGGGATGTTGGCGTTAATGTACAGGTTAACGTCGCTGCCGTTGTACGAGCCGGTTACGAAGTACCACCTGCCGGTGCTGAGCGTATAGCCCGGACTGCTGGTAACAGTGCCGCCGATGCTGGCATTGAACAGGAGCACTCCAGAAGAAGATATCTCGAAGAACCAGCCGCAGTTGGTGGTCGGGGATGCGCATCCTCCGCCGTTGTCTCCGTAGCTGACGACCCTGCTGCCGCTTGAGGGGTAGGAGCTGACGTTCATCCAGAACGAGACGCTTGCCAATGTGGTGTTCAACGGTCCCGAGTTCCTTGCGATGTCAAAACCTTTCGCTCCGTTGAAATGGGCCACGCTGAGCGTGTTCGTCGAGATGCTGCCGGCGAACAGCGTATAGTTGGCGGCGGGGTAGACGCTGTTCAGTAGCGCCTTTCCACAGCCTGCCTGGCCGTTCAGGAACATGGTCGCCGCCGCTGCGAGCAGTGTCGTGTGTGGCGGCGAGAAGCACGAGCCGTACGCGAGGACCTGGTTGTTGGCAATAACGAAGAGCTTCCCGTAGGCGAGCGTCATGTACGGGTATATGGTTGCTCCGTGCAGGCTCGCAAACCACTTTATCGTACCTGTTGAGAGGTTCTCGCCTGCGAGCCCGTCCTGCCATAGCGTATAGACCATGGTGCTTGTGACCACAGGCGTCGCGTTGACTACGTTCGCTCCGAAGTAGGCCGGCACGGCGACGCTCCAGTACGCGTTGCCGCTGGGCGAGATCGCGGCCACGCCTGCAGTGGTCTGGTATACGCTGTAGTTCTTGTACACCGCTGCGCCGGTCACGGCGCTGGTGGTCCCGACAGGGAAGCCCGGAACTACGGTGCCGTTGGTGTATATCGCGTTCGCGTTGGCTCCGGTTCCAAGGTAGTATGTGCTCTGCTCGCTTGCAGACCTCGTCGGGGCGCTTCCAGAGTACGCGGTGCTCGTGAGTGATGCGGATGCTGTCCCTGCGCGGACTATGACGTTGACAGCGTTGCTGCTGGTCTTCACCACAAGGCTGCCCCCTGCGCCGGTTATCGATACCGGCGCCGCTGCCAGCGAGTATGACCAGTAGGAGGTGCCGTTGGTCGAGTAATACGAATGTACCTTGTTGTCGCTCCCTCCGAAGATGACCTCGTTGTTGTAGGCCATCATCGCCGTGTCTGGCGAGATGCCGCTTACCGAGTTGGTGCTCCAGACCCTGGCGCCTGTGCCGGCGTTCACCGCCGTAAGGTTGGTCGCATTCATGAAGTATATCATCCCGGAGTATGCGGCTGGAGTGCTGCCCACGTTGTTTATCGTGTTTATCGCCCACGCACGCGTGTTCGTGGTCGCATTGACTGCATAGAGCACGCTGTTTGCCGCGAAGTAGATGTTGCCGTAGGCGGCCACCACCCCTGTGGTGATCGTGTTGCCTGGGCTGAAGCTAGACACGAGTATCGGCTCGCTCGGCCCAATCGGGTTGCTGCTGTTCTCCCTTACCCCTCCGAGGAAGAGCGGCCATGTCTCGTTCATTCCCAGGTACTGGTTGTAGAGCGATGCGGCAAGCACGCTGCTGTTGCGCACCGAGTCTACGGTTGTGCCGGCGAGGTTCGCCAATATCGCCTGCGCATTCGAGTAGTGCAGGCTGTACGCGGTCGGGCTGTAGTAGTTGAACAGCAGCAGGACCGATATCCCTACTATCGCTATTACGAGCGCGAATATCGCATCCATCGTGAATACTATGCCCTTCATCAGCCAACACCAAAGCTCTTGTTAGTCCAGATTATTATCAGTACGCTTACAGGAACGCCATTGAGAACAGCAGACTGTCTTGCAACCTGTATGGCGTACGGGTTCCTCGTGTAGGGATACAGGCCCATCGCGAGCGTCGAGTTGCTCGAGTTTATTGCTATGTACCAGTCGTAGCCCACGCCCAGCAGCTGCTTTGTAGATTCGTATGTCAGCGTGTTGTAGTTGCTCATGGCCGCTAGCGCCGCTATCTTGCCGGGGGAGAGCTGGCTCCCGCTCCCTGTGCCGAGCCCGATGCTGACGTTGGACCACGTGAGCGTGTTGGTCACGTTAATCGCCGAGTTCCAGTTCTGCGGCGTGCCCCGCGTCAGGACCCGGCCCTGGAGGCTCTGCAGCTGTGCCTGCATCGTCTGGAGCCCGAGGCCGTATGCCGTGCTGTACTGGCCGCTTATGTTCACCCAGACAAACGTGAGCAGTATGAGCGCAGACCCGAATATGATCATGGCGAATATGACGTCAAACGACCAGAATTGGGCTTTCATGGTGACCAACTCAGTGGGATGAGCGCGTATGCGCTTGGAGGCGACTGCGCGTTGTACAGCTGCTGTATCTGCGGCTGCGTGAGCGGAATGTTGTATAGCTGTACGTCGGCGAGCGTGCCGTTGAGGTAGTCGTTGGCCGTTCCGTCGGCCCCTATGTAGAACGGGTTGCTGTTCGCCACGCTTCCGATTCCAGACGCGCTGCCTGTGGAGGCCACTGCGCCATCGGCGTAGGTTGTGACGTACTGCCCCGACAGGAAAGTGCACGCCACGAAGTGCCATCTGCTGTCCGCGTACGAGCCCGTGCTGTCGTACCTGGCGTTTCCGCCCCCTCCGTTGACCCCGCATGCCAGTTCGCCGCCGTTCTCCATGCGGAAGTCGAAGCCCGCGGAGCTGCCCACGTAGCCGTGGTACAGTATCGAGGGCGAGCCGCTAGAGTAGCCTGCTTTCATCCACGCCGTGACAGTGAATGCAGCTGTGGGGTTGACATATTGCGGCACTTTTATGTAGCCGTTCTGGCCGTTGAGGCTGACACCGGTTCCTGCGAACACGCTGGGCTGCGCGGGTAGCGATACCGTGTGCGAGTAGTACATGACGTTGGATGCGGTTCCGTTGTTGCCCCTGCCAGAATAGTCGTTCGCATTCCCGTTTAGCGGCCACCACCCCACGAGGCTCGTGTTGCTTATAGGCGCTCCCTCCGCTCCCCTGCTGTAGATCTGCGCGATCTGGTTCGAGTTCAGCGTTGTGCTGTACACCTGGACGTTGAGCACGTTGCCAACGAAGGCGCCGTCGTTGCCCCTGCCTATCTCGAGCGGGCCTATGTTGTTGAACGTCGTGGCTAGGGAGAGCGAGCCGTCGTAGACGCCGTTTACGAATATCTTGAACGTGGAGCCATCGTAGGTGCCCACGAGATTGTACAGCGTGTTGGCCTGCAGCGCCTGCGCGGTCGAAGGAAATGCCTGGTTCTGCGCGGAGAATCCGGCCACGCCGGTCGACCTTATGTACATCGTATATCCACCTCCGGAGCCGTAGTTCATCTGCAGGGCGTCGGATTGCACTATATTGCTTGGAATCAGCCAGATAGACACCGCTATGTCGCTGGCAACGTTCAGCGATCCCGAAAGGGGCACGCTCACGTAGCTTCCCCCGCTCACGGCGTTGAAGCTCGCGGCAAGCACCCCGCTCGAGTTGCTTATCGCGCCTGTCGTCGTGGGGCTTGCGGTGAATCCAAGGTTGCCGTATATGGTGCCGTTGAGCCCGTCGCCAGAATAGTCGAGCGCGTCTCCTGCAAGGGGCCACCAGCCCACCAGTCCCGCATTTGTTGGCGGCACACCTGATACTCCCTGCTGGTAGAGCTGTTGCAGCTGCGATTGCGTGAGGAGCGAGTTGTACACCTGCGCATCAGCCATGCCGCCGCTGAAGTACTGTCCGGATTTCTTGCTGTCGTCTGTTCCAATGTATGGGACCGCGGTGCCTCCGTACGTGATTGCGCCGCCGCTGTACGTGTAAGACTGCGCGAGAACTCCGTTCAGGTACGTGGACACCACGTTCGTGACAGAGTTGTATTCGCAGGTCACCATGTACCACTTCCCCAGTACCAGAGACGGGGTGATCGAGTTGCTGGATCCAGAATTGCCGCTGGAGGTATGGACCGCGCAATCGGCCGCAGTCGACGGTGAGCTGCCGCAGTCGAAATCCATCTGCCAGCCTCCCCCGCCGTCGGCTCCGTTCTGCATCACCCTCTGGCACCTTCCGGCGGTGCCGCTGGCCGTTGACTCGTACTGCGGATCGATCCAAGCAGAATACGTTATTGCTGACGATGGTTGCAGCAACGCCGTGTTCGCTGGAGCAATGTAGCTCGTGTTGCCGTCGAAATCAGCCACAGAGTTGGGGTTGCCCCATCCCGCTCCCCCAAGCAGTGAGCCCGAGCTGCCGCCGCCGCTCGCGTCAGAGGCCGCGTTGCCCTGCCCGAGGTTGAGCGGCCACCAGCCTATGAGGTTGCCGTCCAGGGCGGTGTTGCCGTTGTATGCCGTTGCCTTGACAACAGCCTGGCCGTTCGTCAGGTTCTGCGTTAGGAAGGCCACCGCTATTCCCGCAGTGTTGGTGTAGTTTGAGGTTGCATGGGCGTTCCCGTTAAGGTTTCCAAGAGTGGTAGTGAACCCGACAAGGTCGTTGGCAATCGCGTATCCCGCCTGGTTGGTGACGTTCGCAAAGAGCTCCGCGACTGTAGTGAAGAGCAGCGGTCCGCTAACGACTCCGTTGTTTCCCTGCCCGCTGTAGTCGTTCGCGTTCCCGTTTAGCGGCCACCAGCCTATGACATTCGCGGCAAGTATCGGAGGGCTTGTTATTCCCTGCGAATACAGGGACTGAACCTGGCTTGACGAAAGGACCGCATTGTAGACCTGGACGTTGCTCATTCCGCCGTTCCAGTACGTCGAACCTGCGCCGTTTTCCTGCCCGATCAGAACCGGATTTGAAGAGGCCGAGTAGGTCTTCGCGTATGAGACGCACGAGCCTCCAAGCAGCGCCCCGTTTATGTAGAAGCAAACCTGGTTGTTTCCGTTATTCGTTATCACGACATAGTACCAGGCGCCTTCGCGCAGCACCACGCTGG
The DNA here is from genome assembly GCA_021828295.1 of Microcaldota archaeon. Taxonomy (GTDB): domain Archaea; phylum Micrarchaeota; class Micrarchaeia; order Micrarchaeales; family CABMGC01; genus JAJYVH01. Next base: position 53,000 of record JAKASF010000001.1, read on the forward strand.
ATGATTGTACATAGGCATAGCTCGAGCCGTCTCCTATAAGCAATTCGAGCACATCGCTCGCTCCGCAGTAGCGAAACTCATATCCAGAGCTCGACCCCAGCTTCGATAGCATTGATTGGCAGTCACTATGCGAGTTCTCATAGAGCCACGCAGAATAAGAGAAAGGACTCGACGCAAATCGCAGAGCAGGGGTATCAGCGACGGTGATGACGCTGGTTTGTCCGTTGAAGAGCGCAGCGTGCGCTGACTGCGATGAGAGACTCACGTTGGCTGCCTGAACGCTCGCGTTCGGGCAGTTGTAATCGACGCATATGGTCCCGAACGAGTTCTGTATGTAGAGCGTGCCGTTCGCTATCGGAAGGTTGTAGTAGAAGGTGCCGGGCTGGAGGTACGAGCTGCTCGATGCCACGTTCTTCACTGTGCTGAACGCATACGCCTGGATCGCCTGGCTGCCCACGCTCGCGTTCACTATCACCTCTCCGTTCTTAGTTATCAGCAGCTGGTACGCAAGCGTGCCCACATCTCCTGTTATCGGGACCCTGGCTGTGTAGCCGTTGCCTGCCTGCAGAGCCGTGTCCATCTGCGCCGCTATGCTCTGTGCCACGAGCTGCTCCTGCGAGAAGAGCTGGCTGCTGAGCGTCTGCGCCCTCTGCGTGGCGATCAGGGAGAAGAGGAAGAGAAAGACCACGAGCACGAATGCGAAGATAATCATGAATTCCAGAGCTATCTGCAATTTCTTTCCAGGCATCTCATACCTTGGGGGTGAGGTACACGCACGGCACCGCGTTGTTGCTCGGGCACGAAGCTACCGAGGTCACGTTCACCAGGTAGGTTCCAGTGGACGTTATGCCTCCTAGGGAGCCGCTCACGTTCACCGGCGTGTACGCGGTGATGTAGCTGAGGCCCGAGGGCGACGTTATCACGAATATGACCTCGTGCCCTATCGTGTTGTTCACATTGCCGACGTAGATGAACCTCACGTTTGGAGGTACCTGTATCTGCACCAGCTGCTTTGCCGGCGGTCCCTGGCTGCCTATGAGCGTGGCCGTGCTGGCCAGCTTGCTCGCCGCCTGCTGGGACTGTATGGCCGACAGGTTAGTGTTCGTGCTCGCCAGCTGTATGAAAGCTATTATCACCAGAGGCAGCAGTATCGCGAGCCCGAAGGCTAGCGTCACGAGCAGCTCGAAGCTCGACTGAAGCCTTTTACTCCCGTTCCTCATAGTGTCTCTCCGCAAGCCTCCTATTGCTGAGGAAGCTCTCCTTCCTGGTGCGCACGCGTTTGTAGATGCTGTCGAGGAGCGCGTCGAGCGTGCTCTCGAGGTTGTAGCCGTTCGCATGCGCAAACACCACGCCCCGCTTCCGCAGCGCGAGCCTCGCGTGCAGCTCATAGTTCCTCTCCCTGTGCCTCTTGACGTTCACAGAGACGTAATCGACCTCGTTGTGCCCGAACCTGTCTATCTTGCTTACGAGCCTGTTCATGCTGTCGCGTATCGCCTGCTCGTAGTCCCCGGTGTACTCGTCCAGCCCGGAGACCATCACCCTGCTCTGCGTCTTCGCTGTTGCCGCTGCAGCGCTCTCTATTATGTCCCTGATGGAGACCACGCCCACCGGCACAGAGTTCTTTGTGACAACCAGCGCTGATATCCTGTTCTCCAGGAGCATCTTCGCCGCGTCTTCTGCGCGCCTGTCCGCGTCTATCGTGTATACCGGAGCGCGCATTATGCTCGCAGCAGAGATGTTGGACGGCGAGAAGGCGTACGACTTCCTCTCCGGAAGCCTCTCCTCTGGTTTGGTAAGCCTGTCTGCTATGTCCCTCTGGGATATGACCCCGGAGAGCCTGCCCTTGGCATCGAGCACCACCACCCTCGCTATCTTGTTCTTCTCCATCGCGTTTCTTGCCTGGGCCATGCTCGAGTCCTGGGGTATGGAGATTATCGGCGAGGACATCATGTCCGCCACCTTGGCCTTGGCCAGCATGTGCAGCGAGAGTATGGTGCTTACCACTACGTCGCGCCTCACCACCCCCGTTATCCTGCTTCCCTCCTGGTAGGGCAGCGCCTTGGCGGAGAAGTCGTGGAAGTAGTTGATCAGCATGCCGAGAGAGGTGCTGGAATCGAGAACCGGAAGCTTCCGCGCGAACTTGCCCACAGGCAGGCTCTTGGAGAACTTGAGCGGGCCGATCGCCTGCTCCCTGAACAGCGACCTGTCGTCCACCAGGCCAAAGTACTCCCTGTCGCGGAGCACCACCACCACGCCCAGCTTCCTTACCTTGTCCATCGTCTCCGTTACAGGCGTCTTGTATTCGTAGAACTGCGCGTCAGAGACAAACTCCTTTGGCAATGCTTCGAATAGAGCTGGCAAATGTACCTCCTCCCTTTAAAATATTCCCCTGATAAGGATTAAATAGACATCGCGCCAGGATGGCAGATCGGCTATGCGACCGCCTGCAGAGCGGTAAAGGAGGGTTCAACTCCCTCTCCTGGCTCTGCTGCTCCCGAGAGAAAAGAAAAAAAGGAAAGCGGAAAACAAAAAGCCGCTTTCAGTAAGACAGCATCGCGCCTATGAACGTGAGCAGAAGCGCAAGAACGCTCCAGTAGAACCAGCCCGTGCCCCCGCTTATTATCACGAAGGTTATCGCGGCCGTGCTCACGAATCTCCACGCCATGTCCTGCTTCACCTGCGCCTTCCCTGCGATCGTCCCTATCCCTGTGAAGAACAGGGTCACAGCGAAGAACAGCGCCACCCCGACTATTATCGGAGCCAAGAACGCCGCCGCGTTCAGCCAGCTTCCGGCCGCAGCGCCGCCGCCGTACCACGTGAAGAACACGTAGAGGTACACCAAGGAGCCCAAGAAGGTGAGGACCCCGCCGATCTGTGCCATAGAGCTCTTTTTAGCCACAGTAACACCGATTAGCATACAATGCATATTCTTTAAAGCGTTGCTTACCGTGCCGGGTCCCGCTGGGGCGCAGGCTTTCACACGTCTACGGTTACCCTGGCAGAATAGCCGTTCTTGCCTCTGCTTATTTTCAGGCCGTGCGGGGTCACTCCCTTTACATCGAGCAGCGCCGCGTACCGCTTCGTGCGCTTGTAGAAGATGCAGCCGTGCAGCACCATGCCCGCCGCGCTCTTGCTTATCATGTTCACCTTGAAGCCGAAAGCGTTCAGCTTCTTCTCGTCGACCTTCGAGACAATCTTCTGGAGCGCGAACCAGAGCATGTCCTCCTCGTTCGTAGCCCGCTCTGTTATCCTGGCCGTTCTTGCCTTTGCCGCATCCCTCCTTATCTTACCGGCGTCGAACATCACTCCAAGCATGGCGAGCGCGGCGTTCTCTAGCAGGCCTTTGAAGCTCCTGCCGTAGGCGATGAACTCCACGTCCGCAGTGTGCGGCATGTACTTGAATCTGGCGCGCGCCATGCTCAAGGTTCTCAATATGTTTATATAATGCTAATTTCCTTATTAGCGTGTCCTGTGAAGAACAGAGTAACTACTGACTCGTGATGAAGTCTATATCGGCTGAGGACAAGGTTGAATGATAAGATGCGCTACAACGCCAGGTTCGCGGCCCTGCTCCTCATCGCGGCGACAGTACTCCTTCTGTCCACTTCGCTCTTCATAACCCAGACGGCGATAAGCGACACCGACCCATCAACGTACGTCATCGTGCCTATACTGATGCTGCCGCTCCTTGTCCTCTTCTCGATGAAATCAAAACCAGTTCCCAATGTCGATAAAAGGAGCGCGCTTGTAGGCATTGCCGCATTCGCAGCCTTCATCGCATTGACTCTCGTGCTCAGGGTGTACTTCACCTTCTTCTTCATCAGCTTCAGGGCCGATATGCTGCTCATGCCCCTGGCTCTCGCCGCTTCAATCTGCCTGCTGTTCGGGATAAGCAATATCTCAAAGTTTCGCGTGGCTCTGGTATACTCCCTGCTAGCGTCTCCAATGGTCCTCTACCCGATACTTGTACAGGCTGGCGCGTTCACCCAGGCAAACAGCGCACTCGTCTACTCCGTGATAAGACTCTTCATAAGCGGGGTAAGCTATACAGCACCTATCACGATAAGCGCCAACGGTTATAGCATAGGCATAGGCCAGGCGTGCGTGAGCATAGGCACGTTCATCGCGCTCGCGCTCTTCCTTGTCCCTGTCGCATACCTGTACAACGGCACGGTGAAGAGGAGGGCGCTCTGGGCCGCAAGCGGCGTAGCGCTGCTCTTCGTCCTCAACCTGGCGAGGATGCTCGGCATCTCGCTGGTCTGGCTGGGCTACGGTCCGAACACAACAGCGGCGCTGATCCACACATTCATAGGTGTGCTTCTCTTCTACATCGACATAGTGGTCATGATCATGATTGCAGGCTTCTTCGGCCTCGCGATAGAGAAGCTCTCGCGCAGCAGGAGGAAACCGAGAGCTGAGCATGTCTCTCCCTGGCCCGCCGCTGCCGCCTTTGCCTTCTGCGCGGTCTACGTGCTTATCACGCTGAACTACTCTTCGGCATTCCTAATCTCGCCGATGGCCTTCCAGAACAGCCAGCCGTTCAACTACTCCAATCCTCTCGTGTCGGGCGGCATACAGTCTCTCATAAACAGGGGCAACTTCACCAGCCTCGCGGTCGCCACGCCGAACGGCACAAGCGTATTCATAACACTGACCAATGCCTCTATAAGCAGCATCGAGCCCGTGCTGCTCTTCGTGACGGTTCCAAACAGCAATGTGGTTTCTGGCCTTCAGTCGCACAACATCGTTCTGGGCGAGATGCGCTTCTTCAACGCTCGGGGCGCGGCGGAGACAGAATTCGATCTTGTATCGAACAGCACCGAGTTCCTCGTGTACAACACTAACCTCGAGCTTGTGCTATCGAACTCTTCGGAGACAACCGCGTCAGCGTACCTGATAGTGCCCGCTGCGGACCTGCCCGCGGAGAACCTCACGTGCGGCAGCTACGACCCCGTATACTCGTGGTTGGCCAACCTGCCTTTCTCGTCGAGCCACAACTCTACCGTGGAGCAGAAACTGCTCGCGGCGCAGTGCTTCTCCTACAAGCTCCTCTGGGCTTGAGGAAAGCAATATAATCTGAAGCATGAAGAGATAAGGAGAGGGCTCGTAGCTTAGCCTGGTTGGAGCGCCCGACTGATAATCGGGAGGTCGAGAGTTCAAATCTCTCCGGGCCCACTCATTCAAGCGAAAGAATAAATACCAGTCAAAAACACTATGCTTTGAGTCGTGATCTCGCATGCCGGGGAGAATAGTAGCAACATGCATGGACCGCAGACTGCCCCAAAAGATAGAGGAGCTGGGCGGCGGCATACACGTAAGCAATGCAGGCTGCAACATAGCCTCGATGGGAGGCACTATCGCAGAGCTTGTCCGCAGGAATCCTGGCGTAAAGGAGATAGTGGCACGCGTGCATACCGATTGCGGAGCTATGGGCGCCGTCGACGATGCGAGGAGAGGCAACGAATCGAAATACGGAGAGCGCACAAGGGATACGCTATTCAGTCAGTTCAAGCTCCTGAAGTGGGCCGACAGGGCAGTGCTTGAAACCGAGGTGAACGCGGAAGTGCAGCTCAAAGCCCTCCAGAAACTGCGTGAGGCTGTGCTGGAACTCACGGGTAGAAACGTCGGCGTGCGTGTAGAGGTGATAGACACGAGCGCGATAGCCGTTCCCGATATGGATCACGAGAGGTTCGCGCTGCTCGTCTCGAAGCCGTCCGAGGTTCCGGTTCCAGAGATAATATCCAGAGCGGGACTGGAGCAGTTCGCCACCTACTCCATACAGCTGCTCAGCCTCAACGAGGCGCTCGGCGATGTGGGGCTCACGATAAACAACATCGGGGTGCACAGGGTTGTGTTCGGGTTCGCCTCCAAAGAGGAGGAAACAGAAGCGAAAGCGAATGCAAACTCGCTGTTGAAATCTTTTCCTGGAGCGGTCTTTGAGACCGTCGACATAAGCGCCTAGTAGTTAGTCTGCTTCGCAGGTTCGGGACCCTGCGGGGTTTCGGGCAGGTGTCCATCGTCTTGGGCCTGGCCGTAGGAGCGGGCGGGAGGCCTGCCGAGTATCAGGAAGATTATTATCATGGCTATTACAGCCACGACTATGGCTGTCTGAGTAAGAGATCCGTACGGGGATGCTGCGTTGCTGGCCGTAGAGTTAGTGCTGGAGTTGGTGGGTCGTATAGTTATCGCAACGTTGGCAGCCGTTATGTTGAACGGCGATCCGGTTATCGCGTAGAACGACATGCCTGGGGAGCTGGCTCTGTATAAGTAGGAGGTCGAGTTCGAGGAAACCAACGTGGTCTTCAACTTTGTCCAGGAGCTGGTGCTGACATTGTACCTGTAGAGCGAGAGGTTTTCAGGACTGACGTTGTTGTTGAGCATCCATGTCCTTGTCACATTGAAGGTGTAGTTTACGTTCCTTACGTTTGCGTCGCCTATGGTGCTGTTTACAGCGATATAGCCGGCCGCTTTGCCTGGCGGCGCGGGGAGCGTCGCGCCAGCGGATCCCAGCTGGTTTGCAGACGTATACGATTTGATCGATATCGCGCTTGCGGTGAAGTTGTTCCTTACCGAGAAGTTGACGCTCCTCACAGGAATTCCGGATCCGGTCACGTTGACCTTAGTGGCGAATCCGTTCTGCACGTTGCTTATGCTCACAACCGCGGCGCTTTCAGAGCCGTAAGTCGTAACGTTCGCCGGGACGTACCTCGTAGTTGTCTTGTTGCCTGCCAGCGTCTGCGCAACGTAGATCTGCTGCGTGGTGGTCTTGTTGACCACGGTCGTGTTCTCAAAAGCTTGCTTTATGAGAGGAACTGCAACCCTCTGCACCAGGGGCACCGAGCCCAGAGTTTGTGGGCTGGACGCCGCTGTCTTGATTGCGCTTATGTTCACTACCACAGTTGATGAGTTGCCTGCAGCTACCCACTTCGCTACGTAGGTCGAGTTGCCGCGCTCGGTTATGTTGCTCGTGTTGAGATCTGGGGTATAACCGTGGGGCGTGTAGTTGACCACAAGCCCGCGCAGCAGAATAGCGTTCTGGGCTATCGCATTGGCGGTAGTGGAAAGCGTGCCATTACCCACGAAACCCTCTATGGTTCCGTTCGCGGTAGCGTTACCTGTGGCCGCAGAGCAGCTTATGCATGCAAGCTTTACCGAGATTCCGTTGACGCTGCTAGCTATTGAGTTTGCAGTGGTCTGTATCTGGATACCTATGCTGGCCGATACGTTCGCCACTGTTCCCTGCGGCAGCGAGGAGACGAGGGTTGCGTTCCTGATTATCGGCACGTTAGTTGGATACACGGCGTTGGAAGGATAAGTGATAGCGACAGGGACTACGCACGCGGTGCCGTTGAAGTATTCGCTGCTTGGGCACGCACAGACGTTGGCTGCGGACCTGTAGACGCTCCCTCCAGAGCAGAGAGGAGTGCCAGTTGCGCATGTGCCACCAAGCTGTGAGTACTCGCCAACCGGGCATCTGCATGAGCCCAGCGCTGAATTGTATACCGCCCCTCCTGAGCAGTACGGTGCCACTGTCGTGGTTGCAGAAGTTGTGTGCTGTGCTGTAGAAGAGTTTATTGTGATGGTCGCTTGCAGGCTTGTGGTCCTCGGCGTTGTCGAGGAATTACCCGCTGTGCTTCGCGGCTGAACCGTGCTAGTGATCACTGTCGTGGTGTTCTTCGCGGACGTTTTGTTGGTCGTGTTGATCGAGCTTGCAGCAGCCGTTGTGGTAGCTTGTATAGAAGTGGGGCGCGTGGTGTTTGCTATGGCATTTGCAGTAGTGATTACCGATATCGATAACGTTGTGGAGGAACTGGTCGTGTTCCTTGTGCTCGTGGTGTTCTTCGTGGTGACCGTGCTGCTGACAGTAACACTCGTCGATATGCTTGTGCTGTTCCTTGTCGTAGTAGTGCTCTTTGTAGTGGTCGTGTTCCTTGTAGTGGTAGTGATTTTTGTTGTAGTGTTCCTTGTTGTTGTGCTGTTGCCTGTGAGGTTGGCTGCAGGTAACGCACCGGTCAATATGCTCACCACGAGCAGGCTAGCCAGAAGCAAAAGAGCGGCACGGTTCAAAATCATCGATATGATTGCTATCAGCATTTTTAATAAAGTGCGCCTTCGCCTTGGCACTCAAAAAAGCGCGGCGATGCATATGAGGATTAGCAGATTTACTGCAAGCAGCGCGACCATGTGTTTACCGCTGCCGCTCGCCTCGTAGGGTTTAATGCGCCATACCAGTGCAATGCTGCCTGCCGCTGCCGCGATCACAGCAACCGATAGGTATTCGGTCGCTTGGAGCAGTACGAGCGCCGTCGCTCCTGTGCAGATAAGACTCGCAAACAGTACGCACGCTATCGCAGGCCTGTTCTCCATTGTGCCACGCTTGTAGATCTTTCGCATGTTGTGCGCTATATCACCATGTAGACTAAGATTGCGGAAAAGAAGAGCAGAATGAATCCCAGCATCTGCTTCTGCAGCGTGTCGTTTCTCTTGCCGGCAAGGCGGCACGCCATCGCGACGGTAACGTATGCGCTGGATGCAATCGCGCTTGCGTCCAACACCGAGACTACGAAGATGCTCAGCATGTCCATTCTATACAGCCTCAACATCAAGCGCGTATCCCGCCAGATACTGTACGAGCACCCCCGATTCTCTGCCGAAGTAAAGGTGAGCGAGCAGCTCAATCTCGTCTCTGACAAACAGCGTCAGTCGAGGCTCTGTCCGTGCCGTCGCTGTCTCAAAATGACGCGAAAACCATGCGACTTCGGCAATTCCCAGTTTACGGAATGCATCGATTCTCATGACCTCTCCGAATTCGTTGCGTTTAAGCAGGCCGGCAACGAGCAGCCTGTCATGCGCCTCGCTCTCAAACATGGCGTCTCTAGTAGTGCAGGCTGCATCGCAGCCTTCGCTTGCGCCATTGCCCAAACAAACACCTTCACGCGTCTCTGCAGCTATAACCGTTATGCGATCCCTGGTCAGGGCCACGGACCTGGCGACCGCCACAAAAGCGATGCCTCCGATCACCGGCAGGAACTGCAGTACATAACCATAGATCACGCTGTTCATAGTCTCACTAGCTTGAAGGTGCCTTTTCCAGTGCTCACCACCCTATAACCGGCGCTCTCGGCTCCATCGAGCGCCGCCACGACCTCCTTCTTGCCTATTCCCAGCCGTCCAGCAATGCTTCCCACACTGTGGTCAGAGAAACTGGACAGCACAACGGCTCTCAGCACCACCCTCTTGAGAGTCTCGGCCAGTTTGCTCCGCTCCTCCTTAAGCGACGCGTTCTCGCTGAGCGTCGCCATAAGCCTCCGCGAAAGTATCGTGTCAGGGATTGCATCTCTCGTCTGACTTCTGGCGTATTGCATGGTATCGAGCTGCTGCTCCGCGATTGTCATTATCAGATACGGGTAAAGGGAGTTCATCTCAACGTCATAGCAGCTTGAGAGGGTGTGCAGCACTCCCAGAAGCCTCAGCATGGCTTCCTGAAGATGGCGCATCGGAGTATGTTTCGAGTAGATGCTTACTGCAATGCTTTCTTTGTCAAGTTCAAGCAAGAAAAAGTGATCCCTGCCATCCTTCTCTCCTATTACATAAGCAAGCGAATTACCGTCGCGTTCCAGCTCCATCGATGGGTAGGGCCTTAGGCATTCCTTGATTCTTGCAAAGCTGGACATGGGCTTTGCCCCCACGCTTATCCTGCTGAACAGGTAGCTCTTCCTGCCCATGTTTAGTTTGACGCTCATTCATTCAACCGTTGAGATGCCACTGCGGCCGCGAAGGAGTCAGCCAGCTCGTCCTCGCCTATTCCAAGTTTCCTAAGCGCGGCGAGAAGTCTTCTACGGTTTGCCCCCCTGCCGAGAAGGAACACTATCAGCGCCGAAAGGTCGACATAGCCGTTCCTCTCTCCCGCGCGCAATGCCTCCTGCGCGTCACCCTCGCTGCATGCCTCGCATACCGCCTCTTCAAGTTTAGATCTGGCTATCTCGTGTCTCGTCGCACCACCCGCGTTTAACCTAACAATGTCATCGAGCATAATCCCATGCACGTTCTTGATTAGGCAGAACTCCCTCTTCCCAGAGACGAGCGTCTGCAGAGCGGCGCAGCTTCCAACTCCCAATCCCTGTATCGTTTCAATCTGCCCGCTCCTCAGTCCGTAGTTTGCCGCGAGCCTGCTTAGTCCCTGCCTGTTCTGAAGCCTGAAGATGAAGAGCGTTGCTGCGTTTGACAGCATTGCTAGGTCTACGTCCTCGACGAGCTGCGAGGAGAAGATCAGGCCGTAGCCGTACTTCCTGCCCTCGCGGAGCAGGGTCTGCAACGCCTTGCTGCGCTCCAGAAGCTTCCACGCCTCGTCCAACATGATATAGACGCGCTTTCCGTTCGCTGCGCGCATGCGCATTCCCTCTATCATACTGGTGAGGACATCATCGGCTATGGAGGCTCGGATCCGCTGGTTTCCGGAGTCTGCAAGGTTGATATAGACTATCCCAGAAACCTTTTTTGCTAACAACGAATCCGCCAATTTCGGGTCGGCCCGTTCCTCTCCCGCCTGATCTACAAGGGCTTTGTACTCCCCGGTGAAATCTACCAGGACGATCGTCGCTCCCGCTATCTGGGCGAGCTTGAGCATAAGGCTGCGCATGAGATAGGTTTTTCCGCTGCCAGTTATCCCGCATACAAACACATGTGGGTTTACTGCGTTGTTGAGGTCAAGGAAGTAAGGGAGGCCTCTCGTCCCGCCTATCAGCACCCCGCTTCTTGCAGATTCTATTGCACGCGCTGTCCCCTGTGCGCCAGTGTCCGGGAATCTGATTAGGTCTGCGGCATACGAGACCTTTGCAAATCCGCCATCGGCTCTCATGCAGCTCCCAACCCCGTCTCCAGCTCCTGCAGCAGCGCCTCGCCCTTTAGCACCTCGTGCTCGAAGCCCAGCATCGAGGAGAACGAGTCCGCCATTATCCCCGCGTTCCTGGAAGCTTCCCGCGCCGCGTCGATTCCGCTCTGAGACCTGGCGAATGTCTTCAAGCACATGCTCAAACTCAGCAGTTTTTCTCCGCGCACACTGCGTATCTCGCTCTCAATTGTGCTCAGTTCTCTCCTCAGCCCGTTGATCCTGTCCTGCTTCTTCGGGTCCGTCCTGGCAAGCTCTATCTCTTTGAGTCTCCTCTTTTCCTCTAGGGCGTCGAGTATGCGTACGTGTTCGACGCTTCTCACACCTAGGCCGAACTCGAACGGGAAATCTGCCTTTGCCACAAGCGTCTCCAGGTGCTCGCCGTTTCTCTCTCCAGGGTCGCCGCTGAGGAGCACGCACGAAACCGCATGATATTCATTCCCGATCTTCTTGACTGCGGCTGACAGGTCCTCGCTGAGCGTATAGCCGTCGCTTATCTCTATCACGCTCCCGCGCCTCAGCAGGAGGTTGTTGATCACGTGTCCGGAGCGGAAGTAGAGAGCCGAGGCGAGGAGCAGCACCACCGAGAGAAGCACCAGTGCTCCGCTCTGCATCAAAAGCGCTGAGACGAAAATGACTCCAGCAAGCGAGTAGAATGCGTAAGAGTAAAATGCGTTCCTTACTTCAAGTTTCGTCATAAGATCACAAGAGGTTGAACTTCCCGAAGAAGTTGTCCGAACCGAGCAGCGTGGCAAGCTCCTTCACCGATATTGCGGTGAGCATGAGGCTGAAAGCGGGCAGCACAAAAGAGTTCATTATGAAGTAGGCAATAATGCCAAACGTGTAGCTCACGAGGTTAGATATCTGCTTCGAAACGGCTCCCCCGATGTCCTCAAGGCTGCCCACGATTCCCGTTCCGTTGGCTCCCTGGTTCGCGTAGGCCATCACGCTGCTTTCCACGTTACTCGTGTTCAACGAGAGCGTAGAGAGGCTTGTCTGGTTGGATACGAGCGTATATGCGTTTGCTATGCCGGCATTGAGCAGGTAGGTCATTGGGAATACGATGTAGAAGCCTATCGCGAGCGCTATCAGGAAACCGCCAGTCTTTCTGGTGGGGTAGAAGGTGCGCAGTACAAGCCCCAGCGGAAGGATGAGGGTGAGCGCGCTTGCCGCTACGAAAATCAGGACCGACGCCTGGACAGTCGCGCTCACGGCTGCGGCCCCAAGAGCCTGTATCGCGCTCTGCACCTGTGCAAGCACCGGACTCAGAAAGAGCCTGAAGACGCCAAGCGCCGCATACAGCGATGTGAGCCCTATTATCAGGAGCGTGATGCTGCCCAGCACCGAGTAGTGGTAGCTGCCAAGGTAGTAGTACTGGCCCGGCCCTATGAGGTAATCGTACGCGAAGCAGATGGCCGCGTTGTACTGCAGAGATTGGCTGCAGCTGAGCCGTGTGCCGTTGGAGAGCACCGCTGCGTTGACAAAGGAGCCGACAACGCCGCCGTTGGCAAAAAGCACCAGGAAACCTCCGACGAGCGCGCCGTTGAACAAGGACTGCATTATCTCGTTCTTCCCCCATTCTTTGAGCCTCCTGTCGTTCATGGCGTAGCCGCAGCCCAGCAGCACTCCACCTATGGTCAGCATGATGCTGACAAGAATCACGGATATGTTCAACCCGTACAGTCCGAAAGGGGCCGAGAGGATCGTCACACAGACACGTTGGTTATGTTGGTAAGAAGGTGGGTCGAAGCAAGCGCCAGGCCGTTCGAGGCCACTGACAGCACCGCCACGATTATCGCACCCACAAGTATATCTATGGCCGTGGAATGGAAGTTTGCCCTCTTCGTTGCCGGGAAGAGCTGCCCTATGGCATAGAAGATTCCGGCCACGATGAAGAGCACGGCGCTCAGCACCGGGCCGAGATGAGCAAGGAGATTCTGTATGCCCGTAAGCGTGCCGATTATGTCAAACGAAAATGCTGCTGCGTAGGATTTTCCGGAGAACAGCATAAGCAGCAGCCACATTATCTTCGCATACCGTTTTACCACCGCGACGACCGTAGCTGCATAACTCTCTCTTCTCATTTATTTACCTCAATATCTAATCATTTATTTAAGTAAAAGTATATAAGCTTTTCCGGCCATAGGCATACTCGAGCCTCCAAAAGCAAAGATTTATATCAGTTGTAATACATGTTATACAATATGAAGAAGGATGTCCTTGTTGCGAGGAATGTGGACAAGGAGGCCTATGCCAGATTTAGACGAAAGGCGCTAGAGAGAGGGCTTAACGTTGGTGCGGCTCTAACAAGCGCCATGGAGCTGTGGATGGAAAAAGGCTCAAAAAAGAAAAAAGACATCAGAAACCTGATGGCTCTGGAGGGCTTCATAAAGATGGGCAGAAAAGGCAACTGGAGCGAACATGTAGACGACATATTATACGGGAGCTATAATGATATTCCTAGACACTAGCTTTTTTGTTGCTTTTTGCTTAGAGGAAGACGATAGGCACGAGGAGGCTGTCAGGATAAGGAAAGAATTGTTTGCAGGCAAATTTGGGCATGCATACACTTCAGAATACGTGTTTGATGAAACGCTAACGCTGCTTCTGCATTTAACAAAAGATCTCCAAAAGACAATAAAATTTGGAGAGCTTCTTGGAAAAAGCGCAGAAATTCTCCCTGTGGGAAGCGGGGCGTTCTCCATGTCATGGACCATTTTCAAGCAGCAGAGATCCACTAAGTTCAGCTTTACAGACTGCACAATAATAAACACGCTCAACAGCGCTAGAATAGGCAATATAGCAACTTTCGACAGGGAGTTCAAAACACTTAGAGGGATCAAGGTCATAGACTAATTGTGATGCCGTCCCGCTCAAGTGTTAAATACTTTTCCAGCCAGGATATAACTTGGTGATACAATAGCGAAATTTGAAGTGCCAGCTCTGCCTTATGCGTACAACGCGCTTGAACCGTACATATCCGAGCAGATAATGAAGCTGCACCACGACAAGCACCACGTCGGCTATACGAACAACCTCAACGCCGCGATAGAGAAGCATGCGGAGTGGAGCGGCAAGAGCATAGAGGAGATACTCAAGACGTACGCTAGCGCCCCCGAAGACATAAAGGGCGCGCTCAGGAACCACGGCGGCGGCTTCTACAACCATTCATTGTTTTGGCAGGTGATGAGCCCCAAGAAGGACCAGCAGCCGGCCGGCGACCTGCTTGTGGAGCTCACCAAGCAGTTCGGCAGCGTCGACGCCTTCAAGCAGCAGTTCGGCGACGCGGCGAAGAAGATCTTCGGATCTGGCTGGGAGTGGCTTGTCATAGATGGCGGCAAGCTCGCGCTGACGAGCACGCCGAACCAGGACTCGCCTGTTACGCAGGGCAAGACGCCGATCCTCGGCCTGGACATATGGGAGCATGCTTACTATCTGCAGTACTTCTCAGACCGCGGCTCTTACGTCGATGCATGGTGGCACGTGGTCAACTGGGATGACGTCACCAAGAGGTTCGGGGCGGCGAAGAAGTAGTCGCGTAAGGAAAATAAACGAATTCATCCGAGGTAATCGCGTGCCTGCAAAGAAAATAACTACATCCGAAGCGCCTAAGGATGAGGTGTACCACGTCGAGCTGCGCGGCAAAAACCTTACAGAGAATCTTGTTGAGGCGCAGATTGGACGCCTAATCAGGAAGATGGGAGCAATAAGCAGCAGCAAAGCGAGACGGGAAGAAATCAGATTGCGCGAGATATACCTTCCCAGTTCTCTTAGACGAGGGGAGTTGGAAACTCTCCGTAGGCTTCCTGCACCTTTTTGAAAAGAGCGCATATTGCAGAAACCAATAAATAGCTTTCAAGACAACATCTCTACGCTTATTTAGGTGAGTCAGCATGAAGCTTAGACCCGGCAGGACAGTGCGCAAGATCAACAGCCAGGCTTGGGCAAGATACTCGATAAAGAAGCCGAAGAAGAACTACATCAAGGCGCTGCCAAGAACGAGCCTGCTGATATTCAACATGGGAGTCAACAAGCCCGACTACGAGCTCGAACTCGAGCTCAAGGCGAGGCAGAACGTGCAGCTGCGTTCCAACGCGCTCAACGCGGCGAGGCTTGCTGCTAACATGTACCTGGAGCGCGAGATACCCGCCGGCTACTCCCTCAGGGTGGTCCCGTTCCCGCACAACGTGGTGCGCGAGAAGAAGTTCGCCGTCGGAGCAGGTGCAGACAGGCTCTCGCAGGGGATGACGCTCTCGTTCGGCAAGCCCTCGGCCGTGGCTGCCAGGGTGTTCAAGGGCAACAAAGTCTTCGTTCTCAGGACCGACGGCGCGAACAAGGACGTGGCCAGGGAGGCGTTGAGAAGGGCATCGGACAAGCTGTCCGGCACCTATGACATAAGCATGACGCTGAAGCCCAAGCAGGCAGCGGCAGCCTAGGAGCTTGCGTTTCTAGCCGCGATCGCTTTCTCTACCATGGCCCCCAACCAAGGCGTGAACCTGCCCGGATTCTCTTTGAGCTCTTTCTGAAGGTTCTCCAGGCTCTCCCACCTGTAGGCCATCGCCTCTTCAAGATCGGGCTTCGACTCCTCGTCATATGTGCCGAAGAAGACATGGTCGTACTCGTGCAGATCGGA
>JAKASF010000020.1 GCA_021828295.1 Microcaldota archaeon
GCTTCAACACAGGAAGCGTGATAGTGCAGGCGTTCGGCAGCAACAGGATACTGGTAGCAGGATACTACGCCAACCAGACAGTGCAGGCTGGCAACCAGTTCATCCAGGCTCTGTTGAGCGGATCGGCGTAGGGGCTGTCAGGCAGCGCGTGAGAGCATCAGCGCCAGCGCTCTTTTTGTCGTCGGAAAAGGTCCCTTCCGGTAAACGAACGTATTTAAAGTTTGAGTTCTTTATCTACCTGCCAGTGTCTTTATGAGCAAAAGCCCCCTGCTTGCATTCTTCCTGCTCCTGTTCTCGCTATCTTTCGCCAGCGGCGCCTACTCCCTGCCGGCCGTGAACTCCCTGCTAGCGAGCTACAACGTTCCCGGAGCGGTTATAAGCACGCTGAGCCCCGTCGGCTTCGCCTACTCCGGGGGCAGCTACGTGGGCATGTACAACGACAGCTACCCATACTTCATAGTCAATGTTACGGACAGCAAATCCTACTCGCTCGTGCTCAACTCCACTGCCATATACAACATAATAAGGAACTACACGCTCACGGCCTCGCTCTCCCGGGTCAACTTCACACTGCTGAACAAGCAGATGCAGCTATACGAGGCCTCGTCCGCTGCGCCGCTGGCAGACTGCGCCGTCGAGACCGGGCTTACCAGCGGAGTCGGCTGCACCGTGGCCAACGGCTGCCAGTCCTGCCTCTTCGTGCCCCTCTGCCGATGCGACCTTACCGGCACGAGCTGCCCAGCCACCGCGGGCCAGACGCCGCCGGGGGGCGGCGTGTCCGGGGTATTTGGGCAAGGCGTCGTCAAGTTCGCCGTGCAGTACCCGTGGCTCAACGCAAGCTTTTCCGCATTCCTCAACGCCTCCACCAACGTAACCAAGAGCAACGTCCTGGAGAACGTGGCAACGCTGAACGCCGCATTCCTGAACATAACCAACCTCACATACACCATATCCGAGAACCCGATCTTCCCCCCTACGGCCAACGTGACCCCGAATCAGATAGCAGGCTGCGCCAGCTACGTGAACCAGACAATTGCGCCCTGGTACTGCAGCGCGCTCGGCTACTGCGGCGGAACATCCTACAACTACACGAGACTCGCCTACATAAGCACGCTTATGGGCAATCTCAACACGCTAGCATTCTCGAACCAGCAGATCTTCGCGCTGGCCAGTAACGTAAGCGCCAACGAGAGCACGTACGCGTATCCGCTCATATCGAAGCAGAGGCTCGCGGTGCTAAACGCGCTGCTCAACAGCACCGTGCCTGGGTACAGCGCCCTTGTCAACAACAGCGCGGCACTGCTGCTCCACGTCAACAACGCCACGCTGTCGTCGCAGCTCAACGCGCTCGTCAGCAACTACGACAACCTAACCACGAACTTCTTCTACGCCAACTTCACCAAGGCCAACATAACGCTAACCACGCAGTACGCGGCAGTGGAGGCAACATACAGGAGCCTGAACGCCACCTATTCCGACATAATAAGCGCAGCGAAGAACAATACTGCGAGGGTAATCGAGATCCAGTTCTCCAGCTCGGCATACTCATCCCCGCAGATAAGCAGCCTGGCGCTTGCGCAGCTCGCCCTCAACGCCGAGATAGCCGCCGGAGGCCTGTCCAACCTCACGCACCTCGACGCCCAGCTGCATGCGCTCTCTGCGCAGATAGACAGGTACTCTATAGCCCCGCTCACCATCACTGACATAGCGCGCGGCATAGACGCGCCGTTCATACGCGGCCTGGCATCCACGCTCGGCCTCTCGTACCCCAGCGCCGTCTCCTCGGCCCCTCTTCTCGGCGCCATACTCTCGCTGATAATCGGCGTTGTGCTGGTCGTTGGGCTCTTCTTCGCGCGCTCATACCTTAGGCTGCACCGCAGGCTAAGGACAGACTCGCGAACCGAGCGCAACTGGCGCACCATCTTTGTGATACTTGGCGTTGCGGTCTTTGTCTACTTCCTGGCCACGTACTCGCTCCTCTCGGGAGCCAACACCTCCGCGCCTTTCGGCGCTTTCAAGAGCGCCTACGCCGCATCGAGCTACGTGGTTGTGGCGATAAACGGGACAAGCACCGTCAATGAGCTCACCTGCGCGAGCACGATAAGCTCCAGGGCGCTGTCGGCAAACAAGACAGCGGTCGTTGCCACGTTCTCCAACGGCCTGTGCAAGACCGGGAACAGCACAAGCACAGTCGACGACTGCCTCAACTTCTACGCAAAGGCCAACATACCGGTAATAGAGCTTACCACGAGCGTGCACAGCGGCATCAGCCTCTACTCCCTATACGGCACTCTCGTCAGCGTCGCGGGCAACGACAGCACCATGAACAGCTGCTACGTCGCCATGCTCCTTAACAGGTGATCCTATGGCGAAGGCTGCGGCTGCAAATGACTCGAAGGGAAAAGAGAAGGGAAAAACGGACGACAAGAAGGCAGGCAGGGGCAGGTCCGGCATAGGCACTGCGCTTATGATCGCTGTCCCGATTCTGCTGGCGTTCGTGGCATTCTTCGCCGTAGTCCTGCCATCGCTGTCCGTGCCTTTCAGCACGTTCAAGGGCAACTTCCAGGCGGCGCAGCGCGTAGCCGTGGTGGCCTCTTATTACTCTCAGGACCAGGCCGGCAGCGTGCTGCAGTGCGCCACGCAGGCGGTGCAGGTCGCCGCGCACTACCGCAACGCCACTACCATAGACTTCTTCGTGCTCAACGGAACGGGCTGCACCTACCCGATAGGAGGGCTGGGACACACCGTGAGCCTGGCAACAAACACGACGGCCAACTGCCTCAACATGACCCGCTCCGAGCCCACGCTCATACTCAATTACAGCGCGGTCAACCGCACCTCGATAACCCCCTACAGGCTCTACATAGGCGGCGACGCCGCGTACATGGCCCAGTGCCCTATAGCGGTGGACCTTTCTTAGTCCGAAAGCGCAATCCTCCTTATGCCAAGTCTGTCATACACGTGATCAGAACTCATTATCTCGCTCCTGCAGAGGGCTGCATGGAACGCATCGAATATCCCCACATTAAGCTCATCTATGTATTTTGCCGCCTGCAACAATTGCAGCCTGTCCACCCCGTCGACAAGTGCCATAGCGGTCAAATCGTTCATCAGGTTCTGAGCCTTTGCGCCACGCCTTTTACCGACAAGCACCAATTCTACCGCGACGGCCAATGAGGTGTAAATATCACCCTTATATGTTTCGTACGCTAACTGCGCCGCATGATTAAGCCTATCATTCCGGTCCGCCAAAGCGAGAAAGAAATCGGTATCTGCATATGGCAATATCACACCATTGATATTATACTTCAATAAAAGTTTATATACCTACCTTCTAATCCTGCGTTGGCTTTTTCTCCACCCTTCGAGAGCCTCCTTCTCGGCCTCCTTCTCTGCCATATTTCGAAGCTGTTTTCTGGTATACTTATTCAGGCCGGCCTTTTCCCACATCTCCTGCAAATTTTTTACAGGATCCTCAGGAACTGGTATGAGTGCAATCTCGTTAGGCATCGGTACCACAAAGAACTTCCTGCCGAACTTCTTTCCCAGCTTGAGTCCTACGGTAACTCTGCCCCGCGAATCCATCACGCTTATCTCTTTCATGCTTGTGATATGAAAGTCATGGTATTTAAGTCTATGGGTAATGTATTAGTTAAAGTGGGTAATTTAATATATTTACCCACTTGCTTCTAGTGCATCATCGAGTTTGCGGTTCAGGCTGAGCACCTTCTTTCTTGTTATGTTGTAGTTGCTCTTCCCCTTCTCGAACTCCGCCGGTTTTATGAAGAACCAGCCCATGCCGTTCATGCGCCAAGCGATGAACGTAGGGAATTCGGTCCTCGCCTCCCATTCAAGTATCTTGTCGAACTGCTCCGGCACCAGGCTGAGGCTGCCCTTCTCCCAAGCCTTGCACTCTATCACTATGCACCTGCCCTTCTTCATGGCGACCAGGTCCGGCGACAATGCGTTTACTCCCGATCCTGCACTCCTCAACACCGAGTAGCCCTTGCCATCAAGCATGCTAAGAAGCTCCCTCTCGCTCCTAGCGCCTTTGTCGTATCTGGTCACAGAGTCGCCTGCTATATGCTAACCTATAGAAAAACTATATAATGGTATCCTGACCAATAGGTATTACAGCTTAAGGCTAGAGAGAATAGTATGGCACTTACAACTTCACTCTGTTTCTCCGAGGGTAAGGCGGTATCGGAGCCTGTTTCTTACTAGCTGACGCTGTGCAGTGAAGAGATTGCAACGCACGCGCGATGAGGCAAGGGCGAGGTTCGTAGAGGGCACGCTGCGCGATTTCGCTGCTACAGACGCGAAGGTGGTGGTTGAGGGCAACCACGACGTCTCGGCCCTAAGGAAACTGAACATAGAGGCCGTGACCGTCACACAGCTGCCTGGCCTAAGGCTCGGAATCGCTCCCAGGATCTTCTTCGTCTCGATGGACGTGCACGACGGGGCCGAGAAGGAGCGCACGGCAATATCGCTGATAAGCGAGAGATATCCGAGCAGCATAATAAACGTCACCGCAGGCAAGAGGCTGCAGAAAGGGGTGGGCGCCACAAGCATGGAAGAGATAGTCGGGCCCATAGCTGAGATAAGGAGGAAGGCAAACGGAGATAGAAACGAAATAAATTGGTGAATAGAATGGCGAAGACTTATTTGGACATTGTAAAGTACATGGTGCTGGCGAAGTTCAGCATAGAGGGGCTTGTCGACAAGCCCGACATAATCGGCGCCGTCTTCGGGCAGACAGAGGGCCTGCTCGGCGATGAGCTCGACCTCAGGGAGCTGCAGAAGAGCGGCAAGATAGGAAGGATTGAGATCGACGTGTCGCAGGGCGGGAGCAAGACCTACGGGAAGCTCTTCCTGCCAGCATCGCTAGACCGCGTGGAGACCTGCATACTTGCTGCAGCAGTTGAGTCCGTGGACCGAGTCGGTCCCTTCGAGGCGCAGTTCCAGGTCGACAAGGTTGAGGACACGCGGGCCGAGAAGCGCAGGAAGATACTCGACAGGGCCAAGACTCTCATGAAGCAGCTGCTCTCTACGGAGATACCCGATAGCAAGGAGCTGTCGGAGCTGGTGCAGAACGAGGTGAAGAGCAGCGAGATAGTGGAATACGGACCGGACCACCTGCCCGCTGGGCCGGACATAGCCAAGAACAACGAGGTCATATTCGTTGAGGGCAGGGCCGACGTTATCAACCTGCTGAGGAACAACATAACCAACGCGATAGCCATAGGCGGCGCAACGTCGAACATACCCAAGACGATAGTGAGCGTAGCGGCCGAGAAGGAGGTTACCGTGTTTGTCGACGGCGACAGGGGCGGAGACCTCGTCATAAGGTCGCTTCTCAGCGCCATAGACGTTGATTTTGTGGCCAAGGCTCCTGACGGAAAGGAGGTGGAGGAGCTGGCAAGGAAGGAGGTGATAAAGTCCCTGCGCTCCAGGGTGCCCATAGAGCAGTACCTAGGGGCCGAGAGGGCCAAATCTGGGAACAACGACAGGCACGAGCACAGGAATATGAGGGACCACCGGGAGCCGTTCCAGCAGCGCCACCCGCAGCCGCAGCAGATGAGGCCAGAGCCAAGGCCTGAACCCAGGCCGGAGCCTAGGCCAGAGCCGGCGGGGCCCGGAGAGGAGATGTTCGAACAGGTCGACAGGCCTTACATAAAGGATTTGAACAGCGACCGCGAGGAGCCGGTGGTGCTGCAGAGGATAGAGCAGGACCAGCCGGTGCCAAGGGATGCGGGCCTGCAGCCCAAGCCCGTGCTCGAGAGCGCGCTTCTGGCGCAGCTGGCCAACGGATTGGTCGAGCTATCCGGTTCGCTTAGGAGCAGGGTCTACGCTCCAGACGGCAACATAGTCAAGGAGGTGCCGATACGCGAACTGCTAACCACGCTGCAGGACATACGCGGCGCATATGCCATAGTGCTCGACGGCGTGATAACCCAGAGGCTCGTCGAGATCTCGCTCGAGAGGGGCATAAAGGCCATATACGGCATAAGGGCCAACCCGATGCCGAGGAGGCATCCGGAGCTGATCCTGTACACGAAGGAGCAGGGCAAGCTGGAATAGGCGGCTTCCCGCCTAGGGCCTCTTGTCCGGGCTCAGCTCTCCGAACACGGTGTCGGTGAGCGGCGTGTATCTCGGCAGGTTGTCCAGCGCAATGTCCTCTATCAGCGTGTTGAGCTTCCTCAGATTCAGCCTTATCCCGTCCTCCATGCCGAATCTCCTCGCCGCCTCCATGAAGGCCTCGTTATCGAGGAGTCCCGAGAGATAGTCCCTCTGCCTTATGTACCAGTCAAGCGCCGGTATCTTGCACCCTTCCTCGGCCTCGATCTCCCTCCTGAGCAGCTCGCCCTTTTCGAAGAGCGACGGCCCGCTGGCATTGAAATGATCTGCGGCGCAGAGTATCTGCTGCCTAGTGCCCTCAGGCTCCGGCGGCATCCTCGTGCTCAATATCAGTGTCTCAATCTCATCTACTATCCAATCCGGGTAGCCCATCTCCCTCAAGAAGCCCCTCGCTATCGCGGCGCCAAGCGCCTCGTTGTTCTTGTACCTCAGCTTGTAGCCCACGTCATGGTAGAGGCCGGCCAGCTCCAGGTTCTCTATATCAGCCGGGGGAAGCTTCTCCTTCTCGCCCAGCCTCTTCGCCACCTTCGCCACTCCGAGCGCATGATCTAGGTTGTGGTACAGAAACCTAGCCATCTCCTGCGTTCCAAGGAGGCTCTTCACATCTTCCATAGCCCTCGCTACGCAGCTTCCTTCCTTGACGCTCTCCAGTTTCAGATGTTTCCCCATATCGATCCCGGTATAAGTACTACTCAGCCTGATATATACGGCTTGATATTTTGCTAAAATTTCTAGATTATATTTAGATTTTTTGATTACGTGCAGTCGATAATAGAAAGGTTTTTTAATTATTTATACTAAACTTCTTCATGGAGTACGGGGACGCCGCCGACCCAATCGACCCGCATAGCGCCTATACAAAGCGGCTGCTTCGCGCCCTTTCGATGAATTCAAGGATTACGGTTGGGGGACTGGCCAGGGCAACCGGAGTCACCAGGCGTAACGTGCAGTTCAGGCTGGCTTTTCTGCAGAAGAGGCTACGCATATCCTACACTCTCGAGTTGGACCAGGGCAAGATGGGACTTACAGAGCCGCACATCGTGGCTGTCAAGTTCAAGAGGAAACCAGACTACGGCAAGATCGGCGCCCTTCTTGCCTCCTCTCCGACAACGCAGCTCGCGCTGGCCACCGATGGCAGGTACGACCTGCTAGTCTATGCGAATTCGCGTTCCGCAGCCGAGTACTACTCCTGGGACGCGGCCATGCGCAGCAGGCTCGTACCAGAATACGGGGCAGAGTGGGAGTCCTCGGAGATATCATACCAAAGGCTCGGATTCTTTTCGCTCAGAAACGAGGCCATAGCTGCATCGCAGCTCAAGCAGAAGGACAAAGAGCTGCTAATGGCTCTGAACGAAAACGCGAGATTGCCACTTAAGCGGCTAGCTTCCAAGACAGGCATGAACTACAAGAGCGTGGCGTACCACCTCAAAGCGCTCGTTTCCAGGGGGATAATCAGACGTTTCACCATGGTGCTCGGAGCAAACAGCGGGGTTGTACCCGCAGTCGTGCTTGGCAGGTTCGTTCCCCCGGAAGACGCTGCGGGGGTGGCGAACGTTACCCAGAGGACGTTTTCTGCTGAGGATTCCGAACTGCTGGTCAACAGGTACCAGCTTACCGCCGCTTTGGTGGGTAGCTATGGGTTCATGGTGCTTGGCGCGTTCAAGAACAGGCACAGGGCCTACGCAGAGCTCTTCAAGTTGTACAAGAACCTCTACAGGAGGTTCGGCTATACCAGATCGTATCCCGCGGTGGTAACGCGTGTGCTTGTAGGAAGGCTGCCGATAAGGAATGCGGACAATATGAAGATCTACAAGGCACAGCTATGATGCTAGTCCAGCGCGTTCGGGTTCTCGACAGTCTCAAACCCCTTCGCCGCCGTCGGCAGCGACCTGTTCCTCTCCATCCTCTTGTACTGCGACGTGTGGTGCATGTCGAAGTCCCTTATGCCGAGGCTGCCGAGCAACACCTTCAATATCTGCAGGCTGCTTATCTCCGTTCCCTTCAGCCCCGACCTCATCCCCCGCAGGAACCTCGCCGCCGCGCTCTTGCCCTTTAGCTCCGCAACGACAATGGTGCCCCTAGGGCTGGGCGTGTCGCACATGAACACGCACTCGTTCTCGCGTCTCTCGTACTCGCGCGCCAGCTTGGCGAACCATCCGTTCCTCGAGTCCTCGAACGCCTTGTCGTTCTCTATCTTAGCCACGGCTACGATCCTGGTGCTCTTGTCAGGCTTGGACTCGAAGTAGGTCACGCGCCTCAGTATCTCGGTGCGTGCCAGCCTGTCGTACGCGTAGAGCATCTGCGCCGGCCCCTGATTGAAGCGCTTGCCTATGTCGGTGAACGTGTTCCTGCCGCCGTCGTTAAGCCCGAAGAGCAGGTTCTTGTAGGTGTCGAAGATGTCAAACTGCTCTATCAGCTTGTTGCTAAGCGGGAAGAACCCGAAGTTGCCCCAGACCTTGAGCGTATACGCCAGCATCTTGTACTTGCCCAGGCCCTTGCTGAGCGTGTCCGTGAGTCGCACAGCGTCCTCGTAGCTTCTCTCGACCGCGTATACCATCAGGTCGTACTCGCCCTTGGTCCTGGCGGCGAACTGCGTCGCGTACGAGTTCCCTATAGCCTTGGTTATCTCCTCGTCGCTCGGTTTCTTGCCAACGAACTTGGCGAATATCAGGTATTCGCCGAAGCCCGTAAGCGGCAGCTCCTCCACAGCCTCGGCCAGTATGCCGCGCTTGGTCCTCAACCTTGCCCTCTTTATGAACTCCCACTTCCAGAGCTTGTCTATGCTTATCTCCGGAACGAATCTCAGCCCGCGCTCGTTCGCGAGCTCGTTGAACAGGTTGTAGGCGTTGACCTTTGTGGTCTTGAGGCTGTTGGCAAGATCCTGCATGCTGGTCCTCGCATCAACGCTGAGGATGCGTAGCATCTTGCTCTTCAGTGCCTCCTTCCCCTTCGTGTCCAAGCGCTCTCCCGAAGCCTATAAGCAACCAATATTATTATTATTGCTCCCGTCGCGCTAGACAGGGGCCGCGCCGAGCAGGCTGCCTATTATGTATCCTGCAAACCCGGCCACCAGGCCTATTACGGCAAGCTGCACCCCGCTCTTCCAGAGAGAGCCGACCGTGGTCTTCGCCTCGTACACGCCTATGGCGAACAGCGCAACGCCGCTTACGACTACGGCTACCTGAGTTCCGAGAGCTATGTTTCCTGCAGTGAAGAAGAACGGCACAAGGGGCACTATGGAGCCAACCACGGCAGACGCGCCCACAACCCACGCGCTGCGCCACGCCGTGCCCCTCCCCACGGGCTCCAGATCGAGCTCGTGGGCCATCATGAACTCAAGCCACGCCTTTGGATTGGAAACTATCCTGTCGGTCACGTCTTCCAGCGCCCTTCCCCTGTAGCCCCACCTAGAGAATATGTCCCTGACCTCCCTCCTCTCCGTCTTCGGAACCGTCCGCATCTCCATCTTCTCGCGCTCGAGCTCTCGCAGGTAGTGGTTCCTTCTCGCTATCGTTGACGTGTAGGCCACGGCGCCCATCGAGATCGACTCGGCCGCAAGCGCAGCCAGTGCGGCTACGAAGATTATGCGCACCTCGCTCGTCGCCGCGCTGACCCCGAGTATTATGCCAAGCACGTTCACAAGGCCGTCCTGGCAGCCCAGTATGAAGTTGGAGAGCAGCGTGGGGCGCGCATGCCGCTCTGTTCCCGCAGCCGCACGACGCATCAGTATGTCCAATTTCTGCTTGCTCGCCATAACACCATTTATTCCTTTCCTAGCTTAATAGTCATCATGGGCTTAATAAGCCTAATCAGGGCGCGAACCAGTTCATATTACGGGAAGAGGGCGTACAGGTACGTCGACAAGCTGCTAAAGGATGAGAGGAACCTGCTGATCATATCCCCGTACATTGACGATTACTACGCGGCATACCTGGCTAGGCACGCCTCGGGAAGGAAGAGATACATAATCTCGTCATCGATAAGGGGGAGCGCGGCAAAGAAGCTGCAGAAGAACCAGCTCTCCAACTCCGCGGCCGCTACATTCCTCGCCGTCAGCGTGAACTCGCTCCTCTTCCTGATCGGCGGCTTCAGTGCGCTCATCGCGTTCTTTACCATCGCGTTCGGAGCCATTCTTGTCGCATACTCGCTCGCGCACAGGAACAGGATCTACCTCAAGGTGCCGAAGGAGTTCGTGCACGTGAAGATGTACGTAGGGGAGAGGGTCGCGATAGAGGGCTCTGCCAACCTGACCTACGCAGGAATGCACAAGAACATAGAGACGGTGAGGCTGATCAGAGACCAGCGGGCCATCGACGCTCTCAAGCGCCAGTTCTGGACGATGTGGAACTCGCTATGAGAAGAGTATCTCCAGGGGCCCGGCGTAGCTCTCCTGCGGGGCCAGAACGAACACGCTTATTATGAAGCTGTCCTGCTTGTCTATCCTGAACGGGGCCTTCGGCTCTGAACCCGAGAATACAAAAGGGGCGCTGACCCCAATCGCGTTCACTGCGTCGCCGTACTTCATCGCCTTGTAGAGCTGCACGTCGCGTTTGAGCACCTGGCCTTTCTGCACGCTCAGCACGCTGGGCGCATCTTCGAGCACAAGCTTCCTGCCCCTGTACACGGCAGTCATCCTCTCTATCTGCACCCGCACCATTCCGCTCGTCTTCTCTCCCAGCGATACGCTCAAGGGACCCGTGTAAGGTATCGAGGGCGCACGCAGCTTGAGCGTGAGGTCAACCCCATCCTGGTACCTAACCACTATCGGCAGCCCCGGCTTGACCTCGACCAGCTCGAAGGGCCTGCTGACCGAGATGCTGTCTATCCTGAGGTCGGGCCGCTTGAGGCTCTCATCGAGGAGGTCGCTGCCGGTTTTGTTGCGGAAGGGTATGCTCAGCTCGAAGGTGTCACCGCTCACCTTCATGCCGTCCAGGCCGTGCTTGTCCCCCAGATAGTCGATGCTTATGCTTGTTATGACAGTGGACGCCGCGGGCTCCGTCCTGCGCGAAAACCTTCCGAATAGCCTCGACAGATCTAGCAAACAAAACCCCCAAGCTACTGCTTTAAATTACTAATCATGCCCGCTCTAGCTTATTAACCTTTTTTGATACAAGAGCATAAAGAGGGGATTCAGTGATAACGATAGGCTCGAAGGCACCTGGTTTTGAGTTGGAGGGCTCTGACGGGAAGAGGCACACGCTCGAAGAGTTCAAGGGCGGGTACCTTGTTCTGTACTTCTACCCCAAGGACGACACCCCCGGCTGCACAACCGAGGCATGCGGTTTCAGGGATGCAATAAACGAGATAAGGAAGGCCGGAGCAGAGGTGGTCGGGGTCAGCAAGGACAACCTGGGTTCGCACGGCAAGTTCAAGGAGAAGTACAAGCTTAACTTTCTGCTGCTCTCCGATCCCGATAGCAAGACGATAAAGGCCTACGACTCGTATGGAGACAGGGGCATATTCGGGATGGGGACGCTCAGGAAGACGTACATAATCGACAAAGGAGGGAAGGTAGCCAAGATATACGAGAAGGTCAAGCCCGACGGGCACGATCGCGAAGTGCTCGAGTTCCTCAAGAGCGCGAAGAGCTGATCCTATGCGGGGCGGGCACAAGACTCTTGGCACTAACGTGATACCGGCGAGGTACTGGCTCGAGTTCAGGCCAGACATGAAGACGTTCAGGTATTCTGGAATCGAGACCATAGAGGTGGTGGTGAAAAAGAAGACCAACTCCATAGTGGTCAACGCCGCAGAGCTGAAGATACGGAGCGCGCACGTAAGGTCGGGGCACATGGCACAGCGCGCGAGGGTATCGCTGGACCCGCGCAACGAGCGGGCTACCCTGCATCTCCCAAGGCCGGTCTCTGGAAACGCGAAGCTCGAGATAAGGTTCACAGGGGTGCACAACGACAAGCTCCACGGGTTCTACAGGAGCAGGTACCTTGACGGAAGACGCGAGCGATACCTGCTTACGACGCAGTTCGAGTCTGCAGATGCACGCAGGTGCTTCCCCTGCTTCGACGAGCCGGAGTTCAAGGCGCTGTTCAACGTCACGCTTGTTGTGGACAAGGGCCTCGGCTGCGTGTCCAACACCCCGATAAAGCACGTTGAGAAGCTGCCACGCGGAATGAAGAAGGTCACGTTCGAGGAGACGCTTAGGATGTCGACCTACCTGCTCTACCTCGGCGTGGGCAACTTTGACAGCGTGAAGGGCAAGATCGGCCGCATAGACGAGACCGTAGCTACCACGCCCGGAAAAAGATCGTTCGCCGCACTGCCGCTCGGCTACGCCAAGACCTTCGTCAAATTCTACGAACGCTACTTCAAGATAGACTATCCGCTTCCGAAGCTTCACCTTCTCGCCATTCCCGATTTCGCCGCCGGAGCAATGGAGAACTGGGGCGCGATAACTTTCAGGGAGAGCGACCTGCTCGGAAACGAGAAATCGTCGATAGCTGTCAA
>JAKASF010000002.1 GCA_021828295.1 Microcaldota archaeon
AACATTAGGCGGGTAATAACAGTATACAAGGCAAGAAGTGTAAGATATGAGATATAAGTACGACGCAAAGACTGACATACTTACAATGATACTTGGCAGAGGCAAGCTTGACTTTGGGGAGCAGAAGGGAAACATAATAACACACTACGACAAGAAGGGGAAACCTCTTGAGATAGAGATACTTGATGCAAGCAAGACCACACTGAACATAGTCGGTGCGGTGTTCGGAGCCAAAAAGCGCATCGCAATGGTCAACAGCTAGTTTTGACCCTCGCGGTAGTGAAGATAATTGAAAAAGGAAGCTAGAGTTACCGGCTGAAGTTCCATGTATCTGTAGCGTATACGGTCCTTGCCAGTTCGCTTGTCCTGGCCTCCTCATCTCCGGTCAGTTCCCCAAGCTTGTACTCTTTGCCCTTCGTGAACCCCTTCAGCAGCGCCTCGTACGTCTCCTCTATGGATGCACTAGAGTACTTTGAGACGGATGTTACCCTCTCCTCGACACTCTTTATCAGCTTATCGGAGATCTTCTCCGCGCTCACGTTCAGCAACGAGAACATGCGCTTGACATCGGTGCTGTATAGTACGGTGCCGTGCTGCAGGAGCACGCCCTGCTTCCTTGTCTGCGCGTTGCCTGATATCTTCTTGCCCTGTACGAGTATGTCGTTTATCGGGGCGAACGTGGCCTCTATGCCCAGCGTCTTCAGGCCCGTGATTATCCAGTCGCAGATGAACGCGTAGCTCTCGCGTATCCCGTGCGGGAAGAGTGACTCTGGGGCTATCACGCTGTATGTTATCTCCCCGTTCAGGTCGTGGTACACTGCTCCCCCGCCGGTTATCCTCCTTATGTAGTTCACGCCGAGCTCCTTGCATTTCTCTACATTCACCTCCTTCTCCATGCTCTGGAACGTGCCTATCGAGACCGCGCTTGGCTTCCACCTGTAGAACCTTATCGTGGGTTCCGCATTCCCGTCCCTTACCGCTTCCAGAATGGCCTCGTCAGTGCCCATATTCGTGTATGCGTTGTGCACTTCCAGGGGTATTACTCTCCAAGTCATTCGTACCAGACTTCTTCCGCGATTTTATCATACCATTTTCTCGGTATTTTTACTTTTGTTCCATCCCTCAGTACCCTGATTACTGGCTCCTTATCCGCTTTGTCCATAATTTCTTTTTTCTCTTTCTCGGTCATTATCTTTTGTTTTGTCATCTTTTCGCCGCCATCCTTATCGTCTCAGCGATGGCTTCTGGGGTAACGCCTATCAGCTCCGCGTTGTTCATCGCCAGCACCTTCGCTATCTTGCCAGAGATCTCGTCCTTCTTCGCCCTCGGGCTCGTCCCGACCAGCGCCTTCTCTATCCTCGGCAGCGTCTCCTCCGGGTGCAGGAAGAAGTCCCCAAGGATCTGCACGCTCCTTATTTTTGGCCCGTAGACCAGCCTCACGCTGACCATCTTCCCCCCAGGAACCTTCTGCTCCGCAAAACCCTCCACGTATCAAGTATTCGCAAAAGGTATTTAAGAATTAGGCGAGCATTCCGTGCATGGCACTGCAGAAACTGGGGATAAACAGGAAGGACTTGAAGGAGGACTCTCCGACCGGTGCGGAGGCGGGAGGGAAGAAGCTCGCTATTGTGCTGCACAAGGGCAAGGTCTTTGCCATTTACGCCGTGTGCACCCACGAGGGCGGGCCGCTTGAGGAGGGCTCCATGGACGGCGACGAGATAATCTGCCCGTGGCACTCCGGCGCGTACAACATAATGAACGGCAAAGCCGATGAGAACACGAACTGGGTGCACGACACTCCTGTTTACAAGGTTGTTGAAGGAAACGGCGGAGAGCTCTCGGTGGAGATGTAGCTACTTCCTCCACTCTGCTTCCGACTGCTTCGGTGAGTTCTCGGGATTGGAAACGAACTCAGCGAAGGCGTCCTCGAGCCTGTCCGGGTTCCCCAGACCTATGAGTGCCGTTTCGCCTCTGCTCAGCTTCATCGCGTCGTTTATTGTTGCTATCTCCTCTGGAGTGGCGGCCGCGTGAGGCTTCTTGTTTGTGAATGATACACAGCCGTATTTGCTGAAGAGATCGTGGTGCGGCTTGTCGTCTGTTTTGCCGCCGTTTAGCTTTATGGCAAACGCGCGGTTCTCGCCGGCTATGCCCCTCATTATCGTGGGGCTCTTGTTGCCTATGAAAACGCCGGTGACGTCGAAGATGGTGAGATGGTCGAGCACTTTGTTCTTCGTGGCGCGCTGCTGGTGTGCGGAATAGCGGCGCTGGAGCAGGATGCCGGAGCTGATCAGGAGTGCGGCTACCACGTAGTACGGCTCGATTGGCGTGCCGAGCATGAGAAACGAGAAGAGTATTGTCATGAACGGCACCGAGAGCGCCGCATTGCCGGTGACCATCGAACCAAGGACTTTTATCGCATAGTAGTAGACCATAGTGCCAGCCGCGTATGCGAGCACGCCCAGGAAGAGCAGTGAGATGATCACTACGGGCGTGAATGCTATGCTAATGTTGGTTCCGGTGGCAAGCACGATCGCGGATACGGCTATGAACGAGGCGATGTTGAACAGCGCTATCGCGCCAGCGGTATCTACGTTGTACTTGTTCATCGCAAGTATCGAGAACGAGCTACAGAGCGCAGCCAACATGAGTGCGCCCACGTAAGGCGCCTGCGCTGCGCTTATGCTGAAGAGCGTTCCGCTGCTGACTATCAGGTACACGCCGACGAAACCTATGACTGTTGCGGCGTACTGCGCTCCCTTTACCTTCTGCCTCAGCACAAGCGGGGTGAGCAGCGCAACGAAGATCGGCCAGGTCCTATAGAGTATGGATCCTATGGAGGGGTTGGTGCCGAGCGTGCCGATTCCAAGGAAGAGCTGCGTCAGCAGGTCGTTTAGCAGCCCTGCGACTATGATTATGCCAAGCAGGCGCGGCTGGCGCGTTACGGCCATCAAGCCTCTGCCCCTGTTGAGCGCCAAGCTTATCGCCACAGACGCTATGGTGCCTATGAGGAAACCGTAGAAGAGCTCTGGCAGTATACCTATCCTGCTGCCTCCTATCTGCAGCACTATCGACCAGAACGATACCTCGACTATGCCCAGCGTGAGTGCAATCGCTCCTTTGTAAGATGTCTTCATCAGTTAGTATTGGTGAATGGCCTATAATAATCATGCATAAATCTGGAAATTTGTTTCCATAGATTGCGGATTTTTATACCTTGTGTGAGCACCCATATCATGGCAGAAGAAGTGCCTATCTTCACAAACAGGGACAGGATGCTACTGATGGAGCTGAGCGCCGATGCGAGGGCGAGCCTGACGCACCTTGCAAAGGTCGCCGACTGCTCCGTTGCTACGGCAGCGAAACTTGTTGACAGGCTCACCAGGGCATTGGACATAAGGTTCACGCTGGAGATAGATATGGACAGGCTCGGCTTCCCGGAGAGGCACATATTGATGCTAAAGTTCAGGAGGAAACCGACAGAGGAGTTCCTGAGGGACTTCTTCAAGAACGACACGTACGCGCAAGACGTATACCTGGCGAAGGGCGACTTCGACCTGCTCGTATTTGCAGCTGCTGACACGCCGATAAACTACATAAAGTGGGAGACGGGCCTGGCGGCTGCACTGTCGGATTATGTGCCGGAGCTCAGGCCCTCGGAGTTCGTCTTCCCGCAGCTCGGCTACGTCCCGCTGGGTGACAACTTCGTCGACTTCATACGCGAGGAGATCAAGACGGACAGGAAGGACAGGCAGATACTCAGGGAGTTGAACAGGAACTCTAGAATAGGCTACAGGGAGCTGGCTCGCCTCACGGGCATGAACGAGGACACGATAAGGTACAGGGTCTTCAAGCTGGTCAAGAGGAAGATAGTGAGAAGATTTACCGTTGCGGTGCAGAAGCCAGGTTACGGCAGCCTCATCGCCTACTTCCTCAGGTACAGGTTCGGCAAGGAGACGACAACGAGCGCTTTCCCGCAGATGCGAAACCGCTACATGAGCGAAGGCGGGAAGACGCCGCTGTTGAACACCTACCCTATGATAGCCCCGATAAGCGGAAGTTACAGGTCCTTTGGGATGGCCTTCGACAGGGAGTCGAAGCGGTCGCTGTACGACGCTGTCAAGTGGCACACGATACTGCTCAAGAAGGAGGAGATAATAGAGCGGCATGCGCTCATCACGAAGACCATCAAGGGACTACTTCCGCTCAGGAACCTTGATCCGAAGGCAAACTACAGGTTCATATGGACATAGGCGTTTCGACGGCTTTGATGAAGAAATCCGAAATTATTGCAAATAAAATACGAAAATAAATAAGGTATTAATATGATTCCAAGCATATTCTCTGCATGGGAAGGGTGTTTCTGGGCAGGTGGCATACCGTGTCTTATCCTGATGCTACTTCTACGATCTCATTACCCACTCTCGAGACTCGCGCCCTTGCCTTTCCCATGCCCACCCAATAGGCGGCAGGGAGTCCTATGCGCAACGAAAAAGAGAGAAGCACATCGCATACTGGAATGGCAAAACCGCTCTTCCTTCTTATAGAACCCAAAGACCTTGGCGATTCCGGAGAGATTGCGAAGAGGATCGCGGATTGCAAAGGCGTCAAGGAGGTACACCTGACAAGCGGGAATTACGGCTTCGTCGTTTCCGCGAACGCGGGCACCGAGGGCGATGTGAAGCAGATAAGGTCAAACGTAAGAAAAGCGTCAAAGAGCAGGGCGGTCAAGGTGGCTCTGAGCCATTTTGTTTACAGGTAGAGCCAATGAGGCGCCTATTTTCCGCTTTAATCAGCGATCGTCCCAAAGCTTCGCAGCCCCCTGAGGGTCTGAAACTGGATGAGGGCAGGCCAGTAAAGTTTGTGCAGGAGAAAGAGAACGTCTGGAGGGTCGTCTACGCTGACTAAGTTGATTTCCGAAAGTTTAAAATATCTGTATGCTGTATATAGTATACAGATAATATGAAGACGCTGATGATAGAGGATAGAGTGTACAGAAAACTGCGTGCGGTCAAAGGCACAAGGAGCTTCAGCAAGCTGCTCGATGCGCTTGTTGAGGAATCGAGGAGTATAAAGAAGGCAAAGCTGCGAAGGGCCTTCGGGACCTTGAGCAAGGAGAAGGCAGAGGATATTGGGTACGCCATAAATGAGATAAGGAAAAACTTCAAGGTCAGGGTATGAATATTTTGCTTGATTCTTCGGCTATAATATCCTACCTCAGAGGAAACGAGGAGCTGCGAAATATCATCGAGTCTGCGGACGAGGTGCTCACAAGCTCGCTGTGCGCATACGAGGTGCTTGAGGGCGAGAACTATTCCAGAATCAAGAGGAACAGGACCGGGAACGAGGTCGCGACTTTCCTAGAAGACACAACGATTGTTCCACTAGATCGGAAAGACGCGGAGATAGCGGCTGAAGCGCAGGCAAGGCTGATGGTGAAAGGCCTAGAACAGAACGCAATCGACGTCTTGATCGGAGCCAGCGCTGTGAGAAACGAGGTTGAGCTGATCACCAGAGACGGCGACTATGAGGTAATGCAGGAAGTGCTTGGTCTCAAGTTCAGGAAAGTCTGATTGGCCGTTTTCATTTTCCGTAGAAGTAGTGTATAGACCTGCCGAGCGCGGCCTCTGCGGCTTCCTGCAGCGCCTCGCTGTATGTCGGGTGCGGGTGTATAGAATCGGCTATGTCCTCCAGCGTGGCCCCCATCTCGATGGCCACCACGGCCTCGCCTATTATGTCCCCGGCGTCGTCGGACACGATCTCCACTCCGCGGACTACGTTGTTCTCGTCTGCGGCTATCTTGACAAAGCCGTTGGTGGCCTTGAGAGCTACCGCCCTGCCCAGCGCGGTGAGCGGGAATTTTGTGACCTTGAGCCCCTCGCCCTCTATCTCTCCGGCTATGGCTATCTCAGGGTCTGAGAAGATCACCGCGGGCACAACGATGTTGTCGTAGCCTGCATTCTTCCCTGCGGCCACCTCGGCCGCAACAACACCCTGGCGCATCGCCTTGTGCGCTAGCAGCGGGTCGCCGATGACATCGCCTATTGCCAGTATGTTCGGGTCCGTTGTTCTGAGCGCGTTGTCCACCTTGATGAAACCCCTCTCGTCGAGCTTGACCTGAGTGCTCGCGAGGCCCAGGCCCTCGGTGTAGGGCGATAGGCCTACTGCCACGACTATCAGTGACGCGAAGACCCGCTTGCCGTCGCTCAGCGTAACGGCGTTGGGGTCGTAGGACACTGGGGTCACGCCCGTGTACACCTTTATCCCCAGCTCGTCCATCTTCTTCTTCACCAGCTCTATCGCATCCCTGTCGAAGTGCGAGAGAACATCCGACCTGGCGACTATCGAGACCCTGGTGCCGAGCTTGGCGTAGAGCATCCCCAGCTCTACGGCCACGTAGCCGGCGCCGAGTATGACCATGGTCTCCGGTACGTAGTCTAGCAGGAGCGCCTGCTTGTAGTCCAGTATCCTGTCGTTGAACTCGAAGCCCTTGAGCACGGTTGGCTCCGAGCCGGTGGCTATTATCGCCTTCTCGAAGTCTATCGATCCGCCGCCGCCTATCTGGAGGCTGCTCGAGGATGTGAATACGGCAGTGCCCTTCACAACCTCCACCCCGTTGGACTTGCAGAGGAAGCCGACTCCGTTCTCGAGCTTCGCAGAGGCTTCGACGCGCCACTTGTTCAGCTCCGCGGCATCGATGTGTATCTCGCCAACGTGTATGCCGAAGTCTTCAGCATGCTGTATCTCGTAGAACATGTCCGCTACTTTGATCATTGTCTTGGAGGGTATGCAGGCGTAGTTGAGGCAGTGCCCCCCGAGTTTCTCCTTCTCTATCAGCGCGACGTGCTTGCCGAGCTGGGCAGCGTGTATCGCAGCGAAGTAGCCGCCCACGCCGCCGCCTATGACCGCGACGTCGACAGCCTCTGGAAGTGAGCCCATTACCATTTACTTACCATCGATCTTGATTAATGAAACCACGAAACTGATTAGGCTTTCGGCATCTTTTATAGCTTGGGCCGCGTCCAGTTCGCCAGATAATTCAGTGCTATACTGGATTGAATGCCTTGTCAGCCTGTAGGAGTCCAGAACGTTGAGCCAGTCCTGCAATTCCTTATTGTCCTTATACAATTCTCTCAGTGCCTCTATCATTGCAAGGTGGCTCCTTTCCTTATAGCCTTTCTCGAACAGCAGCACCCTGGCTGAATGAAACATCGCCATATAGGCGAGCAGCATGGAGACATCTGAAAAGCCCATTTCCTGATTGCTTTTGGCTCGTTTGAGGAAGTGCTTGGCTATCAGAATTGAACCCTTTATCTTGGCGGGATCCCTTGACTGCCTGCTTATGAGCTGTTTTTTGATGAGTTCATCAAGTTTCAAGGCAATACACCATACAAGACCAGATGATTCTTTGACACCGAAAGATAAAAAGCGTCCTTTTTCTCCCCGAGGCTCCTCCACCTTCCGATGCTCATGATTTCAATGTGTACCTCTCTGCCCAACAGCCTCTCGATATCTTTGATACCGCCCAGATCAAGCTTGGGCGAACCGGATATTGCAAGAAGGTCTATATCGCTGCTCTTGTCGTATTCGCCGGATGCGGCGCTGCCGTAAAGCGCCAAGCCGGTAAGGCCTGCGTTCTTTTCCGCAATCCCGCTGACCTTCGGGAATATCTTCATGAGCAGGTAGGCTCTTTTCAGCTCGCGTGTCAGTGGCGTATCTGCAAGCGCATAGAGCGATGCGTTGCCTACGCTCTCCTTGTCGAGCACGCCCTCGCTCTCGTAGAAGCGCGAGTACCTCTGCGCGGTCTGCGGGCTTACCCTGAGCAGCCTAGACAACTCTTTTATGTAGGCCCTGTTGCCGTTCAGGAAGAACTCCAGCACGGTCCAGCCCTTGAATTTGTGCCATTCGTCGATTATCATGATTTACCATACTATCGTTTGATATATAATACTATCGTTTGATATATAATAAATTACATTTCAGGGTTCAGTACGGCCAAGTGGCCACCACTCCGCAGCCTATCACCGCGACGTCTACAGCCTCTGGAAGAGAGCCCATTACCATAAATTCAGGAATACAGCACGAGCAAATCTTAATTAGCTAACGCTGGACCAAAGCCGTCCAAAACGAATTCACAGATATTTTAATAACCAGTGAATCCACATAGGCTTGAGGGGGAAGCATGAAGATAATGCTTGAGCACAGGGAGACCGCCACTCCGTACCTGAAGAAGTTCTTCGAGAAGTTTGACGTGGTGAGCGAGGGCGGGGACCTGTGCGTGGTCGTTGGGGGAGACGGGACGTTTATGCGCGCCGCGGGGAAGCATGACGCGCCAATACTGCTCATAAGGGACGGGGCGAAGGGCAGCGTAGGCTGGTACTCTGATGTGTCTGTAGATGACATCGGGATGGTTGTCGAAAAACTGATCAGCGGCCAGTACCAGGTGGAGACCCTGGCTAACAAGCTCGAGGTCAAGTTCAACGGGAGGAGCAGCTACGTGGTGAACGACGCCGTGATCCACGCCCAGGAGGGGCGCGAGATAAGCCTGCAGGTGAACCAGATAAGCAACGGAAGGTTCGAGAGGCTCACACCGAAGGCCATTCCGGGAGATGGAGCGATCATCACCGGCAAGATAGGCTCCACTGCGTACAACATGTCGGCAGGAGGGCCGATAGTCAGGGACCCGGACGTGATGTGCGTGACGTTCATAGCTCCTGACTCGCCGCTGCGAAACTCCATCATACCTGCGCGCGGCAGCGCGATCGAGATAGAGGTGGAGAAGTCGAGGGGCTCGCTGCTTAACGACGGTACCAGGGCCGCGGAGGTTGACGAGGGGGATGTCATAACCGCCACAGTATCGCAGCAACAGCTCAGGGTAGTGACCTTCAGCGAGAAGAGAGAGGACTTTTCAGAAAAATTTGGAAGAGTCCTTAGGGGAAAGCTTTAGCTCATTGCTTTAACTCGGCAGGCAACTTGTCGCTCCCTATCGCGAGTATCTTTTTCTGGCTCGTATTCACAATGGTCATCGATCCGGGCACTATCCAGTTCGCATCCCTCGGTATGGCATCATCGTCGTACACGGTATCAAAAAGGGCGAGCGCGGCGGTGATCGGTCCCTTATGGCTTACCGCTATCACCACTCCGCTGGGCACGTTCTGAACGAACTCTCCCATCCTCGTCTTCTCGCTCTCGAGGCTTTCGAACCCATGAGGGTAGTTCGACTTTATCTCAGTCATGATCACTTCGTATAGCTCTTTCTCTGAACCGAACTGCCTGTTGTTCAGCTCTCCGTTGCCCCTCTCCCTCAGTCTGCGGTCGACGCGTGGCTCGGCGCCGAATTCCTTGGCGATTATTTCAGCTGTTTGACGCGCACGCAGAACAGGACTGGTGAATATAACAGCTGGTTTCGACAACTGTTTAAGCTCCGAGGCTGTTGCCTCTGCCTGTGATACTCCGGTTGCAGTCAGGGGGTTAATGTTCTCGTCCTCGCTCAGCAGGTATCTTACATTAACTTCGCTCTGGCCGTGCCTCACGAAGATTATGGTCGCCATGGGATCAGAGCATCTCAAGGAACTCGGGGTCCTGCAGGTACTTTATGACAGCGTTGCCGAACTTGACCGCATCTGCGCCGTCAACCACCCTGTGGTCGAAGCTTAGAGATATAGGAAGGACCTTGCCTACTGCTACCTTGCCGTCCTTGACGATGGGCATGTCCTTTATCATATGCACGCCCAGTATCCCGACCTCGGGATAGTTTATCATAGGCACCGAGAGGAAGCCGCCGCCCAGGCTGCCTATGTTAGTTATCGTGAAGGTGCTGTCCTTCATGTCATCCAGCGTTATCGTCTGGTCCTGCAGCTTCTTGTGCAGCGCCTGTATCTCCTTGGCCATCTCACCTATGCTCTTCTTGTCCGCGTCCTTGATGACAACGACCTTAAGGCCGTCCGGAGCCTCTGCAGCGAGGCCTATGTTGTAGTACTTCTTGAGTATCACCTCCTGCGTCTCGTGGTCGTAGCTGGCGTTGAACCTGGGGCTCTCCTTCAGCGCCTCGACCACCGCCTTTATTATGAACGGGAGGAACGTGAGATGGATGTCCATCTTCGCGGCGTTGGCCTTCTCCTTGGAGACCATCTCGAAGAGGGCGCTGGCGTCGAGCATGTCCATATGCGTGGCCCTGGGTATCGTCCACGACAGCTCCATGTTCTTTGCTATCGCCTTCCTCGTGGGTGTCATCTGCTCCCTGCTTATCTCGCCCCCGTGCTGCTCCTCCAGCACCTCAGAGAACTTGGGCATGGGCCTGGAGCTCAGCGCCTCGCCGTGCGCTATACCCCTTATGTCGTTCTCCAGTATGCGGCCGTTCGGGCCGGTGCCGGTCACCTTTGTTATGTCAACGTTAAGGTCATGGGCCAGCTTCCTTACCGACGGCGTTGCCATCGGCTCCTTTGCCTTCGGTGCCTGCGGCTGTGCCTGAACTGGCTGTTGCTTCGAGGGCTGAGGCTGCGCCGCCTGTGCCTGCTGCGGCTGTGCCTGCTTCGGCTGCGCGGGTGCGCTCTTGAGCTCCTCCGGCGTGCCTATCTGCGCCACGAGATCGCCCACGTGCAGCGTCGTGCCCTCAGGAGCCGCTATCTTGAGCGTGCCCGATATCGGTGCCGGGACGTTGACGACCGCCTTGTCTGTCTCAACCTTGACTATAGGCGCGTCCTCCTTGACTGTGTCGCCGTCCTTGAAGAGCCACTGCCTGACGTGGCCCTCGGTTATGCCCTCGCCGACATCTACAAAGCGTATCTCCTTCATGCAATCATGAGCTCATTATCTTGTCTATCGCATCCGCGACCTTCTTCTCAGTTGGAACATAAAACCTTTCGTAGCCGGGGTCCGGGTAGGGGAAGCTGGGCGACGCGACCCTGATTATCGGGGCAGCTAGCTCGTAGATCGCCTTCTCGGCCACCCTGGCCGCGACCTCCGCCCCGACGCCGAAGCTCAGAGGGGCCTCGTGCACTATCAGGAGCCTTGTGGTCTTCTTGACGCTCTGCACTATCGTGTCCTCGTCAAGCGGGTTTATCGTGCGCAGGTCTATTATCTCCGCGTCTGTCTTCTTGCTCTCCACCACGTTCTTGACTACAGGCACCATGGTGCCGTAGGTGACTATGGTGAGCGCGCTTCCCTGCCTGGCCACGTTGGCCTTGCCTATCGGCACCTCATACGCTTGTTCCGGCACCTCCTCCTTGAACAGCCTGTACAGCTTCGTCGGCTCGAGGAAGAGCACGGGGTCCTTCAGCTTCGCTGCCGCGAGCAGCAGGCCCTTCGCGTCATATGGCCCTGACGGCTCAATCACTATCAGCCCGCCGACATGCGCGTAGAGAGCCTCGGGGCTCTCCGAATGATGCTCGAGCGCTCGCACGCCGCCGCTCACAGGAGTCCTGACTATCATCGGCACTGTCAGCGTCGACCTCGTCCTCATCCTGTACCTAGCTGCGTGGCTGACCAGCTGGTCGAAGCCCAGGTACATGAAGCCAGCGAACTGTATCTCAGGTATGGGGTGCAGGCCCGCCATCGCCATTCCTATCGATGCGCCGAGTATGCCAGATTCGGCCAGCGGCGTGTCCATCACACGGTCCTCGCCGAACTTCGCCTGCAGCCCGTCAGTTACCCTGAACACTCCGCCGTCCTTGCCCACGTCCTCGCCGAGAATCACGGCGGAGCTGTCCTGCTTGAGTATCGTGTCAAGGGCGTTGTTGATCGCGCTTACCATGTTCATCTGCATATGATCACCTACTGCCACGAGCCGGCCGCCGAGGCCGCGTCCCGCTCCTCCTTAAGGGTCTCGGGCATGAAGCTGTAAACGTTGTCGTACATGCTCATCGGGTCCGGCTTGAACTGCTCCGCCTTCTCAACTGCCTCGTCTATCTTCTTCAGCTGCTCATCGTTTGTCTGCTTCTCGAGGTCGTCGTTCCAGAACCCCTTCTTTACCAGGTATGCCTTTACCCTCGCTACCGGGTCCTTCTTCTGCCACTCGGCTACTTCCTCGTCGCTCCTGTACTTTGTTGGATCGTCCGCGGTTGTGTGCATGCTCATCCTGTAGGTAACGCACTCTATCAGCGTGGGCCCGTTCTTCGCGTTGGCTATCGCCTCGCTCACCGCCTTGAAAACAGCTATCACGTCATTGCCGTCGACCTGCACGCCCTTTATCCCTGCTGCAATCGCCTTCTGCGCCAGCGTCTGCGCCGCCGTCTGTTTGCTCCTCGGCACGGATATGGCCCACTGGTTGTTCTCTATTATCGCCACTAGCGGCGCCTTCCAAACGCCTGCGAAGTTCAGCGCCTCGTAGAAGTCGCCCTCTGAGGTGCCGCCGTCGCCCACGTAAGAGATGACGGCCGCATCCTTCTTCATGTGCTTGAGAGCGAACGCGATTCCTGCAGCGTGCGGCATCTGGGTGGCGACCGGGACCGCGACGGCGGTGCCGTTGAAGTTCTCTGGTATCTTTCCGCCGTCCTCGTAGCCCTTCCAGTAGATGAAGAAGTTCTCGAGCGGGAAGTTCCTCACTAGGAAGACGCCGTGCTGCCTGAAGTTGGGCACGAAGACGTCCTGGTTCCTGAAGGCGAAGGCGCTGCCTATCTGCGTAGCCTCCTCTCCTATGAGCGGCGCGTACGTTGCGGCGCGGCCCTGCCTCTGCAGGCTGAGCATCTTAGCGTCGAGGGCGCGCGCGTAGAGCATGTACTTGTACATCTCCACTATCTTCTGGTCGGTAAGCTCCTTGGGGAAGTTCTCCTGGTCGACGTTGCCCTGCTCGTCCATGACCTGCAGGTAGTCTACCGCTCCCTCGAACACTCTCTTTATCAAAAAGACCCTATCTGCTCTGTCAATAAAGGGATATATTCGTTTTCCTTCAGCCGCCGCCGCTGAGGTAGTACACCTGCAGCCTGTTGAATGCTAAGTACGATATCGCGCTTATTGCGAACGAGATGAGAAGCGCCTCTAGGAAGCCGGCAAGGCTTATGCTGGACAGGAACGCCTTCGCGGGGTAGTAGGAGGCGAAGCCCACAGGCAGGACCAGCGTGAAGAGAAGCTGGCCCACGAACCCGTACACGGCCAGCGGATACTGCGACGCCTGGCCGACGAAGTTGAGCAGCTTCTGCACGAACTGCGCGCTCCTCAGCAGGTGGTAGAAGAGCATCACCAGCATCAGCGTGAAGAGCACCAGCGTTATGGCCCCGGCTACCAGGAGCACGAGATACGCGAGGAGCCCGACAGGGTTTGCGCCTATCACGGATGCGGCGTAGAGCAGCACAACGAACGCGCCCACGATTCCGCCAGCTGAGCCGATGCCCTCCTGCGAGGAGAGGAAGACAGATATGCGGCCGTAGGGGCGTATCAGGTACGGATCCATGCCCCCGCGCCTCAGAAGGTCCATGAGCCAGCCTATGTTGACATTATAGTACAGCGCATTCATGACTATCGTTGCCGTAGAGACGAGGAAGAGCATCTGGTAGTAGCTCCAGCCAGCTATGCCCGATGAGACCGTGTATATCACCGCCACGGTGATGTAGCTGTAGGTTATGTTGATCAGGCTGTATATCAGCCACATCGCGGCCTGCTCCCTGTACACGAGGAAGCCGCGCCACCAGTAGTACTGGGAGAGAAGGTAGAACCTTATGTCCCTGACTAGCCTGTTCTCCATCTCATCCACCTACCGATGTTATCTTTCCCCTGACCCTGCTCCACACCAGCACAGACAGTATGAAGAGCGGAACGGCCCACGCCACTCCGACGAGCAGGCTCTGCACTATCTCGCCCGTGCTGACGATGCCGAGGAGCGTGGCCGCCGGAGTGTAGAGCGAGAGCTGCATCGGAAGCGCGGCGAAGATACCGCCGGCCCATGGAGGCAGGAGGTTGAGCGGGACCACGCCCCCGCCGAGGAGCATGTAGAGCGACTCCGTGACGGCGATTATCCCCCATATGTTGGTCAGGTATATGGCCAGCGTGCCTATCAGGAAGAAGATGAACGTCGATACTATGAACGACAGCACTATCTCCATCAGGAAGAACGCGACGGACTGCAGAGTGAGCACCAGGTGGCCTATGAAAGAGATCAGTATGAGGAACGGCACTGTGACCGCCAGCCCGGCGAAGCTGTTGTTGCCCAGGGAGCTGAAGAAAACCTGCGCCGTGTACGCCACTGGCTTGACCAGCGCGGTGGTGATAGTTCCGTTCTGGATGTCGTCCTGTATGTTCTCCGCTACGGTCTCGTTCCAGCTCGCTATAGCTATCGCGTTTATGAGGAAGAAGTAGATGTACATCTGCGGCAGCGTCAGGCCCCCTATGCTGCTTACGCTCGAGTTGAGGTACACAGCGGTCCACACCGCTATCATTATGAACGAGGCGAATATCCTGAAGCCCAGCGAGATGAAGTAGTCCTTCTTGTAGGCGAGCTGCTGCTTGAAGCCTATGATCAGCACGGCCGCGTACCTGTCTATCATCCTGAACACGCTTCCACCTACCTCTTCTCCCTGTCGAGCTTGGCGTAGAACTTGTTGAGTATGAAGTTCAGCCCCGGCTCCGCTACCCTGTAGTCGAGCACGTCCTTCCTGTTCAGCAGCGAGAGGAACTTCTTCGACTTCAGCGCGCCCTTGCTCACCTCCAGCCTCACCATCGTTCCCTCCCTTCCTATGACCCTGCCGTACGCGCCGAAGTTTATCTTGGCAGGCTCCGTAAGGTGGAGCTCCACGTGCCTCTTGTCACCGAACATCGCCTCCAGCTTGGGCCTCGTGTCGTCGAAGACGACCTTGCCCCTGCTGAGCAGTATGACGCGCTGTGCTATGCCTATGTCCTCCACTATGTGCGTGGTGAGTATGAATGTAGTCTTGTACCTGGCCTGCAGCTCCCCTACTGTCTTGCGGAGCGCTATCTTCGACGGCAGGTCCACGCCTATGGTGGGCTCGTCGAGAAAGACTATCTTTGGGTTGTGGAGCACAGAGGCGACGAAGTTGCACTTCATCTGCTCGCCCAGCGACATCGTGCGCACCTGCCTGTTGTACACATGCTCCAGGTCGAGTATCTTCAGGAAGTACTTCAGGCGCCTATCGTACTCTTTCTGCCCTATGCCGTATATGCCCTTCATGTACTCGAAAGCATCCACGGCGGGCAGGTTCCAGAAGAGCTGGCCGTGCGCGCCAAGCACCACGCCGAGCTGCTGCGCGAGCTGAATCCTCTGGGTCCAGGGCTCGAAGCCGAGCGCCCTCACCTTCCCCGAATCGGCGTGTAGTATGCCGGACAGTATCTTTATCAGCGTGGACTTGCCGCTGCCGTTCCTCCCCAGCAGTGCCACGATCTCGCCCGCCTTTACGGTGAAGCTCACGTCGCTGAGCGCGCGCTTGAGGTACGTCTTCCTCATCAGCCTGGTAACGAAGCTCCCGCTACGCTTGACCTCGTGGGCCTTGAACCATTTGCTTACGTTTTCCACTTCTATTGCGTAGTCTTCCATGCTTTGTGCACCTTCTGCATCGCTAAGCGGTAGATTGGTACAGACAGACAGAGATACTTGCAGCTAACCGTTCAGAAAGAAGCAGTTACGGTAGGCATTGCAAACACCTGTATC
Organism: Microcaldota archaeon; assembly: GCA_021828295.1. Lineage (GTDB taxonomy): Archaea > Micrarchaeota > Micrarchaeia > Micrarchaeales > CABMGC01 > JAJYVH01. The sequence continues at coordinate 15,593 of JAKASF010000002.1, forward strand.
GCTTTCGCTCCCCCATTTTATATACCTTTTTGCGGTTTCCGGACATCGGACAGGGAACAGGTTTAAAAGCAAGGTGCAAACAATAGGAGAGGGGCAGTCCTTGGGATTCGGAATAAGCAAAGAGGGCAGTGCATACGCGCTGCAGCTCGAAAGGCAGGCAAGAACCGGACGCAGGTTCCTCTTCTCAGCCTCGCTCCCGCTCGCCAGCTCTGTAAGGCGCGGGGTGGACCTTGTTTCGGAGAAGATCTCGCGCTTCAGCGACGCTGACTTTTCCGAAACGGAGCTGTTCGCTCCTGTGTCGTACGCGTTGAGGAAGCCGGGCAAGATGCTGCGGCCGGCGCTGGTCATGCTTGGGGCCGAGCTGATAGGTTCAGACCCCGATGAGTTCGTTGACATGGCAGCCGCTGCCGAACTCCTGCACACCGCCTCTCTGGTCCATGACGACATAATAGACAACGATACGGCGAGGAGGGGGGCGCCATCGCTGCATGCTAGATACGGGCCGGAAGCCGCGCTGCTCTCAGGTGACGCGCTCATAGCCAAGGCCGTCGGGCTTGCGGCCAGATACGGCGCCGACGTAATGGAGACTGTTTCGCGCGCGTCCTTGGACATGTGCGCCGGGGAGCTGCTGGATTTCCAGGCGCGGAGGGAAGGCGGACCAGTCAACGTGAGGAAGTACCTCAAGATCGCGAGACTGAAGAATGCGGTATTCATGGGCACCTGCGCAAGCCTTGCCGCGAGGTTCAGGCACAGCAGGAAAGAGGCCTGGCTCTATGGGTTCGGGCTCAGCATAGGAGTAGCTTTCCAGATAAGGGACGATCTGATAGAGGTAATAGATTCGAGCGAAAGGCTGAGGAACGGGGGCTCCGCGCTTGCGGACGCGCCTTCGAACATGGTAGACGTTTTCGCCCGCCAGTTCGGAGTAGACAAGAAGACAGCGATCAGGAGGGCGGCGCAGCTGAACAACTATTTCGCTGACAGGGCGCTCGGGTTCGTGAAGAGCAAGAGCGACAGGGAGGAACTGGAGGCCTGCGCCGAGTTTGTGCGCGTAAGCGTCGGCTAGCTATTTCTCTGCGGTGAGCAGGTATGCGACCCCTGATCTCAGCGATCTCATCCTTACCCCTTTGAATCCTGCCCGCCTTGTGTTCACCACCAGGGCGTGCTTGTCGAACTCTTTGATGCTTTCCACGAGCCACGAATACGCTCTGTCGCTGAAGAGGCTCGCAAGCCTTATGAAATACGAGTACACGTTGAACTTCATTCTCTCGACCCGGTCGTCGGGCATCGCCATCTCGAGTATCACGAGCCTGCCCCCTTTCTTCAGTATCCTGTACGACTCAACGAGGAACTTGTCCACGTCATCGAAATTCCTGAGCGAGAATCCGGTGGTTACCACGTCGACGCTGCCACTCTTGAATCCGGTTCTCAGGGAGTCGGACAGCCTGAAGTCTATGTCTTCTATCCCCGCCTCCCTCGCCTTCTTCTTCGCTATCTCGAGCATCTGCGCGACAAAGTCGGTGCCGATAAGCCTCACGCGCTTGCCCTTGAGCAGCGCGAGGTCGCGCACCGCGAATGCGAGGTCTCCGGTCCCTGTTGCGGAGTCGAGCACCACGAAGCTCCTCTTGGGAAGCATCGCCTCCTTCGCGGCATCGTGGCGCCACTCCCTGTCGGCATCCATGCTCAGGAAGTGGTTCATGAAGTCGTACTTGTCCGCGATCCTGATGAAGCGCTCCTTTACCTCCCTGCTCATAGGACCACTGGGAAGAGGACGACGATCATCTCTATCCAGATGACGTGCACCGCTATCGAGCCGAGCACTCCTGCCTTGTAGGCCACCAGGCCGGTGAACAGGCCCACGAAGAACGCCGCGACGACGAGTATCGGGTTGAGCGTCGCGACGTGCACGAGCGTGTAGTACGCAGTGGATGCGATCCATGGCGCTTTTGCGAACCGCTGCACGTTTGCGCCAGCGTAGCCCTGCACCCCGCCCCTCCAGTACACCTCTTCGCATATTCCTATCAGGGCCAGCAGCGCTATTGTGGCCGCGCCCCTGCCCTGCGACCCGTATATAGATGCATAAACGCTGGACACGTAGCCCTGTAGGCCGAGCGCAGATGACGCGGCTCCTCCTGCCACGAACACCGCGTACAGCACAGCGGCCATCGCCGCGCCGAAGATCAGGACAGCGATCCAGCTCCTGCCCCTCACCCAGACTATGTTCTTCCTGTAGAAGGCGATCGTGAGCGCTGCAAGAATGAGCACGGATCCGGAAAGCGCGTAGATGAACACGCTCTTCAGCACTATGAACGAGAGCGGCCAGAGGACTAGGGGCAGCGCAAGGTAGACGATGTCGAGTTTGCTTATCCTCATGCGACCATTATATGCTGTAGGCGAGCACGAGCAGCGCCTGGTAGATGAATATGGCCGTGACGTTCGCCGCCATGTACTTCTCGTAGCTCTGCGGGTCCCTGTATCTCAGGATGCCCACGCCGACATAGCCGACCACGGGCAGCGTGACAAGGACTGCGAGAAAGAAGGGGCTAAGCGCCGATTGCACTACTCCGTATATCACTATGGCGTAAGTTATCGATTCAAGGGCGACGTAGTACGCTGATGTCTTCCTGTTGCTGTTGAACATTATGACCGCGTGCCTCCTGCCGAACTTCTTGTCTATCTCCGCGTCTGGAACCTCGTTTGCCAGCAGGGCTATGCCACCGAGCATGCCCGCGGGCACCACGGCGAGGAGCGCGGTCGATATGCCGGTAAACGAGCCGTGGGCGACCACGTAGCTGCCCACGCCTACCAGCACGAATGCCAGCATGACGAACGGCTCAGGCAGAAGGGGGAACCTGGTGATGTATTTTGTATAAAGGAAGATTGCGATTGCGCCCACGGCGATGAGCACGAGCAGTGCCGGGGTGACTGCGAAAGACAGGTAGAGCCCTATTATTCCTGCGATTGCTGCGGCAGAGACGCTCATGTAGAATACGTCCCTGTGCCTGATGGCGCCGCTTGCGACCAGCCTGCTGCCCCCGCTGAACTTCGTCTTGGGCGTCTCCTTGTCAAGCCCGCTCGCGTAATCATGGTAGTCGTTCATCAGGTTGACCGATATCTGGGCGAGAACGGCGCCAACGACCACGGCTGCAGACAGCGGCAGGTTTATGCTGCCGAACCGCGACGCCGCCGCGATTCCGACCGCGGAGCAGAAGAACGCAAGCAGTATCGTGGGCTCGAATATCTCCGAAAGGTAGTCGTTCAGCAAGAGATCTCCTGCTATTCATCTCCTGCCAAACTTTTTATTTAGAATGGTGTGCCCTTCAAGGAACTTCACGTAGTAGGAGAGCACGAAAAGCCCGAGAAGTATCAGCAGCGAGATTGCCACTATGGCGGTGAGGACGTCGTTCAGCAGGAGCTCTACACTGAGGACATTATTCAGCTGCGAGCGCGTAGATGGAGCCGAGTATCGGGCCGACGCACGGGGTCCAGCCTATCGCAAACGCGATGCCGAAGAGCAGCGAAGAGGCGAAGCTGCTCCTGAGCCTCTTGAAATGCACGCCGATATCTCTGCTCAGGAGCGGCACATAGATGCGGTTGGCCAGAATCAGAACTACGCCGAAAAGGATGATGATGAGCCCGCCGACTATCCTGAGATCGTCCATCAGCTGGACCGCAAGGCTCGAGATGACGAGCTGGAGTGCTATGCCGACTATAGAGAATACTATCACGAACCCGATGACGAAGAACACCGCGTTCAGAAATACAATCTCGGCTTTGTCCACATCGCACCCAATTAAGTAGTGGACTCGGCGGGATTCGAACCCGCGGCCTCATCGTTGCGAACGATGCGATCTACCGCTGATCTACGAGCCCTCGTTTAGGTAACAATTTACCTGTTAATAGCCATGCATTATAGCGATTTATATTCATGGGTGTGAGGGACCTATTTTTCCCATCCACTGCTGCACTATTATCCTTTGCCTTACCCCTTCCTTCGCAGGAATACGCTGGAAGCGCCTTCAAGGTAGGCGCGGACTTTCTCCAGGTTCAGCGTGTCGTTCCCATAGCCTTCGCCGAGCTTGTCACGCAGGCCGCCTTCGGCGTCTATAGAGAAATCGCTGCCGTGCAGAGCAGCCTTAAGCCCGCTCACCTTTTCGACTACGTTCTCTCCAGTAAAGCCACCTGCAATGACGATGCGCGACTTTACCCCGGCGTTCCTGAACTCTCTGCACGTTGAGACCACCTCATCGGTGCCGAACTCCTTTCCTGTGCCCCGCGAAGAATCAAGCAGCACGTAGTCGACCTCTGGATACTCGCCGGCGAGCCTGCGGGCCACCTCCAGGCTGCTCATGCCGGCCGTGACCTTGCCAGACATCTGGAAGGTCACCATGAGCCCGTGGAACCTGTTTCTCAACTCCCACAATTGCGTATGCGTGGGCCACACGCCATTCACCTGGAGAACCTTGATCAGGTCGCGCTTGTAGATGCCGTCGTGCCTTAGAAGCGCGGTCACCTGCTCGACGAGCTTCTCGGGCTCCTTTGTGTAGTAGTGTATTGTTGGCAGCGTGTCGCGCTTTGCAGCCTCTAGTATCGGGGCGAGCTGGTCCAGATGCGGAACGCGCCTGTTCCCCTCGCTGAATCCGTATTGGAGGCTCTTGTACGACGCTTGAAGGCCTATCATCGGGACGTGGCCGCTTGAGAGCGAGAACCCGGATCTCAGCGCAAGCGCCGCCACGCTCTTGGCCTCATCTACAGAAGCGACTCCGCTAACGCCTACATAGTTCTGACTTGCCCGCAGCATGCCCACCGCCTGAATTCTTGGCGTATTAGAGTGCTCCATACTATTTAAGCTTGTGTATCAAATCTGTTCTCATGAGAGCCGGGGCGGAGAAGGTCGCGAAGGCGGTCTTCGCGAGGGAGCTTGACGAGATAAAGCCAACGAAGAAGGAGCTCGAGGAATCAGTATACAGCATAAACCAGCTGACAGGAGCGCTCAAGAAGGTGGTGGCGAAGGACGTGGAGATACGCGTCGTTGGATCTGTGGTGCGCGGCACGCAGCTCCGCGGAGAATCAGACATAGACGTCTTCCTGCTGTTCCCGAAGAAGCACAAGAGGGAGAAGATAACGAAGGACGGCCTCGAGTATGCGAGACGCATAGCCAAGGGGAAGGGAGACAGATACGAGGTCAAGTACGCTGAACATCCATACACGAGGCTCTACATCGGCTCGTTGGGAGTCCGCGCAGACATCGTGCCCGCCTTCAAGATAGACAACATAGAGGACATGAGCACCGCGGTTGACAGGTCTCCGATGCACGCTGATTTCATCAACAGGCGCCTGAGCGAGAGGCAGCGCGACGACGTGCGCCTGCTCAAGTACCTGCTGAAGAGGCAGGGGCTGTACGGAGCAGAGGTGATGACGAGTGGCTTCTCCGGATATCTCTGCGAGCTTCTCATACTGCAGTACGGCACGCTAACGGGATTGATGGACGCCGCTGCGGGATTCACGCTGCCCATACTTCTCGATCCCAAGGGCAAAGGCGCGCTCAAGGACCTTTCGCTTGCCAAGAGATTCAACTCCAGGTTCGTGGTCATAGATCCGGTTGACAAGAACAGGAACGTGGCCGCAGGAGTGTCCATCGAGACGCTGGGCAAGTTCGTTATGCTCTGCAGGGCGTTCACCATGAGGCCCAACGTGGCGTTCTTCCACGGCAGGGGGTTCGCCTCCACAAAGGTAAGGGCGCTGCTGGCATCGTTCATCAAGCGATCCGGACTTGACATGTACGTAGTATCTGCAAGAATCCCGGACAAGAGCGAGGACATCGTGTGGCCGCAGCTGCGCAAGGTAGGCGAGTTCGTGACTGGCCTGGCCGAGCGATCCGGATTCAGGATCTACTTCTCCATACCCGTGGTGTCTGGACGCAACGGCATGCTCGTCTTCTTCGCACCTCGCGAGAAACTGACTACCCGGATGCAGAAGGGACCCAGCGTCTTCATAAGGAAGGCGCAGGAGCAGTTCGTGAATGCGCACAGGAATGCGATGGCGATGACCATGAGGGGCGACACGATCTACGCGCTTGAGAGAAACAAGTACGGGACGCTTGAGGACCTTATGAGGGACGTGGCCGCGGGCAGGATACTCGGAAAGCGCAAGGACATAACGCTCCGCGGTTCGAAGCTGCTGGTCAACGCGCTGCCAAAGGAATGCGCAGAAGACGTGTACGCGAGCCTGCTGGAGAACGTCGGAATCGGCTCAGATAGCTAGCTCCTTCCTGCGCCTGAGCAGCGTGTCGAACTCTGGAATCAGGTCTATGCGCCTGCCCTTTAGCCGCTTGCCGTTCAGCAGTGCCGCCGCGTACCCGGCCAGCTTCCTGTCTCGAGAGAACGCCTCGAATACATTTGGATAGTTGCGCTCCGCATGTATCCCGCAGTAGTCTGTGGCCTCAGAGACGACGTTCGCCTTTATCTTGGCCCTGGGGTAGCCACGCTGCTCCATCCTCTTTATCAGCGTGTCGAGGTGCTCCCTGAGCACCAGGGCGCTAGCGCCTTTTATCGCGATGTCGCACATCAGGTGGCTCTCGAGCAGCACCGCGTCCCCTTTGCTTCTGGCTATCATCCTTTCCAGCTCGAGCCGCAGCTCGCGCATCTTCACTATCTTGGCCCCCTCCCTGGTGCGGGAGCTGAAAAGCCGTTCTCTGTTGACCACATCGGTGACGTGTATCACGTCGGTGTGCTTCAACCGCTTTGCCAGAGAATCAGAGAACGTGGTCTTGCCCGTACCAGGCACTCCGGTTATTACAAGGATGCGCCTACGCTTGCGCTTGCTCATTTAGCTGACCTGGCCTCGATGTCGCTGAGCATGTCGCCTATTATCGCCCTGCTGTTCTCTATCACCAGCACGGGGCTGGTCGGCGGGTTTATGGTAAGCACGTGGTTCTTGGCACCAGAGAAGATCCACGAACCAAGCCTGTACTGCTTGTAGAGCGCTGACACATCGGCCACGTAGTTAGAGGCGTTGACGAGCTTGCCCACGAACGCGTCGAGGTTCTCCTCGTACTTCTCGATTATGACAGCTTCCTCCCTGTCCGGAGCGCGGGTCACGAAGAGCGGCTTTATGTAAGGAACCCTAGCCGCTGCCGACTTGTTGGTTATCACGGTGTCGACTGCGCGATACTGCGCATCCATGCTCTCCATCTCCGACTCGAGCTTGGTCTGCTCGTCCTTGAGGTTGTCGAGCAGCGCGTTGAAGTACGAATCTGACTGCGTCCTTATGCCCTTGAGTGCAGTGCCGAGATCCTTCTTGTTCAGGTACCTGCCCGGGTTCATCAGCAGGCTTCTCAGCGAGATGCTGTAGCTCTTGCTCACTGTGTCGTCAAGGTCTGATATGAAGTTGTCTGTCTCTTCGTCCCACGGGATCTGCTTGGCCATTTCTGCACCAGAATAATCAGCAGCATAGATATAAAATAAGAAAGTTATAAACCTTTTGAGTTGTTTTCGTGGAGGAAATCGCCGACAGGATAGCAAAGGACATAATCAAGTTCAACGAGAACGTGAAGGTGCTCGACGAGCACGAGCTGGGACCGAAGGAGATTGAGATAGTCAGGCTGGCGAAGAACTACTGCGACGATGCCGGGGCGTGGCTAAAGAAGAAGGACTTCTATACCGCCTTTGCCAGCATCTCGTACGCGCACGGACTACTCGACACGCTGCTCAGGCTGAACAGCAAAGAATGATTCCATGGAGCGCATAAGGGAAGGGGCTGCCTCGATCGGCGTGGGCGGGGGCGTGTTCTACAATCCCAAGATGGGCAAGCTCAGGGATATCTCAATACTTCTGCTCAGGGCAGCGAAGATCAGAAAAGCGAAACTGCTCGACGCCACTGCCGCCACAGGAATCAGGGGCATAAGGTATGCGCTTGAGGCCGGAGTCGTAGATACCACAATGCTTGACATCAACTCAGCCGCTTACAGGAATGCGAAGGCGAACGCGAGACTCAACAGGGTGAAGGCAAACGTGCTCGGGAAGAGCCTGCAGGACTTTGCGGGCTCGGCGCAACGGGCGTTTGACGCCATAGACCTCGACCCGTTCGGCAGCCCGGCCCCGCTTGTCTACGACGCTCTCCGGCTGTCGAAGGACGGCACGATCCTCATGGTTACTGCCACGGACACAGCCACCCTGTGCGGGGCCGAGGGTTCGGCGTGCCAGCGGATCTACGGCGCGAAGCCGATACACAACGAGCTCTGCCACGAGGGCGGGGTGCGCATACTGCTGAATTTCATAGCCAGGAACGCGGGGCAGTTCAACTTCGGCATAGAGCCGCTGCTGAGCATAGCGGACATGCACTATATGCGCGTGTTCGTGAGGCTGCACCGCGGCGCGAGGGAAGCGACGGCATCCGTCGGCTCTGGCGGGTTCGTCGCATACTGCAGCAGGTGCCACAACTTCGCATACAAAAAGGGCGTAGTGGCGCAGCCCGACACGACGTGCAACAACTGCGGCGCTCGCATGCAGGCCTACGGGCCGATGTGGCTCGGCGCCCTGAAAGATGCCAAGCTCGTATCTGAAATGGCGGCGCTCTCATCCAAATATGGGGAAGGCACAAAGAGGTTCGTGACCTTGCTCAACGAGGAGCTCGACATCCCTTTCTTCTACTCTGTGCCGAAAGCGACCTCGTACCTGAAGATGGGCTCGATACCGATAGACAAAGTCGTGAATGCTCTCGGGAAGCGCCACAGCGTTAGCAGGACCCATTTTGAGAAGGACGTGATAAAGACCACTGCGGGAATCGGAGACGTGCTCGCGGCCGTGGCTAAGGCGAAGTGATCAGGGTTCCGCTCTTGAGCTCCATCACCCTTCTAGGACTGGAGAGGCTGCCGACAACGGCATAACGCCTGCTCTTTTGCACGAACGAGATGCACGCCATCACCTTCGGCAGCACGCTGCCCGGTTCGAAGTGCTCTGTCTGGGCCAGTTTTCTGAGCCCGGATGCGCTTACGTGCCTGAGCAGCCTTGCGTTCCTTGTGTGGAAGCCCGTGAACACTCCGTCAACGTTGGTGAGTATGAACAATGCGTCAGCCTTGATCCTTGCTGCAAGCAGCGCCGATGCCAGATCCTTGTCGATCACGGCGTTGGCGTACCTGAACCTGCTTCCATGCCTTGTGACCGCTATGCCGCCGCCTCCAGCCGCGATGACTATCCTACCACGGCGCAGCAGCCCGGTTATCTTCTTAAGCTCCACTATCTCCATGGGTCTCGGCGACGGGACCACGCGCCTGTAGCCTTTCAGCAGGTGCTTCATCACAAACCCGTGCCTGGCGAGACCGACTGCCTGGGCTTTCTGGTAGAACTCGCCTATGGGCTTCGTTGGGTTTGCGAACTCCGGGTCCCGAGCCGAAACGACGACGCGCGTGTACACTACGCTTGCCTTTGCGCCCGCGTTCCTGCCCGCACGCTCAAGGCTTCTTCTGATCTCGGCCCCAACCTGCGCCTCCGTCTGCTTTGTCAGCAGCGCGAGGCTCCTGCTGGAGTGCAGCGCGAGCGCGCCTACCTGCGGGCCGTTGCCGTGAGTTATGACTATCTCGTCGCCGCGCCCGGAAAGCAGGGCGACATATGCGGAAAGCTTATTAAGGACCTTGCTGCTCCGGAGGGCATTTCCACCGACGGCAATCACGTACCTCATAGAAATTCATCGACGACAAGAATGCTGCATATATGACTGTCTTATAAAAACACAATTAATAAATACCAGGAGCTGCTTAAATACAATTACACAGGGGAAGACGGGGATTCTGGGACGGCAATGGGGTGCCGGAAGGGTGGGAAAGCATGGAAATGGGGAGAATGGAAAGTAGGGGAATAGAGGAAGGAGTGCCAGCCTACGCGCGCAAAGTTTGTGCGAGCGACGAGGCTGAGTACGCGGCTGAGGTCGCGGAGGACAAGGACCTCGTATACCTTATAGAAAACACCTGCATCCACTGCAACAGGCTGATGAGCAAGAGCGAGGTCAAGATACTGCCCCCGAGCTACATACAGGAGCACGACCAATACGTCGGCGCGGGCGTGGTGAAGCGCAGGCTGATGTGCCTGCAGTGCTACAACACGCTGAGGAGCACGGCAAGGGAACGGGTGAAGTTCGACAGGTTCAGAAACAAGAGCAGACTGGGCTTTGTCAAGAACGCGCTGGTAAGGGTACTCAGCAGCGAATAAGAGGCGGAGCGGCAGACCGCGAAGCCAGAGCTACTGTTTCTGCACACCAGTAAGCGCAGCCTACTTATACGGAAGGTTGATGCCGCTGATTGCGTCGGGGCTCTGTTCGTCTCTCAGTTCAAGCTTGAACGCTTCCTCTCTCACAAACCCATCCACGTATACGCCAATGTAATCGTCGAGAATCTCGCGATGCTTGTCTAGTGCTGCTTTCTCGCTCTCGCTCATTGATCCGTATAGGGCGTCGAGCTCCTTCTGCACGCGCTCCGTTGCCCTGCTGATGAAATTTTCAACCATCGTCTTGAGGGCCTCGCCATCGACCCCATGAGACGCATACAGGTTTGTCCCGGCCCAATCGAAGTACTTGTGCGCCGTCTCCCTCTCCTTAGGGCTCAGCATTCGCAGCGAGATCTCGGGCCCGCGCGCAGTGACCTCTTTGACCAGATGCTTCCCATCCATGCCGTATGTCGCCGGAAATTCCTTGCACGCAAAAGTTTAACAACCATTCGTACAGGACAGACGGGAGCCGCAGGCCTACTTCTTCGAGTGCACGGCCACCATGTGGTAGTTCTGCTCGAAGCCGAGCGCCGACTTGAACGCGTTCGTGTCCAGCGTTATGGTGCTGTCCGAGTATGGATCGTTTATGTAGAACGTATCCTTGTCGTAGCCCTTGACCACGACCCAGTGGGGCATGGAGTCAAGGTACGAGTTGACGATGCGCGCATCGATGAGCACTATGGGAATGTGGCCCGAAGAGAGCGCCTTCTTTATCGAGACCAGCGAGACGACCCCGTGGTCCTCCTCGACGCCGGCCTTCTCGCTCTTTCCCTTTATCTCGTTGAACGAAGCGGTAAGCGTATCGAGGTTGACGTTCTCATAGACCGCCATCTTCCTCTCGTAGCCCTCGTTCTTCGTGTTGCTGACTATGCCGACGTTTGCCCCGCGCTTTGCGAGCGCGTACGCGAGCCCGTACTTGCTGCCGTACCAGACGCTGCCGTTCACCGCCTCCTGCCATATCTCATACTCCTGCTCGCGCTTGAACTTGAAGCTGGGGCTTATGAACTTGAGAACCATCATCGCGCAAGCCGCAGAGCTCGTGAAGTCCTCTGTCTGTGGATAATGGGGTATGTCCAGAAGTACCTTGTCCTTCAGCTTCGCCTTCTTTATCTTGCCGATCACAGAATGCGCAGGCGCGCTGCGCTTTGCAGGACTGCGTTTAACGCTCTTCCTAGTCGCCTTTGACTTCCTTGCCTTGGTTCTCGTTTTCTTTGCCATCGTAACCACCCTAAGCCACCCAAGGACGCAAGCGGGTGCAGGGGGAGAGATTTGAACTCACGCAGGCCTATGGCCAACAGATCTTGAGTCTGCCGCGTTTGACCAAGCTCCGCCACCCCTGCATGCTATTGATTGCCAGGGATAACTTAAAATGTCTTCGACTAATAGTATATTGGGGTTATATTTAAACGTTGACGTTAAAATCGGCTTAGGTTTATAGCACTTTTCCGTCGGGGTTTGCTGTTTATGGAATTTAAGAAGCTGAGCGATGTCAAGTTTGAGCTCGCAAGGGACGAGAGCAAAGGCATGCGAACCAACGTTATCGCGTACGCGACAGAGCGGATGCTCGACAAGATAAAACAGGACAGGACTGTGTCGCAAGCTGTGAATGTCGCGGGCCTGCCCGGGATAGTAGGCAATGTGCTGCTCATGCCAGACGCGCACGAGGGCTACGGCATGCCAATCGGGGGCGTGGTGGCGTTCGACGCCGAGGCAGGAATAGTGTCGCCGGGCGCGGTAGGGTTTGATATAAACTGCCTGCACCCAGAGGCACGCATTTACGACGCGGAAGGCTCTTGGCATAGAATACGTGACTTCAAGAGTAAAACTGTAGACTTACTAAGTTTCGACGTGCGCGCCGCAGAGTGCCTCAAGACAAACGCTATTCTTTTGATTGAGAAGCAATGCGATAAGCCAATGCTTCGCATAGTGACCTCTTTGGGCAAGGAAATACTTGCAACCGAAGACCACCCGATACTTACCGATCGGGGTATGGTCAAGACGGGAGAACTCAGGGTTGGGAATAGGATCGTCTCGACTGGTCTTGACGGTCTGGAGTTCACTGAGCCGGGCAACAGGACAATCCTGTCTGAGGAGCGGCTTATAGAGACACTAAGGAGCCTCGGCATTACAGAGAAGGGCAATGCGCTCGCTCAGGTACTGAATGCACTGAGGCGAGCGGGGCTAAGCAGCATAAACCTCAGCCATCCCAAGCTTCACATTCTGTTAAAGTTGCTCGGTTTGGTTTTTGGAGATGGAACTGTACCAAACACAAGAGGAGGCATATCCTATACTAAATTCTATGGTAAAAAGGAAGACCTGGTTAAGGTTCAGGAGGACATACAAAAGCTTGGATTCCATGCGGGCTTGTACCACAGAAGTAGACATCATAAGATAAACACAGTATACGGTACGAGAGAATTTGATTTCGAAGAATACTCGCTTTCGGTCGGCGCCGCGGCTTTTAGCTCATTACTCGTGTGCCTTGGTGCACCCTTTGGTAATAAATCGGCACTGTCTTACCGGGTACCAGAGTGGATCATGAATGCTGAAGATTGGCAGAAGCGGCTTTTTGTTGCTGCTTATTTTGGAGCTGAGATGTCAAAGCCTCAAGCGCATAATGGATACAACTTCCAACCGCCTGCTTTCAGTGTAAACAAGCTTGAGGAATTGGGCGACAATGCTGTCGCATTCCTTAAAGACATCGCGAGCGTGCTGAACTCTTTGGGAGTGCAAACGATGCAGCCTGCAGTTGTCGAAGGCTATAGGTATGCTGGCAAAAGGGGAAAGACGCTGGGCTTTAGGCTGGGTGTGCTGTCAAATACAGAGAACTTGGTACGATTCTTTGGCTCTGTTGGCTACATTTACAATAACGAAAAGGAAAGGCTCGCGAGCCTTGCAGCGCTATACCTGGGCTATTTGAGTAAAATAAGATCCTCGCGTGACGCAACGAGAGCAAAAGCCATAGAAATGAAGTCGCAGGGAATTGACAGTAGCGCTATAATCAGGCAGCTCGCTAATGGCCGTGCGGCGGAAAGCTTTGTAGAGCATACGCTGTGGGGGAGAACGGGAGCTGCTAGGATATGGAAAGACGTGAAGTTCAGGGATTTCGCAGACAAGTTTGAGATTGGAAAAAGTGGCTTGGTATATGATGCGGTTGAAAGCAAAGAAGTAGTTCCTTATGAAGGTAAGGTATTCGACCTTACGATGAACCACGAAAGCCACAATTTCATTGCAAACGGAATTGTGGTGTCGAACTGCGGCGTGAGGCTGATAAAGACCGGGCTCACGGAGAAGGAGGTCAGACCGAAGCTTGGCGCGCTCATGGACGCGCTCTTCAAGAACGTCCCGAGCGGAGTTGGCAGCAGGCTCAAGACAGGCTTCACTGAGCAGGACCTCAGGAAGATAGCCGAGGAGGGGGCCAGCTACGCAATAGAGAAGGGCTATGGCTGGAAGGAGGACGTTGAAAGGATAGAGGAGAACGGGACGATGGTGAGCGCCGACTTCTCGAAGGTGAGCAAAGAGGCGAAGTCGCGCGGACTCGACGAGCTCGGAACACTCGGAGCCGGAAACCACTTCCTTGAGGTCCAGAAAGTGGAGAGGATATTTGACGAAAGAGTGGCGGACGAGTTCGGGCTCCGCAGGGATCAGGTGGTGGTGATGGTGCACTGCGGCTCACGCGGCTTCGGACATCAGGTATGCAGCGATTACCTTCGCAGGCTCGCCGAGCGCCAGACGAAGAGCGGCACGCAGGTGGCCGATAGGGAGCTCGCATATGCGGAGATAGGGAGCAAGGAGGCCGATGACTATCTGGCGGCGATGAACAGCGCCGTCAATTACGCATTTGCGAACAGGCAGATGATAATGCACAACATAAGGAAGAGCTTCGAGGAGACCTTCGGCAGGAGCGCAGACGCGCTAGGCATGCACCTGCTCTACGATGTGGCGCACAACATAGCCAAGCTTGAGGAGCACACTGTTGACGGAAAAAGAACAGCGGTATATGTACACAGGAAAGGTGCGACAAGAGCTTTTCCGAGGAACAGCGAAGGCATACCCAAGGAGTACAGGGGCATAGGCCAGCCTGTGATAATACCGGGCAGCATGGGTACGAGCAGCTACATACTCTGCGGCGAGGAGGGCTCGATGAAAGAAACTTTCGGTACCACGTGCCATGGGTCCGGCAGACTTATGTCAAGGCACCAGGCGCTGAGGGACTTCCCTCCGGAGAAAACGTTCCAATCGCTCAAGAGCAAGGGGATAGAGATACGCGTGCGCACGAGGAAGCTGATAAGCGAAGAGGCGGAGTGGGTGTACAAGAACGTCGACGACGTGGTCGGCGTTGTGGAAAAGGCCGGAATATCAAAAATCGTCTCGAAGAACGTGCCGATAGGAGTCGTCAAGGGCTAGTTTACAGAAACCTTTTTCTTGTTTTTGAACTCAAAGTGGATAGGCCAAATTACAAGTTGCTTTGGTTCCGCTTCTTCATCCAAACTTATTCTTGACCTCAACAGCCCTGCAAACCCTCCGAAGATTTCGAATAGCTCTGGGATTTTGTTGTGCACATCTATGTTTGAAATATCCTGAACGATTGTAGGCAAGGCCTGATTAAGCAAAGGGATGTGATCTATAACAACTCCTGCCGCCAAACCCGCTCCGAGCCCGAGGGCGGTGCCGGTTAGTGTGAGGGCTGCCTGGGTAGCGATGTATTTCTTGCTTGGAACTGTCATAGTAAAGGTGTAGGTGCTTTTACTTAGATAAGAGTTAAACCTGACCCATTTCTTCTCGTATTTGGTAGCCCAATCGCTCTTGGCTTTAATTTCCATGACAACTAGAAAGCGTTGGCTTTTGGCATTTATAAACATTAACTTGAAATTCTGTGCGCCTAGAGGCGCGAGAAAGCGGGCATATTGAAAATAGTTTCCAAGAACGTGCCAATGGGCGTTGTCAAGGGTTGACAATCTCATACCACTGAGGCACAACCTTTGCATCCTCTGTCTCAAATTCCGATACGACCTCGTCTATCTTTTCTTCCTCTTCGCGCTTCTTGCTTCTGCGCAGGGAAGGATGTAGTATTGCGGTAAGTTTGTGGTTCCTAAGCGACCCTTTGAGCACACCATCTTCTATTGCGAACGAAATTTCCTCCGCGATGACTTTTGCAAGTTTCTTTTCTTCCTCGGTAAAGTGCTTGCTTTGGGCTATATACATGGCGGCCTTTTCGGCTTGCTCGATGCGAAGCTGCTGATGCGGAACCACCATCACAGACAGCACAGGCAGTGGTTTGCCGAAATCGCCTCTTTTGATGAGCACCCACCCTTTGTTGATTAGTTTCTCGGTCTCTTCGCTTGTGAGTTGAGATTCAAGGATGCTCCATTTGTCAGACCTGTACTGGGCGTAAATGCTCCTGCCAGTTTCAGCAAGTGCTTTCTTGCCTCTTCTTGTATCAACGAGCCCTGCTTCTTCAAATATGTCGAGAAGCCTGTTTATTCTCTTGCCAGTCTCTTCTTGCTTCGCTTCAAGAAGCGTTAGGGCTTGCATCCTTTTTGTATTTGGCTGCTGCACTTCCATCTCAAGCGCCTAGGGCTTAAATGGCGGATGGAAATTTATAAGACTATCCTCAAGGATTACATCTTCGATGCTTCTTCAGTGAGTCTTATCCTGTAGAGCAGCTCGCGCGACATCGAGACCTCGACAGATGTGCTGAGCGTCGAAAGGAGCGACTCCGCCTCCTTTAGCTTGCCTTGCTTTGCAAGGTATTTTGCAAGATAATAGTAGGCGTTCATCTCTCCCGAGCCCAGCGCAGCGAGCAGGCTCGCCTGCGCCTGCTTCGTGTCCTTCTCCACGCTGTAAACGAGCAGCGCATATTCCGAGTATGTGCCGCGCTTGTCCAGGCTTTGGAGAGTCCTGAGCGTCGTGGCGGCATCGACATATCTCTGCAGCCTTATCTCCGACATGAACTTCATTAGCACCATGGTGGGATCGACCTGTATGTTGCCCTGCAGCTCGCCGCCCACTATCCTTATCACCTTGAAGAAGCACTCCTTCCACTTCATCGTGAGGTCGAGGCTTGCCCGTATATTATCGGCATTGGGCTCCATGAAGCCCATCTGGTTGTAGTCCTTGCTCTGGAACTCGATAGTCGAGAGGTTGAGGTAGAAAACGCCAAGAAGGTAGAGCTGCTCGGGGTCCATGTTCCCCTTCATCAGCTGGTCCGCGCTCTTCAGCGCAGCTTCTGTGCTGTTGGCGTCAAGCTGCGCCTTGATGGCTTCGAATGGCGATGATGCGCCGGCCTGCACGCCCGCGAACTGCTCGCAGAAGTTGCAGAATGAGGGCCTGCCGCTCGCCGAGAGAGTGCTTGTGCCGCAGTAGGGGCACTTCTGCGCTACCGGCCTGTAGCTTGCAAGCAGTTTTAGATACTTCCTGCCGTCCAGCACCAAAACACACTGCTTACTGGTCGTTTAAAGTTATATAAGTGCGGTTTTGAATATCGCTGCGCGGATCTCTACTTCTGAGTCGCAGGGGCGCACAGGTAGACATAATGGCCTTTGGCCGAGCTCACCCTTGAACTTCCGAAGGAGGTCTTCACCCTCCTCGCAACTTCTTCAGAGCCGAGTTCGCCATCTTCTGCCACGGACACCACGAAGCCGAAGTCGCCGCTTGTGATAATCACCTTCCTCACTCCCCTGCATGCGGCTATCCGCCTAGCGACCTCGTGCGAATTTTTTCTTACATCAGGATGCAGTAGCAAGAAGCTCTCACTTGCTGTCCTCATTCGTATGTTTCCGTTTCCCAACCAATCGCCTCTAATCAATCAGCGTAAACAACCCGCCAGACGTTCTCTTTCTCCTGTATCCACTTTACCGGCCTCTTGTCATCGGATTGGGTGGAGGTGGGCTGCTTAGCCTTCGGGTGGGGAATGCTAATGCTGGGGTCAATAGGATAGTAGCCGTTCTGAGAACGAACAAAACCCATGCCAGCCCACGGAGATAGAATATGCATCTGCTGATTTATAAATATTTTACTTTTTTTAAATAAGTTCATATATTTTTCGGAAATATAAAATCAGAGGGCATGCTTAACAAGACGTCTAGGATGCTGCTTAAAGAACTATGCACGAACGCCAGGATTAAACTGCCAGCTTTGTCGAAGAAGTTTGGGATATCCAGATACCTTTTAGCGCGGGAAATCAGGAACCTGGAAAAGGAATTGGAGTTGCATTACACGTTGGAACTAGACAACGCAAAACTCGGCTTCGGCACAACGCACGTCATGCATCTGAAGTTCGTGAAGAGGCCCAGCTCTGAAACGCTCAAGGGAATCCTCAACAAAATACCCTCCATACAGCTTGCGTTGCTTACAAAAGGCGACTTTGACCTTCTCTGCTTTGCAGTGACCAGGACACCGGTTGAATACTCGCAGATAGAGATAGCGCTCCAGCTTCTTCTGGAGGAATACGGCGCAAAGGTTAAGTCTGCGGAGGTGACGCTTGCGCGCCTCGGCTTTGTGCCGCTCGACAGCAATCTGATAAGCAGGTCAGCACTTGAGAGCGAATACAAAGAGGTGCTCATCAGGCTGAACGCCAACTCGCATGCCAAGATCAGCGAGATAAGCAGGTCCATAGGTATAAGCGATGACCTGGTGCGGTACTATATAGCAAAAATGGAGCGCGAAGGGATAATCAAGAGATATACCGCTGTGGTAGGCAAGCCGAACACGGGATTCACCATAGCCTACCTTGCGAATTATGCTGTAAGGGAGAACCTCCAGAGCAGGATAGACAAGGAAAGGAGAGAGATAATCTTCACAGACGATGAGCAGAGCGATGTAAATGACTTCCAGTCTATGTTTTCAACAACAGGCAGTGAGCAAACGCTTAACATTGCGACATACAGGAACAGGAAGTATGGACTTGAGCACAGCGTGAAAGCGCATAATAGAATTTACGCGACGGACAGGCCGGAGGTTGTGTCAGCTGAGATTATAAAACCAGTAAAAGGTGTCATGCCGTTCAGATATCTCAACGTAAAAGAGGTATACGACACCTCCAACTGGCCTCTCGAGTTCTCCTAGCCTGGGACCAGCCTCGGCATATTTTAAAAATACGAATTTTTGGTTAATATTTTTTAAATTTTGGAAGGATTTAAAACGGAATCCTTCCAATCAAAATCATGAGAATACAGGTTCACGGCTACGTGCTGCTCTTCAGCGCGCTGATGTTCACTGCGATAACACCGATAGCGTACGTGCTGGGCAACGGCATAAACCCCATAGCGCTAATGCTTCTCGTCTCGCTTGCCGGAACCCTCATATCGTTTGCGCTCTCCTTTGCCAGGGGCACGCTTCATCACGTCAAAACATACTTTACAACAAGGAACGGTGCGTTTGCGATACTCTCCTTCGGGATACTCGCCTACACCCTCCTCTCGCTGATTTTTAGCTATGTAACCCACTATGTGAACGCCGATCTCGTGGCGGTGGTCTACAGGTCGTGGCCGCTCATGCTGATACTGATGGCGCCGGTGCTCATGCGCGAGCGCATGACAAAGTATGATGGCCTGGGAGTGATTATCGGTTTTTCAAGCCTCGCCGTCACGCTTGTCGGAGGCACAGCAATAAGCATACCGGAGCAGTATCTGCCATTCGTGCTGCTGCTTCTGCTCGGCGCATTCTTCGACGCATTCGTTTCCGGAGTTTCAAAGAAGTATAACTATGAGCTCACAAGCTCTATATTTGCTTACAACGCGGTTTCGTTTGCAATCTTCTTGCCGCTGGCCCTTCTGACAGGCTCTCTCAACTTCTCAGGCTTCGGTGCAAACACCGCTTTGGGCGTCGTCTTGCTCGGAGCGGTGCAGAATGTGCTGCTTACCTTCCTGTTCGTCGCCTCTTTTAGGCGGGTAAGGACCTCGATAGCCAGCAATGTCTTCATAGTCAGCCCGTTTTTCACAATGTTGCTCAGCGCTTTGTTCCTGAGTACTCCAATCGAACCCTACTACCTTGTGGTGGCGTTCGGAGTAGCGTTTGGCATACTTATACAGCACATGCAACCGAGAGCTGCAAACCGTGTGACTAAGAGGAGAAACTTGGCCATATTCGATGTAACAGGCACGTTCCTAGATAACCCAAACCCTGAAATATCCCGTTGCATAACCGGCGATGGCCGCGCCTTTGCGATAAGGATAAGCAAAAGCAGTTTCGATGAACAGTTGCACAGTCAGATATTCAAGAGCCGTTATTGCTTGGTGTTTACCAATGACGCGCCACATCAGGACGCACGGGGCGAGGAGATGCGCCTTATAGGAGGGGCTATGGCTCTCAAGAAGGGGGAGGCTGCGCTCATCGGTATGGGTGACCCTGATGAGCTAGAGGCAGCATTCGATGAATTTCTCAGAGCCCAACCTGGCGCAGTAAAGCAAGAATCCGCCTTTCAAGCCTAGGCTTTCAACTAATAAGCTGCACAGCGTTTATTCGCATGCTCTGCGACTCTCTTGAGGACGGCTACACTTAGGCCTTTACTTCTTCTGCAGCGCCACGAAGAGATGCATCTTCGAATAGGGGGCTATGTCTATCTTCTCTGCAACCTTGAACTTTCCAGACACTGCTTCCAGGAACTCCTTGAATACCATCTCGGGCTGCTTGACAACGTCGATGCTCTGCGACTTGATGGCCACATAGGCGTAGCCGCCTTCTTTCAGGAGCTCCGCGTTTCTCAGGAGTATGTCAGCCTGGTCCGGAGCGGCTATGTCCTGGTAGAGGACGTCGCAGATTCCAGTGTCGGATGAGTATGCCTCTGTGTTTCTCGCATCCTGCAGCATCGGCAGCATGTTCGCACGCGATTCGCACGCCTTGAGTAGGTCGCGCATGCTCCGCTCCGATATCTCTATGCAGTACACTATACCCTGCCCGCCGACTATGTCGCTGACGTGGCTGCTTGTGGTGCCTGTGGCTGCGCCGAGGTAAAGGACCTTGGCCCCCTCTTTTATGTGCAGCTCCTTCAGCCCGTTGATTATCGCTGCCGCGAGTTTGCTCCTGTACGGATTCCAGAGCCGGTACTGTTCGCCCTCGTAGTCTACGAGCTCCTCGTCGTAGACCCTGTTGCCCCTCACCAGGTTCTTGGTTGCGAGCTTGTTGTCTATCTTGTATACCCCATCGAAGATCTGCCTGAACTGCATCAGAGTCACTGATTACATTTTGTTGCAAGCAGATTAAAACATTTAGGTAGCATCATTAAATGTCGTGAGCGCGTGTCGTTTCCTGGAGAAAGAATTTATTCCCTGGATGAACAAAAAGACATGCTCTCCAGTATTGAAAAGAGCCGCATGATGCCAACTAAGTACGCTTATTTCGGCATAGGAGCGAAGCGGTGGATAAACATTGCGCGATCCAGGCTTAATGCAAGCGGGAAGGGAATCAACATACTTGAGCGCGTACTCCTGACGCAGAAGGCAGGAAGCATATTTGACGCGCTTGGGTTTTATGGATATAGAAACTTCAGCCTTATGGATCTTGGATGCGGCGATGGATCTCCGTTATATCCATTGCTACACTACCTGAGAAACGAGCTGCCGAAGAGCGGGGTCAGATACAATCCAATAGACATAAGCCCAGATATGCTGCATGCTGCTTCGAAGAACGTAAGCGAAGGTTTCTCTGCGTTCGGCAAGCAGAACAAGTGGGATTTCGACAAGGGTCCTTTCAGGCATCTGACAAAGAAGCTTGAAAAACCACGCTTCGGGAATCTGTATCTCTTCCTAGGTTCGACGTTTGGCAACATGCCAGATCTCCACCGAACGTTAGTAAACATAAGGGAATCCATGGGGGCAAACGACTACCTGTTACTGGGCGTTGAGCAGATAGTGCCAGGGGAGATAGGGGGCATGCTGAGGGATTACTACAAAATCCGTGATGTTTTCGATCTTCTGTTCACCCCGTTTCAGTTCTTTGGTCTCAGGCATTCGGATGGAGAGTTCCGAGTGACATTCAACAGGGAGAAAAGCCAAGTAGAAGTTCACTTCACGCCGGACAAGGAGCTGAGGCTACAAACCCTATCTGGAAAGGCCACGCTGAAGAAGGGCAAGCCAATAATGCTAGCCAGAAGCGTGAAATTCACATCCGAACGCCTGGCGGGGCTGTTTTCAGAAGCAGGCTTCAGAACAGAGATGCTGACCACCTCGCGAGACAACAACTATGCGCTTGTGCTAGTCCAACCTGTCACGCTCTAGGGCTGCTTCAGCCAAAGGGACTTATCCTAGCGGGTTATGAGAAACATATATAATAGTTTCTACATAAAAAGAGAAATCTTTATATATAAGTTAATTGATAATACATATTGAGCTTAAAGGGGGATAACATGGAAACACAAGTGACTATGCCAAAGAGCAAGGAGGAGGTTATAGGAGATCTCAAGAAGGCCGCAAGGGAGATGCAGGATAGCTATGGACGCCGTAAGTGGGGATCCGACAGCAACGGTTTCAGTTTCAAAAGGGCTGCAGAGATTTATAAAGAACTAGGATCAACGTTTCGAAATGGAGAAATCGTAGCTTCTAGAGAAGCAGCTACTGACTTTCTTGGGGAAGAAAAGCAGTACGAAAAAAGCCACGGGCCACTAGCGAACTATACGCTTATCCACTTGGAATGGGCCATAAACGTCCTTGCAGAATCGAATCTTAAGAGAGAGGCCATTCCTCTTGCAGAAGAGTTCATAAAAAGATTTTCAGAAAGGGCAGAATACAACGAAGAGGGACATGATTTTCGGAACGCGATGGAGGACATGGATGTTGCAATAGGAGTGGCAAAGCGGGTAGGACTAGAAGACTTTGTGAAGGAATTAGAACTAGATAGAGAGAGACTAGAAAACGCTCAGAAATCTTATCAAAGAAAAGAAAAGATTAAACACGTTCTGAGGGGAATCGAGAAACATTTGCCCTTAACCGTAAATAGGGACTTCTTCAAGTCTAGTACCTGGAGATGAAAATACTGGATTGTCGTAGGCACCAGAAAAACGGCGCAGCCAAATCTATTTAAATTTGGCAAGTGTCTCGTATATTGCGACCATGATGCAGGAGACGATAACGCTTGAGCAGCTCATTTCCGAGCTCTTCGCGATCGGAAAGGAGAGCGTCGGCAGCGAGGAGCTGTTTGCGAAGTTCTCGGCGAAGCTGCAGTACATGGCAGGCATCGACTACATATCGATCAGGGAGGCCTACCAGGAGAAGGAGGAGCTCTCGGGCCTGGAGGAGTACGCCGTGAACACGGGCAAGCCCTACATAGACAACAGGCTGAGCGGCTACTCCGCGTTCCCAGAGCTGATAAAGCACTACAACCTCGGGTTCAGGAGCTGCGCCCTGGTCCCGGTATCTCTGGAGGGCAAGCCCGTGATTGTCGCTACGTTCCTCTCCAGGCAGGAGGACAAGTTTGACGCCATGCTCATGCCCAGGCTCAGCCTTGCCGCAGAGCTGCTCGCGTACCAGGCCGTGGCCAAGGTGGAGAGGGAGAGGAGCATCAGCCTCGCAAAGTACTTCGACGCCGCATTCAACACCTACGCGCCGCAGATGCTGATCGACAGGAACGGGGCGATCGTAAGGTCCAACAAGAGCGCCAGCGGCCTCTTCGGGAAGACGCAGCGCGAGATGGTGGGCAGGAACGTGAGCGAGTTCTTCAGCATCGACGCGACCATGCTCTACTCGCTGCGCGAAGGCTCCGTGGCCGAGGTTCGGGAGAGCGCTGAGCAGGGACGAATCTACAAGGCCAGTTCGGGAAAGATAAACGACAGGCTCTCGCACCTTCTGCTCTACGACGTCACCCAGCTCAAGGAGCTGGAGGAGAAGGTCAAGCTTGCTGAGATGGGCAGCGGCGAGACGTTCATGCTTTTGGCAAAGGACACCACGGTGCTGTGGGCCAGCGCCAACGTGGGCAAGGTGCTCAAGCTTGGCATGGACGAGATTGTCGGAAGGAGGCTCATCGACCTGGCGTACGAGGACAAGGAGCTGGCGGGAGAGATTGGTTCGCTGAACGACACGCTCGCGAAGCCGTTGCGCCTCAACGTTGGCAACGATGTCATAATCGACACGAAGGCTGTGCTGGTCAAGAACCAGTTTGGAGGCTTCTCCTGCATGCTCTCGAGCAACAACATCGAGAGGTACGTTGCCTCGATGCAGGGGGCGCTCGAGGGCCTGATAGAGACGGCGAGCGACGCCATATTCAGCATAGACTCGCTTGGCTACATCAAGTCCGTCAACTCGAGCGCCGAGCGCCTGCTCAAGTATGGGGGCAACGAGCTCAGCGGCAGCGCGCTCGCATCGCTGTACGCCGACGAGGAGAGCCAGCAGAAGCTCAGCTCATCGCTCTCCCTGGCAAGGAGCACGGGCATGGTGGAGCACATGTACGTGAACCTTCGCCCGAAGGAGGCCGAGGTTCCGATACCGTGCGAGCAGTCGATAAGGAGCATGGTGGACAGCGACAACGGCCTCGTTGGCTACATGATAACTACGAAGGAGCTGGCCACGAAGATGAAGCTCGACCAGCTGGAGGAGGACACTGAGGAGCTGGGCAAGAGGCTGGAGGGGGTGAAGGAGGAGAGCGACCTCAAGACCCAGTTCTTCTACAACATCTCGCACGACCTCAAGACGCCGCTCACGAGCATCTACGGCTACGGGAAGCTGCTCGCGAACAGCAGCGAGGGCATAAGCCAGGACAACAGGGGCTACGCCGAGATAATAACCAAGGAGGCGGACAGGCTCCTGCAGCTGATAAACCAGATACTCGATGTTGCGAAGCTCTCGTCCGGCAGGATAAAGCTCGACGTGCAGGACGTTGATTTCAACAGCCTGCTCAAGAACCCTGCCATAGGCTCGCTGATAGAGTTCGCTGAGAAGAAGGGGCTCGAGTTCAGGGTCGATGTCGATTACAGCGTGCCAGCGATCCAGGCCGACCCGAACAGGCTGATACAGGTGCTTGTCAACCTTATCGGCAACGCGATAAAGTTCACAGAGAAGGGGAGCATAGGGGTAAGGATAGCCAGGGCTGGGAAGAAGAGCAAGTTCATCAGGGTGGAGGTAACTGATACGGGAACTGGGATAAGCAAGGAGGACATGAAGAAGTTGTTCAGGAAGTTCTTCCAGCTGCAGCGCAAGGGGCTGATAATGCAGGAGGGATCCGGAACGGGACTCGGGCTCTCGATAGCGAAGGAGATAGTCAACCTCCACGGGGGCAGGATAGGAGTGACCTCCGAAGCGGGCGTGGGCAGCACCTTCTGGTTCACGCTGCCGATAGCCGCCAGGGTTAAGAAGACGGCTGTGAAGTAGCCGCGCGGCCAGGCTCACTTCAGTATCCTTTTCTCCATCTTCCAGCACCGCCCTATCCGCTCCGCTGTCTGCCTCTTCACCTCTTTGGGATCCGCCTGCAAGCGCGCAAGCCCGGCGCGAACGGATGCAGCGACGACAGCGGCGGCAACGTTCGACGCCACCTTCACTGCGATCTTCCTCTCCAGAGGGTCAGGTAGTATCCTATCGATGCCCAGCTCCTTGCCCGTCGACTTGGCTATGGCCGTGGCGGCGGCCTCGAGTATCTCGTAGTTCAGGCCCCTGGCCCTAGCGTCGAGCAGGCCGCGCATTATGCTTGGAAACGCGAGAACGTTGTTGACCTGGTTCGGTGTGTCGCTCCTGCCTGTTGCCGCGATGAATGCCCCGGCGGCCTTCGCTTCCTCGTACTCGATCTCTGGCTCCGGGTTCGCGAGCGCGAAGACGATAGGCTTTGCGCCCATCTTTGCGATCGTCTCCTTTGTGAACATGCCCTTCTTCGAGACGCCTATGAGGACGTCTGCACCGCGAACAGCTTCGTCCAGCGTTCCCTGCAGTCTCTCTGCATTGGTCGCGCTCGCTATCTCTTCCTTGAACTCGTTCATGTTATCGGGCCTGCCCTTGTAGATGGTGCCGGCGCTGTCGACAACAAGCAGATTCTTGAAGCCCGCGTGGGAGAGCAGGCGCACTATGCCCAGGCCTGCGGAGCCGGCCCCGTTTATCACTATCCTCGCGTCCTTCCCCTTCTCGGCGAGCTTGAGCGAGTTGAGCAGCGCGGCCAGGACCACCACCCCCGTTCCCTGCTGGTCGTCGTGGAAGACTGGTATGTCCAGGCTCTTGGAGAGCGCGTCTACGATCCTGAACGACTTCGGAGACTCGATGTCCTCGATGTTTATCGCTCCGAACGTGGGTGCTATCTCGACCACGAGCCTCACTATCTCCGCTTCGTCCTTGGTGGCTATGCACAGGGGCACCGCGTCGACGCCGCCGAACTTCTTGAAGAGTATGGCCTTGCCCTCCATCACCGGCAGGCCTGCCTGCGGACCTATGTCCCCGAGGCCCAGCACCCTGGTGCCATCAGAGACTATGGCAATGGTGTTGCCCTTGCTTGTGTACTCGTAAGCTCCAGCGGGGTTCTCCTTTATAGCGCTTGAGACGAACGCCACCCCTGGCGTGTAGAATGTAGAGAGCTCGTCCCTTGTAGAGAGCGGCGCCTTCGACACTATCTCGTACTTGCCCTTCCTGTTCTTGTGCTCTTCTAGTGCCTTGTCCTCGCTTATCAATCAAACACCGTTGCGGGCCGATGCCCTCACTGCGGTATCAGCGCAGCGCACGCATTGGGGATCAGCCTCTCGAAACTGTAGGAGGCGTTAAGTACGCTGTAGTTCAGTCCGGTGAATATGCCGGTATATGTGATATTGCGCAGGAAAGCGGAGTTGGAGACGTTGATTATTGCCAGGAGGGCGATGCCCGTCGATCCCGGGTCCGCGGCCGTGGTAGAGTAGGTGATGAGAACGTTGTCCTTGTTGCTCGTGCTGCTCTCGTTTATGCTCATCTTTGTGGGTGTGCTGTAGCTCACGTTGTAGTACGAGACGGGTGCGGGTGGCTGCGTGTGTGCATGGTTGTAGGTCTTGTAGGTCTGGTTGTAGAGAGAGGGAGTGCAGTTGTAGTCCCTGGCGTACAGCGACCTGAGGCCGTTCATGAGCTCCCCTGGCCCTGTCTTGTTCATGAGCTGCAGGGCCTGCTGGAACGTCACCGAGGTGTTGTTCTGCGCGACAGTTGTTGTGAGCGTGCTAGAGAGCGTAGATGAGCCCGACGAGATCGTGGTGGGCGAGCCGCCGCTCGCGGGGCCTATGTTTAGCAGGCTTGAGGGATTGAGCAGCGTGACGCTGGGGCTTATCGAGATGCCGAGCGCAGATGGCAGCGGCGTCAGCTCGATTGTGGCTCCGGTGTTGCTGCTCGAGACCAGCCTTATGTTGATATTGGCAGCGTGGGAGCCGTCGGTGCTCACGTTCAGGCTCGACTCCGGAGTGAGCGAGAACGAGACTACGGGCCCGTACAGCACGGGCACGCTGGTTATGTAGAACGACGCGCCGCTTGGCGAGGTCGACTGCAGGTCGAGAGCCGCAGTGCTCCCGTTGTATATCTTTAGGAACTGGGTCTGGTTGTAGGCGAGCGAGAGGCTCCTGGCAGAGGTTATGGTCACGACCGAAGGGACGAGAACACCGTAGACCAGGTAGACAGCGACCAGCACGACAACGAGCGCTATTATCTGCTTAAGCGACAGCCTCCAGGCTGGCAGCGACAGTCCCTTGTTAGCCGAGGTCTTCAACCGAGCACCGCTTCTGCAAGGTAGTGATTCCACAACAAAGAATATTATAGTTTCGTTGCCCATTACTCTCGTTGCGACCAGTGGCTTCATGAAGGGCATCGAAGATGCGGAATCGGACGTGATGTCGCTCATCAACGACAAGCAGGAAGTTACCTACAACGAGCTCAAGGACTTCGCGGCCTCGCAGGAGATAGACGGTGACACGCTCAAACGCGCGCTAGCAGAGCTAGTCAAGGCGAGCGCGCTTGCGACAAGGAGCAGCGGGGGCATACCCACCTATTACATGCTCCAGGAGCCGCAGCGCATAAAACGCGTATTCGTCATAGAGGACGACCAGAACATAAACAAGCTGATGGCGATAGCGCTGGGGCAGGGCTACGACGTAACCCAGTTCTACGACGGTAAGGAGGCGATGGAGAAGGTAAGGTACCAGAAACCAGATCTTGTGGTGCTCGACCTCATGCTTCCCGGCATGGACGGCCTCGAGGTCTGCCAGACGATAAAGAAGGACCCGCTGCTGCGCGACATTACTGTCATAATAGTAAGCGCCCTGGAAGCCACCACCAACAGGTTCAAGGGCATAAAGTACGGGGCAGACTACTACATCAAGAAGCCGTTTGACCCCGACGAGCTCCGCGGACTTGTCACCATCTTCCTGAAGAAGAAGGGGAAGAAGTTCGACGCGCTGATAGACCTGCCCAACGAGGAGCGCATAAGCGACAGCGTCGAGAGGGCTGTGAAGGGATCGGATTCCGATTACGAGATAGGAAGATTGCGGGTCGAGGGCCTGGCGAGCTTCGCCAGCAAGTTCGGCAACGAGGCAGGCATAACGATACTGAGGCTTGCATCGCAGCTGCTGCAGGACAAGGTCAAGGGCAAGGACGTTGAGGGGAGCACATTCGTCGGCTTCCTGAACGGCGACGACTTCGTCATAGCGGGCAGCAAGAAGAACGTGGACCGCATGGTCGAGAGCATAAAGTCGGAGTTCCAGGCGGTCTTGCCGTTCATCTACCAGAGCGAGGGCTACAAGCCGATAGAGAAGGGCATAGAGGACATGTACGCGGTGCAGAACCCCGCGCTGGCGCTCGGGTACACTGAGATAAAGCGCGAGGCGCTCGCGGCCAGGCGCGCAGAGGTCATAAAGGAGAAGCGCAAGGACGAGATAGGCTCATACACGTACGACGAGCTGCGGCGCATGCTCGGCAGCGAGAACCTTGACATAACGATAACAAGGGACACGAACGGGGTCAAGCTCTCTGTGGGAAAGAGGGCTGATTCAGAGAAAGAGGAGTAGAAGGGAAAGGCTTACCTTCTTCGCTTCCTAGACATGCGCTTTGATGCGCGTTTCGCCGACGCTTTCCTCGAGCCTTTTCTGGGCCTCCCGGAGGAGGTCTCGGCCCTTGTGTACTTCTCGGATTCCAGAAGCTCGACCACGTGCGACTCGTCGGTGGGCCTGCTCTCGCCGGCGCTGTCGAGTATCGCCTGGCTCTGCGCCCCGCCTATCTGGAGCAGCTCGTTTATCTTCTGCGACCTGATGAGTGCCTCGAGCCTCTTGTTGCTCGCAGAACGCCCTGATCTCTTGGCCATAGAACCGAGATAAGTATTTATTGAGCAACATTTAAATGCTATGCAGGAAGTTTCGTGGGGGCTGGTCTTGAAGGAAAAATCGGTGCTTTACGCATGCAGCGTGTGCGGGCTCCACTACACTGACAGGGAAACCGCAGAGGAGTGCTACGCCTGGTGCTCCGCTCACAGCTCGTGCAGGCTTTCGGTAGCGAGGAAGTCGGTCGAGGCGAAACGGGCGATGGGAAAAAAGTAACGGTGCCATATGATAGAGTACTACAAGAAGCCTTTCAGCAAAGAGGAGAGCCTTGGCGCTCTCAACTTCTACATACGCGACTGGTTCGAGAAGCGCTACAAGAACCCGACGCCGCCGCAGCTCTACTCCTTCAAGCTCATCCGCGAGAAACGCAACCTGCTCATAACAGCGCCGACTGGCAGCGGCAAGACCTTCTCCGCGTTCATGACCATACTGAGCGACCTGATGGACATGGCCGAGGCAGGCACGCTTGAGGACAAGATCTACTGCGTGTACATATCGCCGTTGCGCGCGCTCAACAACGACATATTCAGGAACCTGAACGAACCCCTAGACGAGATATACAAGAAGCTCGGCGAGAGCGTCAAGCGCATAAGCGTGGCCATACGCACAGGAGACACGCCGCAATCAGAAAGGCAGAAGATGCTCAGGAACCCGCCGAACATACTGGTCACGACGCCGGAGAGCCTGGCCATACTGCTAAACGCGCAGAAGTTCTCAGAGAACCTGAAGAGCGTCAGGTATGTGGTGATAGACGAGATACACGAGCTCGCTAACAACAAGCGCGGCGTACATCTCTCGCTCTCGCTCGAGAGGCTCACGGACCTCGTCGGCTCGGATTTCACGCGCGTCGGGCTCGGGGCCACGCTCTTCCCTCTGGAGACCGCGGCCGGGTTCCTGGTGGGCTACGGGGACAGCGGCAAGGAGCGCGACTGCTACATCATAGACGCGACCTGGGACAAGAAGATGGACTACCAGACCATGTGCCCCGTTGGCGACATAGTCAACGCGAGCGACAAGAAGATAGACGAGTCGATATACAAAACGCTCAACTCGATAATCAAGAGGAACAGGACAACGCTCATCTTCACAAACACGAGGAGCGGGACCGAGCGCGTTGTCTATAACCTAATGAGGCGTTTCAAGTACGGGGAGGAGCACGTGGCCGCGCACCACGGCTCGCTCTCGAGGGAGTCGAGGCTCGATGTCGAGGAGATGCTGAAGAAGGGCAAGCTCAAGTGCGTCGTGTCCTCAACGAGCCTGGAGCTCGGCATAGACATAGGAAGCATAGACGACGTGGTGCAGCTCGGCTCGCCGAAGAGCGTGACAAGGGCGATACAGCGAATAGGCAGGAGCGGCCACAGGTTCTCGGACACGGCGAAGGGCGAGATAGTGGCGATAAACCGCGACGACCTTGTCGAGTGCGCTGTCATGCTCGACTCGGCAAAGAAGCGCAGGCTCGACTCGTTCACCATACCGAGGAACGCGCTCGACGTGCTGGCGCAGCACATAGTCGGCATGGCGCTGATGAAGAAATGGAAGATAGACGACGCCTTCGCGCTGGTGCGAAGGGCGTACTCGTACCACTCGCTGGACAAGAAGGACTTCATGATGCTGATAGAGTACCTGTCGGGGAGCTACGTCGGCCTGGAGAGCAGGCGCGTCTACGCGAAGATCTGGTACGACGCGAACGAGGGCATGATAGGCAAGCGGGGCAGGCTGACAAAGCTGATCTACTTCCTGAACATCGGCACCATACCCGACGAGGTCTCTGTGAACGTCTATGGGGAGCACAACAAGTGGATAGGGAGCATACAGGAAGAGTTCCTCTCGAGGCTCAAGCCCGGAGACATCTTCGTGCTCGGAGGGCGTCTCTACCGTTTCGACCACAGCAGGGAGATGAAGGCCTATGTGACCAGGGCCGACACGAAGATACCCACCATACCTCCGTGGTTCTCAGAGACGCTGCCGCTCACGTACGAGCTCGCGCTCGAGATAGGAAGATTTAGGCACGAGCTAGCGGAGGCGATAGGCAAGGAGCTGCGCGGCGCGAAGGGCATAACTGCGCTGCTGAAGAAGCACAAGTTCACGGGCGGAAAGGCTGCCGAGGAGATGCTCGATGCCATGCCGATGGACAAGAACACGAAGAGCTCGATAGCATCCTATTTCACAGAACAGCTGCTCTTCGCGAAGCACGTGCCAGATGACAGGCATCTGCTCATAGAGAAGACGACCGATGAGAGCGGCGAGAAGAGCTATCTGATCTTCCACAGCCTGTACGGCAGGCGAGTGAACGACGCTCTCTCCAGGCTCTTCGCGATAGAGGCGAGCGACATGTTCGAGACGGATGTTGGCATGATGATAAACGACAACGGATTCGTCATAGTCACGGACGCGGCGCTGAAGATGCGCAGGGAGGACATCTCGCAACTCGTCTCCAATGTCGCGAGCAGCGACGCTGTACGCATCATAAGGGCGAACGTGAGGCGCACGGAGATGATGAAGCGAAGGTTCAGGCACGCGGCGGTGCGCGCCTTCATGGTCCTGAGGAACTACAAGGGCAGGCAGATAAGCGTGAAGAGGCAGCAGATAAACTCGGAGCTTGTGATGAAGGCGGCGGAGGAGATAAGCCCCGACTTCCCGGTGCTGAAGGAGACCTACAGGGAGATAATGGAAGACGTCATGGACCTGCCGCGCGCGAGGGAGCTGCTGAAGAAGATAAAGGAGGGAGAGGTAGAGTACACGATAATAGAGACACAGTTCCCTTCGCCGTTCTCGCACGTGATGGTGACGTTCGGCGAGGCTGACGTGGTGATGATGAAGGACAGGCGCGCGCACCTGCGCGAGCTGCACAAGCACGTGATGCAGCAGATAGGCAAGAGGTACGGATGATGAAGCTCACGGATGACATCGAACTGGGGGACGGGCTGCCGCTCATGTACATACGATCCCTTGACTCGATAGTCTGTTCTGACCTCCACCTCGGCTACGAGGGGGTGATGGCGAGCAGGGGCAGCTTCGTGCCCAAGCTCAACTTCAGGAGGATAAGGGAGACTATGGCTAAGGCGGTCAAGGCGTTCGGGGCCAAGAACGTGATAGTCGTCGGGGACATAAAGAACGAGTTTGCGGACGTGCACGTGGAGGAGTTCAACGAGTTCCGCGAGTTCATCAAGCTCCTCAGGCAGGAGCTGCGCATACAGCGGATAATACTGATCAAGGGGAACCACGACAACTTCATCGACAGGTTCAGGCAGGCGCTCGATTTCGAGATACACGCGCAGGAGGCCCCGCTCGGTGATTATCTCTTCTTCCACGGAGAAGAACTGCCAAAGAGCAAGGAAGGGAAGACTCTTGTGATGGGGCACCTGCATCCGGCTATAGGAGTGTACAACAAGGTGGGCGTGAAGGAGAAGATTAGGTGCTTCCTCTACGGCAAGCTCCCTGATGGGAGGAAGATAATAATACTGCCTGCGATGAACTACTTCGCTGAGGGAGTGGACGTGAACCAAGAAAGAGTCGGGGGCATGGCCCCTATCTTTGAGAGAATGCTCGACATCGATGGAATGCGGGCCCTCTGTCTGGGAGAGGGCGAGATACTCGATTTTGGGAAGGTGGGCGAACTCCGGAAACTGCGATGAGCCAATGTCTTACCTGGCTGTGTTAGTAGGGCTCGCCGCGGCCTTCCTGTGGGGCACATCGGACTACCTTGCGGGCCTGGCATCTCGTTCGGTGGGAGAGTACTCGACAAACGCGTACGTCTTCCTCTTCGGGGGGATAACGATATTCATTGCGCTAATGTTCTTTGGCTCTTCCGCGCATCCGGACCTGGGCGCGCTCATCTTCGGCGCCGCTTTCTCCGTGCCGATATTCTTCGGTTCGCTGTTCTATTACAGAGCCTTCAGGATAGGTGATTTCGCCATAAACGCACCCATCTCAAGCTCGTATCCTGTTGTGATAGTCCTCGGCTCTGTCTTCCTGCTGGGTCAGGCGCTCTCGTGGACCGAGATCTTGGGGCTTACAGTCACCATCCTTGGGATAGTCTTGATATCGACCAAGTTCAGCATGCTGAAAGCAAGGAAACGTGCGCTTGCGGCGGGCGTGGGCAGCTCTGTACTGGCGATGATACTGCTAGGAGTTCCAAGCATCTTCGCCGCGGTATACGCTGCCGTAATAGGCTTCCTGCTCCTCAGCCTGATGTGGCGCACGCTGCCCGCGTTGATCGCCTTCGTTGGCGGATACGCAGCAAAACAGGATCTCCGCATGCCGAAACGGCGCACTCTTCTGCTCATAATAGTGGCCGGCCTATTCGATGGCCTGGCCCTCTCCGTCTACCTCTTTGGTATATACGCCAACGCACTCGCACTCCCGATAATTTCAGTCCTCTCTGGGCTGACGGGGGCCGTCACAGTCGCGTACGGCCTGATGATTTCCAAGGAGCGACCAGAATGGAACCAGTGGCTTGGAATTGCCATGGCAATAGCGGGAGCGGCAACATTATCATACATTTCTGCATTATGATAGCATGACCCTATATGTCTACACTGACGGCGCCTCGCGCGGCAACCCGGGAGAGAGCGCCTCGGGCTACCTGATCCTTGATTACAGGGACAGGCAGCTGGCGAAGCGCGTCTTCTACAACGGCACATGCACGAACAACGTTGCTGAGTACAAGGCCATTGTGGCTGCGCTGAAGAAGGCGGTCTCGATAAGGCACGAGGGCGAGCAGCTCGTCCTGCACTCTGACAGCGAGCTGGTTGTGAACCAGCTGTCCGGCAGATACAGGGTCAAGGATGCAGGCCTCAGGAAGCTAAACCTCGAGGCGAAGAGGCTCCTGAAGCGCTTCGGAAGCTATGAGCTCCTCGCTGTGAGAAGGGAGAACAGGCACGTAAGCGCCGTTGACAAGGAGCTGAACCTGTTTTTAGACAAAAACAAACTAGAAGAAATGCATAAATAGTGAGAAAAACCACCCTGACTTGGTATAGATATGTCGACCATGATACGCGATGCGGCCAAAATCAACCTGACTACTGGAGAGAAGTTTGGAATAAAACTTGGAGGAAAAGTGCTTGAGTTGCCAATAAAACTGCAAGACGAGCGGCAGGTCGACCTTCTTTTGAAACAGTTAAGGGGGTTGGGATATGAGGTCGAAACAAATCCGGGTTGGGTCAGCCCTAATCCTGCTTATAGCCACCCCGCCAGAATTACAGCCAGCAAGAAAGAGCACTGGTATTCGTCCACGCACAGAGTAATCATAGGCAAGGGAAACAGCATGCATATAGAAGCATATTATGGAGACTCCGCAGAACTTTCTATGATAGATACAATCTTGAGGCACACGATACTGGGAGATGGGATTGTAGAATATTGGATGAAAACCTACGGGGATAGCAAAGAAGGAGCCCAAAAAAGACGTGATGATCTCACGCCTCTCGCAAGAGAAGGATCCCTGAAATAACGTTAACTTAAAGCTGCAGAGCCCGGAAGCTGTGAACTGCAAGCTCAACTATTTTCTTGACGACAAAGCAAACGGCTAAGATAAAGTATAAATATAGTGAAAGACAACGGTAAGTGTCAAATCAGGGTCTGATTCATGGCAGCGGGAAAAGGCAAAAACGATTCAAAGCCCCAGACGAACATGCCGCCTCCGGAGGCGAAGGAGCTCTACGACCAGGCTGGCAAGCTCTTCGAGGAGAACAAGTTCGACGAGGCGATAGAGCTCTATTCGCAGGCAATCGAAAAGTACCCAGAGTACTCAAGCGCCTACTTCAACCGCGCCCTCTCGTATGCACTCAAGAGCGAGTACGAGAAGGGCATAAACGATGCCATGAGGGTGATGGAGCTCGAGCCGAACGCGGCCGACGCCCCATACGTAATGGGGGTGATAAGCGAGTACCAGAACGACCTCGCCGGGGCGCAGGAGTGGTACGAGAAGTCGCTCAAGAGCAACCCGAACTATCAGCAGGCGAAGGACAGGCTGAAGATGCTCAAGGACAAGATGAAGGGGGCGATGGCCGGGGGGAAGATGAAGACGGCCGCTGGCGCGGAGGGCACCGAAACGGTGGTCGAGGAGGGGCAGATAAAGAAGGTAGCGTGGTTCACCTCGGACATGACTTTCAAGGACGTCGTGGGAATGGAGAAGCAGAAGCAGATAATACACGACAATATAGTGCTTGCAATCACGAAGCCGGAGCTGCTCAGGGCGTACGGAAAGAAACTGGGCTTGGGCGTGATCTTCTATGGCCCGCCTGGCGGCGGCAAGACCTACCTGGTCAGGGCGATAGCCGGGGAGACCAAGGCCAAGTTCATAATCATGCACATAAACGAGATAGTCGACATGTACGCTGGCAACACGGAGAAGAACCTCCACGCCATCTTCGAGCAGGCGAGGAAGAACGCGCCGTGCATCGTCTTCGCGGACGAGATAGACGCGCTCGGCACGAAGCGTGAGGGCGAGCAGCAGGGCAACATGCGCATGGCAGTGAACCAGTTCCTGCAGGAGCTCGACGGGGTGGAGAAGAACCCAGAGGGCATATTCATCATAGGCGCGACGAACCAGCCGTGGGACATGGACCCTGCGCTGAAGCGTCCTGGAAGGTTCGGCGAATCAGTGTACATACCAGCACCCAAGTACAAGGAGAGGCGGGAGGCGTTCAAGTACAACACAAGGAGCATGCCGCTTTCGAAGTTTGTAGGCTTCGGCAGGCTTGCGAGGGCCACGTGGGGCTTCTCGATGGCGGACGTGTTCGCAATCTGCGACAAGGCGGCGCTCAAGGTTGCAGCCGAGGAGGACAGGACCGGGAAGAAGAGGATGATAGGCATTGGCGACTTCATCGCCATAATCAAGAGCCAGGGCAGCTCGCTCGATGAATGGTACGGGATGGTGAAGAAGGACGTGATAAGCAAGACGGAGACGCAGATAGTGGAGGGCAAGAAGCAGGAGATAGTGAAGGAGGGCAGGCTGAGCCCCGAGGAGAAGGTGCGCTACAAACCCATGATAAAGGACATAAAGAAGAACCTCAACCCTGTCAACATCTTCGTAAAGAAGGTGATGAGGTTCTGGGCCATCTACCTGTTCTGACCCTGAAACGGGCGCGCGCAGGAAGATTTAAGATGTTTGTAACCTAGCAATACGCATGGGAAAATCGACGCTGATTGGAGCGGCGGTGGCCGCGGTCATCGTGATAGGCGTAATCTTATACGCTGCGGTAGGCAACGGCGGAAAAGGAACAGGGACACCGAACGCCATCGGAGCGCTTAACGCCACTACATCGGCAGCGCCGCAGAACCAGACAAGCGGCCAGAAATCTGAACCGGCGGCGTGCGCGAGTCAGAATCTTACTCCAGAACAGTGCACCAGCTACTGCAACAGCAACCCCGCGGCATGCGAGAGCAACGGTTCGGGAGGACAGAGTGTGCAAGGGAACAGCACGGGCAACTACACAGTAGGGCAGCCCAAAAACAGTACAGGAGGCCTGCGCGACTACTCGCTCCCTGCATGCGGCTCCAGCAAGACCTACTTCAGCACGACGCCGATAAGCGAGAACAACTTCACCGCCTTCGCCCCTCTTGGCTGGATGAGCCCCGGAGGCCACGTGATACCGGTCAATCACGGCGCCTTCTATCTCAGGGTGGCGTCGCAGCAGTCCCAGGACAACTTCACCACTGCGAACGTCTCCGTGCTATCGCCCGGCAATGTGACCGTATTCGAGATAGTGGGGCAGCAGTACCTCGGCTCCGGGCAGCCTAGCGACTATGCGATCTACTTCTCGCCCTGCGCGAACGTGACCTTCTACTTCGGGCACGTGCAGGTGCTGGCACCCGAGCTCGCAAACAACTATACGGCTCCATTCGCGAACTGCATGAACACCACGGCAAATACGGCGCAGTTGCGCGTATGCCAGAAGCAGATGAGCGTCAAGCTACACACCGGAGAGCTAATAGGCTATATAGGAGGACACCCGACGGGCGGGGGAGGGGGCGTGGCTGCCATGGACCTGGGCGTGTACGACTACTTGAACCCTGCCCTGGGCTTCGCCAACCAGTCAAGATATGATATAGACGAGCTCCACGCCGCATGCCCTATCGACTACTTCACGGCATCGGCCCAGAGCTACCTGTACGCCCACATCGGAATTGCAAACATATCGGGAACGGCGCAGCCGGCCTGCGGCACCAACATGCGCGACATCGCCGGCTCGGCGCAGGGCAACTGGTTCTCCAAGGGAACGCCGGTGCCATACATAAACGAGGGCCTGCTGATGTCGCTTTCGCCTTTCGTGCTCTCGCCAAATCTCGACGTGTTCTCGGTAGGAAGCACTGCGGGAGTGCCGGGCCTGGCCGGAGTAACCTATTACTTCACCCCCGCGGGCTCCGGAAATGTCAACACCGCATTCTCAGGGGTTGCTGCCAACGGACAGATCCACTGCTACAGCGCGCTGAACGACAGCTACGACGTCAGCCAGTATAGCCAGGTTTCTGGAAGGATACTACTGCAGCTCGTAAACTCAAGCGCCGTGCGCATAGAGTACCAGAATACGAATGGCTGCGGCTCCGGACCTTGGAGTTTCACCCAAAACAGCGCAGAGCTGTATAGGTAGATAGTACAGAAGGCCTCGGCCGGGAGTCGGACCCGGTCCTGAGGATCCACAGTCCTACATGCGGCCGTTACACCACCGAGGCCATGCGCCTTTATAGGCAAAACTTAGTATTTATAGATACTTATCGTATACAGTGCATGGCGGGGTAGCTCAGCCTGGTTAGAGCGCTAGACTCATATGCTAAGCACTATGAGTGGCGAGCAGTTTTGCGATGAGCGCTAAGAAATCTAGAGGTCGAGGGTTCAAATCACTCCCCCGCCAAACACCTTTTTAAGATGCAGCTCTCAGTAGGGGCGTGAGAGAATGGCGAAATCCACAATGATAAAGAAGATGGCGCTGGCGGCAGGAACCCTATGGGGACTGGGAGTCTTCGGACTCGGAATAATCTCGACAGCTACGGGAGGCACGTACGGGGCGCAGTTCATCAGCACGTTCGGCTCAGTATACCTGGGCTACGCACCGACGCTTCTGGGCTCGGTGATCGGAGGCATACTCGCGTTCATCGACGGTGCGATCGCTGGAGCGATCTTCGGATGGGTATACACCAGGGTCAAGTGAGCAGAAGCGTTAAATATCTGCTCGGACATAACGGCATTAGCTCGCCGGGTGTGGGAATCAAACCCACCAAGGTGGTTGGCCAATCGTTTTTCAGACGACACCGCTTTCATAGCGGTTTAACCCGGCTTTGAGCTACTGCCCGATCCTCATCGCTATGACTAAGGCCGAGCCTATGCTATGCGCCACAGTTGCATACGCCATCGCGATCCACGAGAGCGAGTTGACCTCGCTCATGACAGCAGACAGGTAGAGCGCAAGCATCAGCACTATGAGCAGCACCGCGAGCCCGTAGAACGACATGCAATCAACCTGGCACGCAGACGTACAGCGTCTGGTTGGCAGCGCGAGCTTGGGCGCAGATGCCACTCTGGGTCTCGTACGGACCCACACTTATGCTTCCTGTTCCGAAGATCTCGGTGAGGTTCTGTTCCATCGCAGGAAGGCAGCCCTGCTGCAGAACGCACTCGGCATATGTAGCGTTCTGTCCTATCGCCCTGACGATGTCGTAGAGCGCGATGCTGTTACGAAGCGAGGCCTCTTGCGCATCCATGTTCGCTGTCGCGGAGTTTACCCAGGAAGAGGCGAGGGTTACTGCAGAGACGATGAGCACGAAGGCAAGGCCCGCTTCTATGGTTGCGAACTGCGCCTTCATGCCATCAGCTCCTCACGCTTATCGAGCTTCCTAGATAGGAGAGGGTCTGGTTCGCCATCCCTAGACTTGGAGATAGCGTCAGGTTTATCAGGTAGAGGAAGGGAGAGGCTGCGGGACATAGGTAGCTGCCCTCGGAGATGGGACACGACGCTCGGACGCCAGCGCCGAGCAGCCTGACCTGCGAGGTCGCATATGCACCTATCGCCTGCTGTATGCTTGCGGCTGTGGAGTCGGCAACGCCTGTGCCGTTGTAGAAGGCGAGCATCGGCACGAGCGCGTTCAGCTCCTGCTCGTATACCGAGTATTGGCTCTGGTTAACTGCGCTGGAGCTGTTTCCATGCAGGAGCAGCGTGGGGCTCGGGGTAGGGTCGATGCTGCTTGCCTCGGCCACGGTAGCGTTTCCGACAACCGCACCGTTCAGCATAATTGGAGACGTGGCGTTGGCGCTGCTGATCTGCGTAAGCAGGACCCCGGAGGGCGTGTATACCTGAAGGGAGAAGCTGTAGACGTAGGTTCTGCCTCCGGCCATGCCCTCCAACGAATATCCCGTGCTTTGCGGCATTATGCAGTAAGCTCCAGACATGCGGCCGCAGTCGTAGCTGCCGAAGTACATCCACGCGTTCGTGCTGCCGCACTGCGTGTCTATCCCGAACGGGTTGCCGTAGAAGCCCACCTGCGTGCAGTGGCTGAACTGCGTCAGGTTTATCACCTCCGAGGGCGGGTCGAGCGCGTACGCTATCTCCTCGTTCCTGCCGCTTATCGAGGCCGAATACTGCGCGTAGTAGACGGTGGTGGTTTGCGGGGTGTAGTTGAACAGGTGCCAGGGCTGGGAGTAGTATGGGGAGGAATTGGCCACCGAATCCGCCGCTCTCGCCAGCGCCGACGACTCGGAGAGGAGGTTGCGGGAGTAGAAGGTCAGCGTGAAAAGGCACATCGCGGCGACGGCGCTTCCTATCAGCAGGAACTCTAGGCTAGCTTGCATTCGCATACGACACCACCAGCAGGTAGACGTCTCCGGACACTGTGACCAGCCTGCAGAAAGAGGAGGGGCCGCTGCAGGAAGCCCCACCTACACTCTCGAGAAGTTGAGCTGACAAACCTTCGGTTGAGGCGATAGTGCCAGCCATGCTGGCGGCTTGTGAGTAGTTTGTCGGCCCTGCATCCAACTCGACTGCAATCTGTTGCGACGCGACGATTGCGTTGAGGAGGGTCCCTCGCGACTCACCCAGGGCTAGAAGGTAGTTCTGCGAAGAGCTGATGCTTGAGAGCACGAGCGCAGACGCGATGCAGAGTATGGGCAGCGCAGCGAGCAGGTCGAGCGATATGAGGAAGAGTCTCTTCATCCGCTTACCCCGCGGTCCCCAGCCGGGAAGGATAGGAGACGCTAGCGTTCGCCACGCTTGAGAGCGCGGCCTGCGTATAGGCGATAAGCCTGTGCGCCGTTGAGAAGTAGTGCAGCAGCACGGCCGCGACCAGGAGCGCTACCGCCATGCTTACCAAGACCTCAACGCTTAGCTGCGCGATCATATAGGCACGTATTGTGGGCGGCTTTCGCCGCCCCTGTTTCTGGATGATGCCGGGTTTCGCTCCGGCAATATGGTTATGAAGGTTAAATCTTATATTCCTTTCCATAAAGTTGTAGATAAGTATATAAGCTTTGACTTGCATAAAAAGATCAGGTAAGAGCGAAGGTCAAATCGCTATAGAAATGACATGGCGAAAGTCATCGGCATAAGCCGCTCCTGCTTCTGGGTGATAAGACGAAGGTGAGTGGAAAGCATGGACAGGGAAAAACAGGCACGGGATATGCGCAGGGTACGAGCAGCATCGGTGAGGTCGTGCACACGATCGTCGAGCTCGCCGGCATGTGCGCCGAGAGCGCGCGGGCTGGAGGAGACGCATGGTACGAGGTGAGCGTGTACGTGCATCGGAGTGGGCTGCGGTACCAGGTGCAGAGGCACGGATCTGTGGTTGGCGGGAGCAGCCCGCCACCTGCCCTGCAGCCATGAAAAGGAATTTAGATTTGATGACTGCAGAATATGGTCATGGGGAATGAAAAGGCGGGAAAGGTAATAGTAGAGATAAAAATAGCGAACAGAAATACCAAAAAATCTTGTTCGCTACGGCTTTGATAGACACTGGAGCCGACAGGACTCTTATCCCAAGAAAACTTGCTGAAGAACTCGGCATAGAGACAGACGGAGAAGAATGGGTAAAAACGGGCAACGGACCAGTAAAGATTCCGTACGGAGGCGTGGAGATGACTCTAATGGGCCATTGGGCGTACGAAAAGGC
The DNA here is from genome assembly GCA_021828295.1 of Microcaldota archaeon. Taxonomy (GTDB): domain Archaea; phylum Micrarchaeota; class Micrarchaeia; order Micrarchaeales; family CABMGC01; genus JAJYVH01. The sequence continues at coordinate 56,174 of JAKASF010000002.1, forward strand.
GTGGATAAGCGACAAGGTAGACAAGGTGCTGATAGGCGTGCTCGCGTTGGAAAATCTTGGCCTCAAAGTGAACCAGAAGAAGGGCATCCTCGAGGAAGAGGAGCAGGCGCTCTACGTCTCCTCGAACAGAATTCAAGCTAACGTTTAAATACAGGTATCTTGCATACAGACTCTTTCGGGGAGAGCATGGAAATGCAGGCGATGCATGCGGACACAACTGCAGACCCAGTCATAAAAAGCCTCAAAGCGCTGAAGCGCGAAATGGGCTGGGACATATTTGTCAAGCGTCGTGCCGCCGATGCTGCCGAAAGCGCGATAGAGGCGGCCGCACCGTTCACAATAGCCAATTCAGAGATCCCGTTCGTCAGAGAGGAATTAGGGAAGTTAGAAGGCAGGTACAGGAGGCTCGTTGCATTCACCAAGCGCGTGGCTAGGATCTCAAAGACTCAGAATATACACGGCGGCCTGGCGATTGAGGAAGCCATGGAAGACTCGATACGGAACTACTCGTACGTCAAAGACAAGACAGCCATATTGGAGCAGTTGGCATACGAGGGCGGCAGGAAACAGGGGCTCAGTGCCGGGATGAAACATCTGGGCCTGGCCGTCACGTTCGGGGACACGGAGAAGAGGTTCGGAGAGGTGGTAGCGCTTGCAGGCAGCGCTCTGGAGAGCAGGATCTTGGAAACCAAGAATACCAAGACGGAGCAGTTTGCGCAAGACGACTTTGATACCCGCGAATTGACGCCTGAAGAAGAGATCGCCCCTGCGGAAGCTGTGATAAAATCAGTAATAAGCAGGCTGAGCAAGCTGGAACTGCGTCTCGCTGACAGAATCGAGAAGGCGAACGGGTTCGAGGTTCGAAATCAGGCAAAGGGCGTGAGCGGGGTTGAGATATACAACGGCGTGCGTGGCGTGCTTGCTGAGTTCGAGAGATGGTGCTCTACCGGGAACGGCATTGGATTCTCTAGGGCTACGCGCAGGTTTATGGAGGACGGAGGAAGGCTCCAGATAGGGTACGCATGTGATAGCTGCGCAGACACCGAATCTTCCGCATTGGTGTCTATACTGAGATTTGCCGTGGCCAACGTCGACACCGGGGAAGAACTCCTGCCCGTATTGCAGACTGCAGAATCGCGATGAGCTCCCTGGCCGGCGCTGTTTTAGAGAGCGATATTCGGCTGTAGAGGTATGCGGGCGGCGCTGATAGGCATGGGCTGCTATAAATCGGTTTCAGGCTGCTACTTTCTCACGTCCATCTTGAACACTGCGGCCTCCTCGATGCTGCCCTTGGGCACCTTGAAGTTGTCGAGGATCGTGTGCCTGAGCACCTTGGCTCCGTCCGGCACTGTCGAGTCCTGCTGGATGGCGCAGTCGTCCTCTACCTTGACCTTCGCGCCGATCTTGACGCGGTCACCGAGATAGACGTGGTTGAAGCCCTCTATCAGGCTCTCGGCGCCTATGCTCACCTTCTTTCCTATGAAGGCGTTGGTTATCTCCACGCCCTGGCCCACGACCACGTCGTCGCCTATCACGACGCCCTCGTCCTCGTGGTCGCTGTCCGCGGTGACCCTGGAACACACGTAGCAGTTGTCACCCATCACGAGTTTGTCACCCGATTCCGTATCCCTTATCTCGCATCCGGACCCGATAGCGTTGTTCCTGCCGATGGTGCTCGAGTAGATTATGCTCTTGGCCCCTATCTTTGTGCCGGGCCTCACCTTGCTGTCCACGACTACGGCGCTCGGGTCTATAAACACGTCATTGGCTATTCGTGAATCCGCGTGGAAGCCGCCCAACGATCCATCGGGGTTCTTCCATCTCAGGAAGTATGAACCTTCTTCCTTGGCCTTCGCCACGCTGATCGGAAGCTCCTGCAGCTCCTCCAGGCTGTTCAGCACGGGCACATCCTCCTTTCTGCCGCGCTTTACCGACTTGGTGCTGCGTTCTATCTGCTCGGTCTCCCCGGTTTTCGAATGTGTTACCACGCCACTCCTTACTCTGCAACCAATAAATAGATTGCGTTTGGATTCGTTCGTTGCAGAGCTAGTTCCTGCTCCAGTCTGGATTGAGCATCATATCAGATTCCGGGCGCCTGACAGAGGTCAATTCCTTGTGTATCTCCGCTATCCTCACGGCGCTGCCCATGTAGGCCGCGAGGTTCTTCGCCAGCGCGTCCTTGTTGGGGGAGAGCACGATGCTTGTCACACCGGTCAGCACCGTGGTGTACGCCTGCTGGCTCTCATCGTCCAGCTCGACCAGCTCCGCGAGCCTAGGCGCAAGGTAGGGCACGAGGTTGCCAGACGTGCGGAACGACCTTATCGCCTCGTTGAGTTCGTGCTCCATGTCGAAAGCCTCGTCGAACCCCGGCTTGACCGCGTTGAGCTGCGAGACGCCGCACGCTATTATGGTATCCATGTACTCGACTATGTGCTCCCTCCAGTTGCTCCCTACCGGGCTTATCTCGTATATGCAGTCCGCGCTGAAGAGCGCCGCATACGAGTTCGTGAGCTGCATCCATTCGGCCTTGGTCTCCACCCCAGCGTAGTCGGAGATGAATGTGCTGGTGCTGTCCGGATACAGCTCGGTCATCCCGGCTGAGAAGAGATGGCTTCCTAGGGCGTAGAGGCCGGAGCGCACGCCATCCTCGCGGAAGAGCTCCTCGCCCTCCTCGAACATGCTCCTGGAGATTATCACCCTGCCGCCACCGACCGAGAGCACCTTGCCGTCGACAGGCTCCTCGCGCACCTCGTAGCCGTAGCCTGTCAGGTCCATTCCCGTCTCGGCCTTCAGGCGCTCGGCGAAGAGCTTCGCGTAGCCCAGTATCTCCTTATCCTTCTCCGCGTGCTCCTTTGGTTGCGCCAGCTTAGACACGTCCTCCCCGTTGGTTCACGTGCAATGCGGAAGCTGATTATTAATAGCTTATGCATAGATTCGTTGCATGGGAGGCGTGCGGAGGCTTGGCTACCACATCTCGATAAGCGGCAGCATGGATCTCGCATTCGACCGCGCGCGTGAGATCGGATGCACGTGCATGCAGATCTTCCCAAGCAACCCGCGCGGCTGGGCCGTGAAGGAGCTGGGGAAGGGCGAGAAGGAGGGATTCAGGAGGAAGGGCAAGGCCTACAACATAAGCCCTGTCTTCGTGCACATGCCATACCTGCCAAACCTCGCATCCCCTAAGGAGGACGTATACAGGAAGTCGGTGGAGGCCATGAAGACGGCGCTGGGCAGATGCAACGAGCTGGGGGCCGAGTACCTGACGGTGCACCTGGGCAGCCATCTAGGCACGGGGGTGGAGGCCGGCAGGGAACGGGTGGCCGCGGCGATAAACGAGGTGGAGAGGAGCCTGGGCGGCGTCACGATACTGCTTGAGAACGAGGCGGGACAGCGGAACAGCGTCGGCAGCAAGCTGGATGAGCTGGTGGACATCTACAACAGCGTGTCGCACAAGCGGGTGGGCTTCTGCCTCGACACCTGCCACGCTTTTGCTGCGGGCTACGACATAGCAGATAGGGACGTGGCAAAGGAGGTTGCCGAGACGCTGGGCCTAGAAAGGATACGCTGCATCCACCTGAACGACGCCAAGCACGAGCTCGGCTCCGGCCTCGACAGGCACGCAGATATCGGCTTTGGCCGCATCGGCAGGAAAGGCTTCGAGTCCTTCTTCTCGGTCCCGGGGCTGAAGGAGAAGCCGATGATACTCGAGACGCCGCTTGTAGAGACTCCGAAGGATGCGAGAGGCGAGCTTGCAGCTGTAAGGAAGATGCTTGGGGATTAGCCGCGAGGCTCGAACCCGGAACCCGCGCCGTTGCGGAGGAAGAGGAATGAGTAGGCGTGCGCCTCTGCGGGGCTGTCCTCTTCGTCCATCGAATCTGCACGCGGTTGCGGGGCGCGTTGATATCCAGGCAGCCTCGTGCTTACACCCATTGCTAGCTGCAGCGCAATCCTCTCTATCGGCCTCGTGCTGTGCGTCCTCGTGCCGAGCGAGGGATCAACGTAGAGCTGCGCTGTGCCGACAATCGGTATGCGGGGATCGCTGCCGCTGAACAGGCACGCGTCCATCTGGAGGAGCGCCTTGTCTGAGCCGCGCGCGGGAGGGTCGTAGTATACGGTAAGCCTTATCTCGTCGGCCCTTATGGTAGCGGACATTGTCTCGGTTATCAGGCTGGCCAGGTTGCGCGCGTAGTACTTAATGCTCTCCTCGTTCGACGCCTGCGGAACCTGCGCATTGAGCCCTGCCTCGCTCACACCCAGCTCCTTCTTTAGCTCGTTTATCCTAGCCAGCGACTCCGCTGGGATGAGGAACTTGTCCCTGAGAGCCACACTGTCAGCGGGCATCGACCGGGTGAAGGCTCGGGGTCTTGCCCTCAGGTTCTCCCCTACCATTGAAGCACAGCTCTGCTTGGAACCCTCGGTTTAAATAAATTCGCCTGAAAGTCGAGAAAGCTCAGTGAGTCTCCGATAGCGTGCTGTTCACGTGCATCAGTGCCGGTACCGAACTGGTGTTGTAGTAGACCTCGATGTGCGTGGTCTGGAGCGGCGTTGCTACGCTGCCGGGGTTGTACTGCACCCAGAGTATGCCGTTGAACGGCGCCGAGACGTTGCTTATGCCGTAGCACGGCAGGCCCTTCGCGCTTATCGGCATAGAGGACGTTATCGAGGTGCCGTACTGCCCCTGCGTGAACGTCCCATTAGCCTCAAGGTAGTAGAAGTCGTACTTGGAGGGCGCGGAGAGGTTGAACGTGTTCGTGCATGCCAGGTCGAGGTTGTAAAGTGTGTCGCTGGTGTCGTTTGAGGAGAGCGTGAAGGAAAGGTTGGCTGGAGCAGAGAGCACCGGGTTCTGGCAGTGGAAAGGCTGGTCGTATTCTACTGTTGAGCAACCCGAATAGAGCACTATCGTGGTGGTCGTGGTAACCGTGGTGGAGCTAACTGAGATCGTGCTCGTGGTGTTGAGCGTGCTGACGGTAGTGGACGGCGAGAGAAGGAGCGAGGAGCCAGACACGAAGACATAGGCGATCGCAAGAACCACGGCCGCTACTGCTACGGCTATAAGGTACTCGTTCGCATATGTGCCTTTTCTGAATCCCCTCGCGCTGTAGGCCGCGGCAAGAACGGCAACAGCTGCGAACAGAATGTCAAAGGCGAAGAGCCCGGCGCCGATTATTCCGAACAAGGCCAGCGCCACAGAGGCGATCGCAAAGCCGGCGAGGAACGCTAGCGCGTCATCGACGAAGGGCGCGACAACTCCCAGTATTATGAGCACGGGGACCAGGTTGATGACGTTCGGGAGCAGGGTCTGTATGCCGCAGCTCACGACCCCGACGAGCAGGCCGGCTGCCAGCTCCCTGTACCTCTCCCTTGAGCTTCGCCGCACGCGGCTGAAACGCCTCATTCCAGTGTCGCCTGTATGCTTCTGCTATGATGCTTGCTAATAAAAAGGTTTCAGTGCGGAAGTGCGGCTACTTGGTGGCGACGAGTCTGACAAACGGCGTGCCGAGCCCCGTCCTAAACCTCTCCGCCTTAGCGTCTCTGAACCCTGCGTCCCTGGCTAGGGAGACCAGCTCCTCCTGAGAGAAGAGCGTGTATCTGATGGCGCTCGCGCTGAAGTTCTTGAGCACCCTGATGCGCAGCGCATTCTCGTGCGCGTTCACAACAAGCGTGCCACCGCGCCTCAGCACGCGGAAGCTCTCGCCTATGACCTCTTTGTGCCGCATGTGGCCCAGGCTCTCGTTCATGAAGACGCAATCGAAGCTACCGTCCCCGTACGGCAGCGCTTCGCCTGCACCGCTCACGCCCATGACGGCATGTCTTCTCATCGCCTCCTTAACCATCCCGCGGGAAAGGTCATGGTTGAGCACAGATAAGCATCGTTGCGCCAGCTCCGATTCAAGCTCGCCTGTGCCGCCGCCTATGCTCAGCATGCTCTCGCAAGGCGGTACGTGAGATATCGCGCGTTCAGATCCGTAGTATGAGAGGTCGCCGTTCAGCGTGAGGTGAACTCCTATTATGGTGTTGTACAGCCTGGCCATGCGGCCATCATAGGCGATGTTCTTAAGCCTCATAGCGACAACTCTGTGTGTTTTAGTTTTGCAAAAGCACGTCAGTCAGAGCGTAGGACAGCGCCGAGCCCTCCAATGAATCCGATTATCGCCCCGGGTATGTAGCCCCACGAGGCTCCGAAGTCGAAGCCCTTGTAAAAGCCACTCCAGTAACCCGAGTTTGTAACTGCCCACTTTGCAACCGCGGCAGTATAGCCGGTGTCTATGCCTACGCAGATCGCTCCTGCAGCGGCGCCGGCGAGCGTAACCACAGCAACTGTCGCAACGAAACCTACGTTACTTGAACCGCGTCTTTCTGCACCCATTATCGAGTGAAGTGTGCCGTCGACCCTTCTAATCAGCATAGCTGTAGTCCTGTGCCTTTCCATGAATTCGTTCGTCATGCGATCAAACCTACTGTATTACTGGCGTATTTAAACATTGGTGAAAACTATGATATTCGATATATTCGAGAAGAGAAATGCCATAATATTGGGCAGAGTCCATCGCGAGTTGCGCCTTGTGAGGCGCTTTGGTCTTTTGAGATGGCAGTGGAAGAGAAGGTGGCTCTTCAACAGGATGGAGCTGGATCCGAAGAGGAACCTGAACTCGCACATAATGATAACGGGAGAGAGCGGAGCCGGCAAGAGCAACGCCTGCAAGCTGATCCTGAAGCGGCTGGCCGACCAGGGAGCCTGCTTCGTGGCCTTGGATCCGCATGCTGAGTATACGGAACACGCGAAGGACTTTGGTGCGAGCGTGTACGACGCCAGCTTGCATGCGGTCAACCCTTTCGACCTCGATGGCCTGACCGAGAGGGAACGCACCGCGGAGATGACCGCCATGCTGAGAAGAATCTTGCATCTCGGAGAGGTCCAGGCCTCTACCCTATACAGGTGCATAAGCTACACCTACTGGATAAGCAACGTAAAGAGTACGACTCCTAGCATGCACAGTCTTCTGTACACGATAAAGGTCTTCAAGCGCAGGGCCGGAAGCAAGCCCGAGTCGAGCCTGCTGGACGGCCTGGAGAAACGGCTCATAGTGATAGCTGGAGAGAGCTTCCGCAAGAACGTCCCGATGAGCAGCATACTCCGGGGAAGGAGCGTGTTCGCGCTGCATGGCCTGCACAGCGCGGAGGCGCAGGCCGTGTACATGGAGTCGATGCTCCGAAAAATATACACAAGCCTTCTAGGAGAAGGTTCGCGAAGAACGGGAAGGTTCTACATAGTCATAGACGAGGCAGAGAAGCTGGCAGACAGTCCGGTAGTGGGCAGGCTCGTTGCCGAGGGCAGGAAGTACGGCGTGGGCATAATAGCGATATCGCAGAGGGCGAAGGCGCTGGACAGGGAGATACGCAGCAATGCGGCCACTATGATAGCGTTCGCGCAGCGGGAGCCGGAGGAGCAGAGCTACATCGCGAACATGATTGCGGCGGGAACCGAATACAACAGGTTCATCGAGGTACGCAAAGCGCTGCGCGAGCTGCCGAGAGGCTGGGCGCTGGTGCAGGAGGCGAGGGAGAGGAGCCCGAAGATAGTGAAATGCGGGAGGTTCGAGGCAAAGGTAAGGGACCCGAGCCACATGATAATGGAGATGGCGAGGGGAGTGGTAAGCAAGCGGGAACTGATCGGGAGGCTGGAAAGAGAGGGCTTTACTCCTGGGGAAACGGTTAGTGCAGTAGCCGCGCTGATAAAAGGAGGCTTGCTAAAGTATCATGTGGTCACGGAGCCGCCGTACGAGGGAACCTGGTACATCGCGACGCCGAGGAACAGCGCGGAGCACGACGTCATGGTTGGCCTGATAAGCAGGTACTTGACCGAAAACGGGATTAAGAACAGGATCTACAACAACGCTTATGGGCCCGATGTGATTGCGTACAAGGATGGAGGACGGGTGGCAGTAGAGTATGAGACAGGCATGAAAAAACCAGAGGATACGGAAAGGATGCTGCGAACGAGGAAAGGCGGATACTTGGAAACTGTCGTGTTGGGTACGGTTAACTAGTTCGTGCAGGCGTGACGCCCGGCACAGGGGTTGCCTCTACTATAAGTATTAGCACAGCCTATGCATATGCGGGCGCATCGATGACGATGGAAAAATCCACGGGCATATTCGTTCTTCTCATGAAGAATACGAACAGGATGGAGCAGGACAAGGACATAATGAGGAAGCTGGGCCTGAGCAAGATAGGCTACTCGCTCGACAAGGACTACCTGATGACAAGGAGGGAGGACCTGACGGGGGCGATACGCGAGCTGAAGAAGTGGCACCTGATCTGAGCCCGAGGTGCATACGACAGAATATTACTAATTCGCTTGCTCATAG
>JAKASF010000021.1 GCA_021828295.1 Microcaldota archaeon
CTGTTCTTGCCGAGTAGTTGACCCTCTTTCCAGAGAGGTTGTACCTGAAGCGGCCCTCCTTGCCCTTGAGCCTCTGCGCGATCGTCTTGAGGGCGCGCCCGCTCCTGTGCCTTGCGGGAGGTATGCCGCTGGTCTCGTTGTTGAAGTATGTGGTAACGTGATACTGGAGCAGTTCCCAGAGGTCGTCTATGATTATCTGCGGCGCGCCAGCGTTGATGTTCTGCTCGAGCCTCTGGTTTATCCTCATTATGTCAACGAGCTTGTGCGTCAGGTCGTCCTCGCTCCTCTCTCCGGTTTCCAGAGTTATGCTCGGCCTCACGTCGACAGGGGGGACGAGCAGCGCGTTGAGCACAAGCGCCTCGGGCCTGCTTGTCTTGGGATCGACTCCGACTATCGCGAGGTCGTCGTCGCTTATCTTGGCGAGCATATCGCGTATCTCATCGGGCTTGAGCCTGCGCTCGCCCAGGTAGAAGTATGTCGGCATTGAGAATTTGAGCTTCTCCTGCACAGTCTGGCAGTGCGGGCATTTCTTCACGCTCTTCAGCTTCTTGATCATGCCCTGATCCGTGTGCTTTTCTGTGCTTGCCTCGCCTGCCCCGACGCTGTCCTCGTCTACCGCCTTTGCTATCTCGCTTCTCATCAGCTCTATCTGTTCGTTGTTGAGGAGTATGCGGTGGCACTTCTGGCACGTCGATTGGAGCAGCATGTTGATTATCTTTGAGAATTCGGAGTGTATTACAGGCCTGACGAGCTCTATGTGGCCGAAGTGGCCGGGGCAGGTCTTCGCCCTCCCTCCGCAGGTCTTGCAGACAAGGCCTGGGTCTATGACACCGAGCCTCTGGTCGAGAAGCCCGCCGTCTATCGGGTAGCCGTCCTCGTTGTACGTGTCTGGCACTGTGAGCTTCGCTACGCTCAGCTTCTTGATCTGCTCCTGGGAGAAGATCCCGAATTTGATCTGCTTGATTATCTCCGCTTGCATGCCTATTCCTCCATGCCCACCTGCGGCCTTATGTGCAGGCTCTTTATCTCGTCGAGCAGCAGCTTGAATGCGTAGCTTATCTCAACCTCTGCCAGCTTGTTGCTTCCGCAGAGCGGGCAGACATCGACGCGCTTCGCGTAGTCCCTGTAACCGACGTTGCCGCACTCCTTGCAGATGAGCACCGTTGCCTTGTCGCTCTGGTCGAGCATTCGCTCCTTCAGGAGCAGGCTGGCGCCGTATGCCACGAGCACGTCTCGTTCCATCTCTCCGAACCTGAGCCCTCCGAGCCTGGCCTTGCCCTCCGTCGGCTGGTGGGTGAGTATCTGCACAGTTCCCCTGCTCCTGACCTGCATCTTGTTGCTGACCATGTGGTGCAGCCTGTTGTAGTAGACAACTCCCTGGAAGAGCTTGGCCTTGAACGGCCTGCCGGTAACGCCGTCGTACATCTGCTCCTCCCCGTACCTGTCGAACCCGTGCGCCTCGAGTATGTTGCCGTATTCGGTCACTCGCTCGCTGCCCTTCTCGGAGAACGCTGTACCGTCCATCCTTGTTCCCTTCAACGATCCGGCCTTCGCGCCAAGCGTCTCGAGCAGGTGGCCGAATGTCATTCTGCTCGGTATGCCGTGCGGGTTGAGCATGAGGTCGGGAACCACGCCGTGCTCGGTGAAAGGCATGTCCTCGTGCGGCACCACAAGCGCGACTACTCCCTTCTGGCCGTGCCTGCTTCCGAACTTGTCCCCTGTCTCGGGCACCCTTATGCTGCGCACCCTCACCTTGACTATCCTTGTTGCCCCAGGCGACTCGGTGAAGACGACATCGTCTACTACGCCGTTCTCGCCGGGCTTGAGCACGACAGAATCGTCCCTTGTCTTCTCCTCCAGCCCTCCGGCGCCTATGCTCTCCTCGAGGAATCTGGGTGGCGCTACCTTGCCGATGAGCACATCGCCCTCCTCTACGCTCATCTCCGGCTCTATAACCCCGTCTTCGCTAAGCTTCGAGTAGGCGTGCTCGCCAAGATAGCCCTCAGTGGTAGCGGGAGGAATCTTGAAGATGTCCTTCTGCCCTCCTGGATACCTGCGCTCCTCGTCGTTGTATGTCTTGTAGAACATGCTCCTTGCGAGGCCCCTGTCCACTGCCGCCTTGTTGAGCACCACAGCGTCCTGCATGTTGTATCCGTAATAGGTCGAGAGCGCGACGACGAAGTTCTGCCCCGACGCGTGCTTGCTCAGGTTGAGCGACTCGTACGCCGCGGTGGAGACCAGCGGCGCCTGCGGATAGAAGAGCACGTATGCGCGTGAGTCGAACCTCAGGTTGAAGTTTGTAGCGTAAAGGCCCTGGGCCTGCTTGATGTAGCTTGCGAACATCAGGTGCCTCGGCGCGCTGTTCGTCTCGGGGAACGGCGCCGTGTTAGCCGTGAACCCGAAGATCGAGACGGGGTCGACCTCCACGTGCGTGTGCTTCTCGGTCACATCGGCCTCTGTCATCGCCACGAACGCGTTCTCCTCCTCCTCGGCATCGAGGAACTCGATTATTCCGTTCCTTATCAGGTAGCCGAAGTCTATCTCCTTCTTCTCCAGCTTCTCTGCCACCTCCTTGGTCAGTTTTGACTTCCCTCCCTCGACCACGACGTAGGGCTTCCTGACCCTGCCCCGGTCGGTGTTTATGTGCACCTCGTTAAGCTTCTCTAGGTAGGCGACGTTCACCTCTCCAGAGATGGCGCCCTTGCGCCTAGCGACCTTTACCTCATCGATGTAGGCGAGCGGGTCCGCGACGTAGCCTATGGCCCTGCCGTTGAGATGAACGTAACATTTCTCGCTAATCTTCCTCGCCATGCTAATCCTCCTCTATCTTGCCAAGATCCTTGAGCTTGCTCTCGACCTGCTTCTCCTCGGCGCCAACGCTCACCTTGGCCATTATGGCAAGGTACTTGGTCAGTCCCACGTCCAGCCCTTCAGGGGTTTCCGAGATGCAGATCTTGCCCCACTGCGTCCCGTGCACCTCCCTTGCGTTGAAGTGCGGGTGCTTCTTTGCAAGCGGAGACTTCACCCTGCGCAGGTTGGTGTAGGCGCTAACCAGGTTCGTCCTGTCGAGCACCTGCGACACGCCGGTCTGGCCCGCGACCCAGGTTCCGGTGCCCATCGCATAGCTTATCTTCTCGGTTATCGTCTCGGGGCTTATTATCGTGGGTATGCTGAGCTTCCTGCCGCGGGCGCTCGCGCGCTCTATCTGGTACTTCACGTCCTTGACGAAGAACCTGAACGCGTATGCGAAGAGCTCCTCCATCAGCTGGCCCGCGTACTTCACGCGCTTGTTTGAGTAGTGGTCCTTGTCGTCCTGGGGCGCGAGCCTGTTCGCCACTATGCTTGCGCGCCTGGACATCTGGAGTATGTACCTGCCCTTCTGCTTCCTCATCTCCGGCTTTGTGCCCACGTGCGGAAGCAGGTACGTATCTAGCTGCGTCTCTGCGCGCTTCATCTGGTACTCCTTCGCCTGGCCGGGGGCGGAGAACTTGCCGAGCTCGAGCAGTGCGTCGCTTGGCCCCAGTTCCTTGGCCTCGCTCATCTCCGTGTTGAGCAGCATGTCGTTCTTGAACGAGAGTATGTCGCTTGCCGAGTCGAGCATATCGCTGACCTGTATTCCGAGCGCGCGGAGGATAAGCACCATGTCCACGGGCTTGTGGAGCGTAGGGAACTCGACGCTGAAGACGCCGTTCTGGTTCCTCGATACCACGGTCCTCGCCCTGAATCCCGGAGCCGTGGAGAAGACCTTGCTCGTCGTCTCGGCGCCGCCCTTCTCCTTGCTCGTTATTATCCTGTTGGGCGCAAGGTCCTCCAGGCCTATGAGCACTCGCTCGGTTCCCTTGATTATGAAGTAGCCGCCAGGATCCTCTGGATCCTCGCCGTTCTCTACAAGCTGGCCCTTTGTGAGCATGCGGAAGTGGCAGAGGTTGCTGCGCACTACTATCGGCAGTTCGCCGACGAACACCTCTCCGTAGCTCGCCTCCTTCTCTATCCCCCTTATTACAGGTACGAACTCGAGAAACATGGGCGATGAGTATGTGAGGTTCCTTAGTCTCGCCTCGTTCGGCAGTATGCTCCTTCGAGAGCTGTCGGCCTCGATTACCGAGGGCTTGTCCAGCCTTATCTTGCCGAGCTTCAGCGAGAAGCCCTCGACGCTCGGCTCTATCGTCGCCTGCTGGTCTATTATCTTCTGTATATCCTGCTCCACGAAGCGGTTGAAGCTCTCTATCTGGTGCTGCACGAGAGAGTTGGAACTCAGGTAGGATTCCAGTAGTATGTTCTTGCGCATGTGTATCCTGTATCTATTTCTCGACAACCCTGCGGTAATAGGTGACGGGCTTGCCCTGCTCCTCCCTCTCTATCTCAATCACGTCGCCGGCCTTCGCCTCCAGCTTCTTCGCCTGCGGATCGTCTACCAGTATGCTGGGAAGGTTGCCCATGCTTATTCCCATGTCTCCGAGAACAGAACCGACCTCGTTGTGACTCATGATTCTGTGTATTGGTACGAGTTCGTGTTCCCGTTTACTCAACAATCCACCTAAAAGAAGGCTAGGGCTAACGTCGTCAGGAGTCAGAATAGTATAGGTTGCGAAAGATTTATATAGATGTTCGAATCCTGCGCGAGATTAGGAAGGCGTGAGTTCAGAGCCTCTTTAAGAGTGCTACATATCTTTCCCTGCTCATGCGGGCGCGGGCCATTATCAGATGGAAGCTGTCCTGCCCGAGCTGCTCGCTTATGCGCCCCATGTCCACCTGCACAATCATGTCATCCTTCTTGAACACGAGGTGGTCTCCCGGCGTGCGCTCTGGAGTGAACCCATCGAGCTGGAGCACGCTTATCATGTCCTTGCGCGAAGGCGGAGGGATCTTGCCGTTGGCGCTTATCCTGTTCTTCGGCATTCTACCAAACGCATTGGGGTTCCTGCCAATATAAACGTTGGCTTAGTCCTTTCTGAGCGATGACAGGACGTACGCCCTTGCTGCAGGGCTCACGAAAGCAAGCTTGCCTGTCGGGTCATTCCGTATCTCCGTGCCAGAGACGCCGTATACGGCACGGGCCCTGTCCACGCAGACGTGCTCCGCGCCGAGCTCTCTTGCCAGCCTCTCTCCGTAGTCCTCAGAGCTGAATATGGCGTCGATTTGCCCCTTGTGGTTGCTCCTTATCTGCTCGGCCCACATGCTCCAGAACCTGGGATCGCTCTCCTGGTAGACGGGCTCGAAGTCGACCACGTGGATTACCCTCGCTTCTGGAAAGCGTTCGCGGACCCAGCCTGTTCTTGTCTCTCCGTCTATCGGCTGGCCCGGAAGCGAGTACACGAAGATCGTGAGCCTCTCGCAGTTAGCCAGCGCCGTATCTATCAGATACTCGTGGCCCAGGTGGAGGGGCATGAACTTCCCCATTACGAGCCCGTTGCCGTATCTCTTTCTTTCCGAAAGCGCTGACGTCATCTCGCCTTCGCCATTACCCGTTGTAGGCCCTCGCCGGCGCGCCTCCTCACCTCTTCAAGCGTGTACTCCTTTCTTATCACGCCGTCCCTGAACACCTCGACCAGCTGGTCGTCGCCCTGGACCCTCTGCTGCACTGTGGTGAACTCGCTGTCGCGGATTATCAGCTTCAGCCTGCCGGCCTTGGAGTTCTTGCCAGGATCCGTTACCGGCTGCTTGTACACGTCCCGCTCAACGCCGTCGGCCACTACGCTAGAGCACTTGAAGGCGAACTTCTGAGTGTCGCGGTTGAGCTTCTGCAGCAGCGCGCCGCCCATCCCGAACGCTATGTTGTCCGCGGACCAGCCGTGGGCCTTCATAGCGCCGAGTATCTCATCGGTCATCTCGTAGTCGATGCCGTCGCCCTGTATGACACGTATCTTGTCGAAGAGCACCTTGTAGCCCTTCTCGTTCACGTGATATCCGAACCTCTCGCCGAGTATGTCGAGCACCTTCACAACCACTGCGGGCGGGTCGCCGGAGTCGGGTCTTATGACCACGGTGCCGTCCCTCTTCATGACCTTCTCCTTCAGCTTGCCTCCCCAGATCTCCCTGCACGCGTCGAAGATGTTGAACGAGTCTGACACGACGGCCACGGTGCCTTTCGGAAACTTGACCAGCATGTTCTCCATCGCCTTCGCCTCATTCTCCCTGCCCCAGGAGGTTATCGTTGAGTGCTCGGCAGCGGGTATCGAGAAGCCAGGCATGTCTGCGCGGTAGTAGTTCCTTAGGAAGACGAGCGAGGCGACGGTGTCCGTGCCCTTGAAGTTGACAAGGTGGGCGCCGCCGCCCATTCCCGCCGACTCAACGGACGAGACTCCTCGGAAGCCGAAGTCGTGCAGCTTGAAGTCGACGAGCGAAGGGTCACCGGTATCGTTGAGGAATCCGAGGAACTGCCTCTTCATGTTCATCGAGAGCGTCGCGACCGTGGTGGGGTACCATGTCTGCACGAGAAGTGTTTCCAGGTAGTTGGTGAGCCAGTAGCAGTTCGGATCCGTGTTCTCAGCAGTGATGAGCACGTTGTGCGTGGGAACGACAGTGCCTTCGGGCACCGCCTTTATGCTGACAGGCAGCCTGCCGCCGTAGTAGTCGCGGATGTACTCCCAACCCGACCTGTTGAAGAGCTTTCCGTCGCCGAGATGAAGCCTTGCAATCTCTTCCGCCTCGTCTATCTTCTCGCTCGTGACCACGATACCTTCGAGGTATCTCTTGAGGAAGTACTGCAGCCCGAAGAAGAGCACCTCTGGGAATTTGCCTCCCCGGGACTCGAAGTAGGAGTAGACGTTGGTAGTGTTGGGCGGATACTGCTGCCAGTGCGTTAGCTTGTAGCTGTCCGTAAGCAGCAGGAGGTTGTCGCCCAGCTGAGAACTCTTGCCTGTCATTCTCTCGCCCTCGCTGCAAGCAGCTCGCGGTAGGCAACCACCGACGGGTGGTTGTCCGAGAGGTCCTTCGCCCTCCTTTCCAGCGCCCCTATGCCCTCCTTCCAGACCTTCCGAGCGGCCTCTACTTCTGCATCTACTTCGCGCTTTCCTTTCCCTTCGGCTTCCATTCTATCACAGTGGTATTGGCGCGGAAGCAGTACATATGCGCTTACCATAAACCATATATATCTACATATGGCATATGTAAACATGGAGAGGCGCGTCTTCAAGTTTGGGAGCAACAGCGTCGCGCTCATTGTACCGAAGAAATGGCTGGACAAGAGCGGCCTCAAGCCTTCGAGCTCCGTATTTATCTCTGAGACCGAATCCGGAAACCTGGTTGTATCGCCTACGGAAACGGCGAGGCAGGAAGCCGAACGCGTAATCACCTCGAAGACCAAGCCCTCGTTCCTTAGCAGGTGGATAGGCCTGCACTACATGTATGGCGTGGGAAGGCTGCGCGTCTACTCCGCTGACGGGCTTACCCAGGCACAGATAGAAGGCGTGGAGAACAAGATAAACAGGGAATGCCCTGGATTCGAGATAACAAGCCAGTCTGGCAAGGACATAGTCATAGAGGATCTGACGAACGTGAAGGAGATAGACCTCGACAAGATAATAGGCAGGCTGAGGTCGCTGATAAACCAGGAATTCGAGGAGATGCTTGGCGGGGACAGGAGAAGCGTGGGCAGGATAGAGAAGCTGGTCAACAGGTTCTACATGCTCGGGACAAGATACGTCAACATAACCCAGGCAAAGGACGCGCTAACGTATTTCGGCATACTCGAATTTCTCGAGCACATATCGGACAAGATGGAGATGCTGGCGGTTGAATTCAGATCCGATGACAAAGAGGCGCTGACAGAGCTAAGGGGGCAGTTCGATCTCTCCTTCTCCGCGCTGAAGGGCAACGATAAGGACATAGAGAAGGTGGCGGAGATGAGGGAGCGCATACTGCGCAGGCTGTCGCATTCGAGGACGGACAAAAGGTATGCACGCCTCATCAGGGAGATATCCGATGATATATCCGGCGTGTCGGAGTTCGGGCTCAGGGCTGAGGGCGCGCACGGGGTGGTCTGATGGATAAGATGGGGTTGGTTACGCGAAGGTAAGAGATTCGTTATACGGAGCTTTCGACATACGCGAGCCAGTGCTGCTCGAACTGCTGAAGTGCGCAGACATAACTAGACTGAAAAGTGTATCTCAGAGCGGGATGCGCCACCTACGGCGTGTGCATAGGTACACTAACTACTCACGATTCGAACACAGCGTGGGAGTCATGTTGCTCCTGCGCCGTTTGGGCGCGAGTGTTGAGGAACAGGTTGCTGGACTGCTCCATGACTCATCACATACCGCATTCTCCCACATAGTTGATTTTATGATGGAAAGGAAGGATGAAAGTTATGCAGGCGATTTGCTCCTTTCATTTATAGAAAACGGGGAGTTAGGGAAAATATTGGAAAAATATGGTCTAAATTCGCGCAGGATTGGTGAGTATGAGAAGCATGGAGGATTTGCGCTTCTCGAGAAACCGACTCCGGAACTTTGCGCAGACAGGGTGGACAACGGCTTGAGATACATGCACTATTCAGGCATCGATACCAAAGACTGCGTGAAAGACCTGGGAGTCAGGGGAGACAGAATGGTTTTCATGTCGAAGAAGGCTGCACGAAAATTCGCATACGGGTTCCTGAAAGGAACAGCATCCGAGTGGGGAAATGCCGAAGAAGGGCTGCGAGCACAATTGATCGCAAGAGCAATAAAAAGAGGTTTGGCTCTGCACGTTATAACCTTCAGGCTGCTCTACCAAAGGGGCGAGAAGGAGATACTGAGCACCCTGAAAGCTTCGGGAGACAAGGAAATAATGAGATACTTGAAGTTAGCCGGAGGTGAGCTGAAATTCAGACGGGTCAGCAAGGGTGGCATTTTTGTAGACGAAAAGGTGAGATACGTGAATCCAATTTTTGTTTCGGGAGGGATGGAAATCAGGCTTATGCAAGTTGACAAATCGTACCGCGCTGCGGTCATGAAAATGAACAAAACACTAAAGAGAGGGTATAGGTTAAAGCTAGTTGAATAGAGTGCTCGCATGTTGGTAATTGGAATAGAAAGCAGCGCGCACACGTTCGGCGTCGGGATAGTTGACAATGGCAGAATGCTGGCAAACGAGAAGATGATGTACGACGTCGGGAGCAGGGGCATGATACCGGCAAAAGTGGCGGAGACGCACGTGAAGAATGCGAGCACGGTGATAAAGATGGCGCTAGACAAGGCCGGAGTGACCATGAAGGAGATAGAAGGCGTTGGTTACACCAAGGGACCGGGCATAGGGGCATGCCTGCAGATCGGCCAGTTGTCGGCGAAGACGATAGCAAACGCGCTTGGGGTGGGGATCGTGCCGGTAAACCATGCGGTAGCGCACGTTGAGATAACGAAGCACGAGTCCGGGCTGAAAGATCCGATTGCGCTGTATGTGAGCGGGGGCAATTCGCAGATACTGAAGATGGCCGACTCGCCATTCAAGCACTATCAGATATTGGGAGAAACATTCGATGTTGGCATAGGCAACATGCTCGATGCGTTTGCGCGGGAGATACGGCTCAAGCCGGCGTGGGGCTCCACTGTGGCGAAACTGGCCGAGAAGGGCAGCTACGTTCCGATGCCCTATACGGTGAAGGGCATGGACTTTGCGTTCACGGGCTTGCTCACCTACGCGTCAAGCCTTGCGGGAAAGAAGAGCAACGAGGACCTCTGCTACTCGATTCAGGAGACCTCGTTCTCCATGCTGTGCGAAGCCACTGAACGCGCCTTGCTGCTTACAAACAGCGACGAATTGGAGGTCTGCGGGGGTGTTGCGCAGAGCACAAGACTGCAGGAGATGCTGAGATGCGTATGCAAGGAGCATGGGTTCCAGTTCGGAGCTGCCAGGAACGAGTACAACGCTGACAATGGCGGCATGATTGCTTACGTGGCTGAGCGCATGCTGAAGGACGACCGCGGCGAACCGCTTGGCAGGTGCGACATACAGCAGAGGTACAGAATAGATAAGGCGATAGTTGTATGAGGCAGTTGAGCGAAGGAGCGGAGGCGAAGGTCTTTGAGACAGAGATCTTCGG
The DNA here is from genome assembly GCA_021828295.1 of Microcaldota archaeon. Classification (GTDB taxonomy): domain Archaea; phylum Micrarchaeota; class Micrarchaeia; order Micrarchaeales; family CABMGC01; genus JAJYVH01. The sequence continues at coordinate 10,022 of JAKASF010000021.1, forward strand.
AGTCAAATCTGTTGTGAAGAGCAGGCAACCGAAGGCGTACAGGATAAAGGAGATTGATGAGGAGCTGCGAAGAACCCGAACCAAAAAGGAGGCGAAGGCGATGCTACGCGCCAAGGAGGCGGGGGTGGAGGTGCCGGGGCTCTTGGCTCTGGGCAAGTTCTCGATCTACATGGAGAGACTGAGCGGAAAGCTGTTGAAGGACACGAAAAGCAAGGTTTCGTACGCGAAGATAGGGGTCATGCTGGCCAAGATGCACGCAGCAAACGTTGTGCACGGCGATTTCACTCCGGCAAACATAATCATAGACGGCGAGAAGGCCTACGTCATTGATTTTGGACTGGCAGAGATAGGAGAAAGCGTTGAGAACAAGGCGCTTGATATGCTGCTGATGAAGCGCTCAGTAAGTCAGAAGCAGTACAAAGAGCTTGCCAGCACCTACGCTAAAACTTATTCGGATTCGAAACCAGTATTCGCACGGCTTGCAGACATAGAGCGGCGTGGAAGGTACCAGATAAGGAGCTTGGCCTAGGATTTTGTTCTCAACGATCCAAGTTTCTTGATAAACGTCTTGTTGAACTTTGTGGAAAGAAGTTTCTGCGCAGTGCCCGCGCCAACCCATTTGTATGATGCGTGCTCGTCGCTTAGCTTGAACTTCTGTCTGCCCTGAAGCCTGCATATGAAGGTTATCAGTATGAGAGGCACATGCACCGCATGCGAGGTTCTTATCTTAGATACCGAAGCTTCGAATATCTCGATGGCTTGGAGCGATCCTCTGCGAATTCCGAGCTCCTCCTGCACTTCGCGTTGCAACGTCTCCTGTATGTCTTCTCCCCACTCGACCTTGCCTCCGGGAAGGTCCCAGAAGGCTCTTTTTCTTTTTGTAGAAGAGAGCTCTGAGGAGCCAGAACTCAATACAAGGAGTTTCTCATTCTTGACAATAAGCGCTTTTATGCCGACAAAGAAAAGCCATTTCTTTTGCCTGAAAAACTGCGTGGGCTCCATATGAGCACGCTATAGCTCTCCTACTCTCCTCTTCTGCGCTCGCTTCATTCTCTTCCTGCGCTTCTTCACCCACTTCCAGCGCATCCTTCCCTTCTTCTTCCATTTTCTGGGTATGCTTCCCAAGATGAGCACCAATGTCGTTACAATCATTTTTATTAGTGCTTATCTATATTAAGCGTGTGGTTTAGGTGCAGCGAGGAGTAACGGCATACATTGTGATATTGGCCATTCTGGTCATAGTTGCGGTATACCTCTTCTACTTCTCGAACAAGGGCACGGTTACGCAAATAACTGTCACTACAACCGCAGGGCAGTCCAACACGACCACGATCATAACCAACATAACGTCGAGCAGCACCAGCAGCGCTCCGACAAGCACGGTCTACTTTGCCGGCTGCATATCCAAGAACGCAACCGCAAGCATACAGAACGGCAACTTCTCGACGGGCACATACGCGGACTGGAACGTACAGGGACCCGGATTCGGAAGCGCACCCCTGAACATCACGAAGGCCAACA
>JAKASF010000022.1 GCA_021828295.1 Microcaldota archaeon
GTATGCCTATTTTCCATGTGCGTGGCAGGAAAAAGACCGCACGAGGAAAGACGCATGCGTTGGACTGGTCTGGCGGCTCAATGCAGGGGGTCTGGCCAAAACAAGGCTTTTTCCATAAACGCGGAAGATAAGCTTTTGCGAGATCCAATTATCGTTCCATCTGATTGAAAGATGCGAAAGTTAGTGCCTAATGGCGCCATCTTTCAGTATCTTGGAAACCGGCTCAGATCCTGTGCCTGTCTCAACATCGGCGCCCCTAAGGCTCAGCACAGCCGCAACTATGGCATCATCGTGCTTGAACCTTTTAGGCTGCATCTTCTTGCCTTGGTCTCCAACGCAGAAGGTTTCACCGGATCTGATCGTTACGTGCATGCCGGTCAGGCTGGGCACCTCGCTCTCGCACACGACCGGAATATCAGAATACGCCCTTAGTTTCGCGGCAAAGAGCCTGTGGTTGCCGTTGGTGCTCAGCATGTACAACGAGTTCCCATCGCGAACCCCTATCTTAACCACGCTGGGCGGGTCTCTTGCCAGGAACGCCTTGAACTCGGGGTCGCCCATCTGCATCAGGCTTTCAAGTCTCTTGTTGTTCCAGGGGGTGCAGAAAGCCAGATCCGCTTTAACCGTAAGCCTCTTATCGTGGAGGTCCACGCATTCGTCAAGCATCCCGGCCATGAAGACATAGTCCGTGTTCCCCATATCGAATCTGCTCTCGCCTGGGAGGAGCGCCGCGGGGACCGGCAATGAGAGAGACCGCATAGCCACGGCAAGCTCTCTCTTCAGGATTGCGTTCTGGTTGTCCTCGTTCTCTATGTTGGCCACTAGCGCCGCAGGATACTCGGCGGATTTCTGCAATCTAAATCGTCTGCGAACCACACACTCGACCAACATCATTTGAGAAAATCTTGGATGTTCTTTACACCTTGATCTCGTAGCCTACCTTTACTTCTTTTCTCCGCGCTGCGGACAGCGATCCAACGGCATCCTGGGCTTTCTCGAAAGTGACCGCCTCGAACAGCCCCTGCATCCTATTTGTCTCTTTTAGGACAAAGCGGAAGTTGCCCTTGGCAAGATAGAACGCGTCGTTCTGCATTGCGATCTCGCCGCGCCTGAAGCTGGCCAGGCCGGCAAGCACGTCTCTCATGTCGCTCTGGCTTATTATCCCGTTGTCTATCTCGCTGGTTCTCTTGCGCAGGAATCGCTCAAGAAACATCTTCGTCGCATTCTCGAGCATTGTGATTCTGATCGTGTCAGGTACAAGGTCCCTGTAAGATCCCAGTGGGTTAACTCTCGGTTGCATACTTTCCCATGCGTTTTGGGAGTTTATATTCATTGTTCTGGGTTTGTTTCTCGAAAGCGACGGGAAGCCCAAGGTTACTATTTAAGCATTGGCGTCCATAACCGATAGATCGCTTGGAAAAGAAGGCGAAGTGGAACAAGCTCACGAAGGAGGAGGAAGAGGTCATAGTCAACAAGGGCACCGAGGCGCCGTTCAGCGGAGAGTACGACCAGATGTTCAAGGCGGGCTCATATGTCTGCAGAAGGTGCGGCGCTCCGCTCTACAGATCCGAGGACAAGTTCGACGCGCACTGCGGCTGGCCTAGTTTTGATCAGGAGATTAAAGGGGCGGTGAAGCGTCTTCCAGATCCGGATGGCATGCGCACGGAGATAGAGTGCGCAAACTGCGGGGACCATCTGGGCCACGTGTTTACAGGCGAGATGTTTACTCTGAAGAACGTCAGGCACTGCGTCAATTCGCTTTCGCTCAAGTTTATACCGAAGAAGAATGAGAAAAAGAAAGGGTGAGCCCGTGGACGACCTAGACAACGTGATGGATGTTCTTGACGCGATGGAGGCCAAGAAGAAGGGAGAGAGTTTGGCGCAGCCCGCTGCCGGCAGGACGCTTGTCGGCGAGGTGGAGCATTTCTTCGAGAACATAAACGTTGCCGGCGTAAAGCTTAGCGGCAGGCTGGCTGTCGGGGACACGGTAGAGATAGAGAACGATGAGTATACGGTGAGACAGCGGGTCTCGAGCATGCAGATTAACAGGAAGGATGTTAGCGAGGCGTCAGCGGGGGATGACGTCGGAGTGAAGGTGGGCGTCCCGGTAAAGAGAGGTAGCAGCGTCTTCAGGTTGTGACCGCACTCCCCTTTGTCTGCTTCTTCTCTTCGGGTTTCTTCTCCTCGTTTTTTTTCGGACGGGTCGAACGCATCATGTAGTATGCGTCAACCGTGGTTATGATATTCGTTATGATTATGACGAAAACCACTATGCTTATGAAGTGGTTCGCGAGCGGGAGGTTGTCTGTGAGCGCCACGATAGAAAGTATCGCGGGGGTAAGGCCCTGGGCGCACATGAACGTGATGAACCTCCTGTTCTTGAAGAGCGGCGAGCCGCGCGTAGACACGTTGACAGCGAGATACCTTATCGCGAGGAGTATAGCTACGAAGAGCACTCCGGCAAGAAGGTTGAAGACGATTGCAGACGGCTGTATCAGGAACGTCAGGCCCAGGAAGACGAAGAAGAACGTCTCGAGCAGGAATGACAGCTCGTCCTGGAAACCCTTGAGCTGGGTCTCGAGCTCTGCTATCCTGAGCTCGCGCTTGAGCCAAGAGCCAACGCTCTTGTAGTTGCCCAGCATTACGCCGAAGACAAGCACGGCCATCAGGCCGCTTCCCCCGCTCAACTGCGCAGCGGCAAAGGTAGTGAGCAGCAGGCCCAAGGTGAAGACGTATGTGTAACGGTAGTTTTTCAGATAGTTAAGCACCAAAATCCATGCCAGCGAGAGCGCAAAACCAAAAATTACGCCAACGGAGATGTTCGACGCGAGGGAGGCTGCAGCTGTGCTTATCGATGTGGTGCCTGTCTGGTAGACGCTGAGAAACACGAAGAAGAGGACCACCGAGAAGATAGAGTTCATAACGGATTCGAGGCCTATGAACGTGACCATCGAATTGTCCTGATTGAGCGTCTTGGTGAGCCGCATCATAACAGGCGCGGTGGTCTCCCCGCCTATTATAGACCCGAATATCAGGGCTTCTACGACATCCCAGCCGAATGCGAGGTGCGCCACTGCCGCTATAACTATGACACTGATGAACACATAGAGGGCTACCTGCACGAGTGTCCTGCTGCTGCTACTTATCACGTCGTTTATGCCCATCTGCATGCCGTTGTAGAAGAGCACCATCATCAAGGTGAACTCCGAGAAGAGTCCTAGCACGGGTATGAACGCATTAGTAGGAAGGAGGCCGAGCACCGGGCCCAGCAGCACCCCGATGAAAATCAGGAAGATGAAGTACGGTATGCCGGTTTTCCTGAAGAATATCTCGGCGCCGAAGCCGAAGAATATTATCACTGCGATGAGCAGGAATGCGAACGTGACGTCTATCATGGCCCATCTCTCAAAAGCTCGACGGCCATGCTCTTCCTTTTTTCTGGAAAGTTTGCCTCCAGCCTTTTTGCGAGGGCTGGCACATCCCTGTCATGGTCTATGAGCTCGCCGCCGAAGTAGGCGACGTATTCGCCCTCGCCGTATTTCCTTATGAGCGACGCTCGATCTTTCTGAATATGGCTCCTGTTCAAGAGTATCGCATGCAGGCGCGCATCGAAGTCCTTGTCGCGGTTCTGGTCGATGTGTATGCGCCAGACCTCCATATGCGTGGGTGCCATGCGCATCATCAGGATTCTAGGTTTTTAAGCCTTGCGAGCATCAAAGCCCTTTTAACCTTGCATTCGCTATTACCACGGGATTTGGGTGCGCAGGATACGCCTTATCAGGGGCATGGGCTTCTTCGACGCTCTCATGCTCGGCATAGGCTTCATCATAGGCTCCGGCATATTCATAATGCCGCTCATAGCCGCAGAGGCAGCAGGAACATACTCGCTGGTCGGCTGGCTCCTCGGCGGCGTGTACTCGATCCTTGCGGGTCTCGCGTTTTCTGAGGCAGCGGCAAAGCTGCCCCAGGCGGGAGGCCTCTATACCTATACGCACAAGGCATTCGGAGACTTCGCCGGCTTCTTCGCGGGCTGGACTTTCTGGATAGGCTACTGGATAACTATAGCAACAGAACAGGAAGCCCTCGGGCTATACCTCAGCTTCCTGCTTCCGCAGATCTCGCTCTTCGTGAGAGCCACAATCGGGGTGCTTACCGGCTTGGTGCTGGCCTACTACAACTTCAAGGGCGTGAAGATAGGCGCAAAGATAGGCGACTTCTTTACGGTAGGCAAACTGCTGGCGATCGCCATATTCGTAATAGGCGCGTTGCTGTTCTTCAAGGTGAGCAACCTCTTCCCGCTGTTTCCAAGCAACATCACGGTAGGAGTGCCGACTCTGAATCAGCTTGTCCCTGCGATAGGTTCTGCTACAGTTCTGGCGCTCTGGGCATACTTGGGAGTGGAGATAATAACCGTGCCTGACGAGGAGATAAAGAACGCGAAGAAGACAGTGCCCAGGGCCATAGTCATAGCAGTGCTCACGGTCACAGCGATATACCTGCTGGTCACCACCGCCTTCCTCGGATCGGTAAGGTGGACCGGCTATGTGGGCTCGCAGTCCCCGCTCGCCGACGTCTTCGCAGCGATAACCAACTCGCCGATAGCGGGGCTGGTCATAACCGTAGGAGGCATAATCTCGATACTCGGCTCGCTCAACGCAGTCATACTCGCCACCTCCAGGATAGCCTTCTCCATGTCGAGGGACGGGCTCTTCCCGAAGATGTTCTCGAAGATACATCCAAGGTACAACACGCCCTATGCCGCGCTGGCGCTGCAGACGGTCTTTGCCATCATACTTATGTACACTGTGAACAACTTCGTGGCGCTGGCGTCGCTGGCAGTGTTCTTCACAATAGTGCCGTACGCGCTTAGCTCGTTCGCCACGTTCAAGCTGATACGGAATGAGGGCGGCAAGCTGAGCGTCCTGCACTGGAAGGGCACGCCGATAGTAGCAGGGATCGCGTCTGTCGTGCTAATTCTTGTTTATCTGAGCCAGACGCTCGTGCTGGAGATCGCGGCAATAATGCTCTTCTTCGGGCTGCTCGTATTCATCGAGAGGAAGAGAATAAGGAGACTGTAGGCCTGAGAGAGCTATTGGCCCCTTGCCAACCTGCCTAACAGCTTCAGTATCTCACGATCGGCCGTGATGAATACGGTCTTCGCCTCAGAGGCTGTCTGCCTATTTGCCTTCGCTTCGGCGTATGCTGATGTTACAAGCGCGGCAGCGACTACGGACTTTCTGTTCTCGAATGCCGTGGGCACCACCAACCTGCCGCTCTCGTTAATCCCGATCTCATTTATGAAAACGGCCTTTTCCTCAGGGCTGGCCAGGTGCTCTCTCAGAAGGCGGTCGAACGCCCGAGGTTTAAGAAGGTCAAGCGAATTCTGCATCTTCTTCAGGTCCATGTTAATCACTATTTCTTGTGTTTTTACACCTATTTAAGTGTAGGCAAAATCTGCATTTTTATAGAGAAATATGTTATTTTGCTACCTTGGACTTCTTGACAGGCCTTGCAACCCTGCCCAAAAGCAAGACAAAAAAGATGGTGAACGCGACCATCACGACGGCCGACTCTGACCTGTACGTGCTTATTCTCTGATATTCGGTGTTGGCCTCGTCGACAGCCTTGTTGGCGAATACCACAGCACTAGAAGGCGATGTGTTGTACGTGCTCTCGGCCTTGAAGAGGTCCGAGTAGGCCTGCGTGAGGTTGGGGTAGAAGATCAGGTAGCCGCTCTCGTTCACTTGGGAGAGGTAGTACGCTGCGTTGCTCACCGTCTCGTTCGCATACGCTATAGTGGGGTTGTTTATCTGTGTCTGAGCCCCGGCTACAGCCATCGCCAAAAAGAGCGAAACCACGAATGCCGTTAGCAGGCGGGACATGCTACAGGTTCACGTCTATGTTAAGCTCCTTCTTGAGCTCCCTGTACCTGTTCCTTATCGTCACTTCCGTGACTCCGGCTACCTCGGCCACCTCCTTCTGCGTCCTGCGCTCTCCGACAAGGGCGCTGGCAATGTAGACCGCAGCGGCCGAAACACCGGTAGGGCTCCTCCCGCTGACCAGGCCCTTCTTCATCGCCTGCCTGAGCAGCTGCACCGACTTCTCCTGGGCCTCGCCGCTAAGCTTGAGCGCGGCAACGTACCTTGGCACGTACGCCACAGGATCCGTGAGCGGTATTCTGAGGTTGAGCTCGTGGGCTATCACCCTGTACGTCCTGCCTATCTCCTTCTTAGGCACCCCCGATATCTGCGATATCTCGTCAAGCGTTCTTGGCATTCCGGACTGCCTGCACGTAGCATACAGAGCCGCGTTCACCACGGTCTCTATCGGCCTGCCCCTTATGAGGTTGTTCTTGACGCACTGCCTGTAGAGAAGAGCCGCGCTCTCCCTTATGTTGTCCGGGAGGCCGAGGTAGCTCGCTACCCTGTTGAGCTCTGGGAGCGCAACCAGGTAGTTCCTCTCGCTCGAGCTTGCTATGCTGGCGCGCTTGTGCCACTTCCTGATTCTATAAAGTTGCGCCTGCCTCTTGCTCGGCAGCTTTGCGCCACGAATGTCCTTGTTGTACATATCTATCTCTGTGACGAGGCCCTTGTTCGGCTTCATGTACTTGATGGGGGCTCCGGTCCTGGCCCTCGCGTTCCTCTGGTCGGCATCGAAAGCCCTCCATTCGGGCCCGACGTCTGTCACATTCTCCTCTATAACTAGACCGCAGTTGTTGCAAACGTACTCACCGCGCTCGCTATCGAAGATTATGTCCCCGCTGCCGCAGCTGGGGCAGTGCTTGACGCTCTCTATGACCTTTGGACCCTCCTCCCCGTGTACTATTCCAGGTACAGCGGCCCGCGTAAATCCTTGCTGCGGCTCGGCTATTACCTGCGCAGGCGTGCTTGGGCTCTTTGGAGCCGCGCGCACAGATGCCTTCCTACTTATGCTCTTTGTCATTGTCTTCTTCATTTTTGCACCCTTTTTTGAACCTCCAGTTCTCCTTGACTTTGCCAATTCCTCACCGGTAAACCGCTGACACGAACACTAGGTTAATTTAAAAAGCTTTACTAAAACTAGCAGTAAGATTACGTACAATTAGATATTTAAACCTTTCGCCATGTTGTCGTCTAAAGGCCCGTCAGATTGGAAGCCAACCCGGGGCGTGCTTTGGGCGGAAGTGACATCGCGCGCACCTGTCCTCATCCCTCTCCGCGCACACAACACGCAGGCGAACGCAACAATATAAATATTCGTGGATTATACTTATCTGTCATTCCTTGTTTTATGTGAGGTTAATGGCAAGGTTACATACTAGGAGGCACGGAAAGGCAAAGTCCAGAAAGCCAACAGATAGCGAAGCGAAGGCGGGAGCGGACAGGCAGAACGTAGAAGATGTAATAGTGGCATACGCCAAGCAGGGGATCAGGCCGGCGATGATCGGACTTAAGCTGAAGCAGGAGCACGAGGTAGGATACCTCAAACCGGTGCTGGGCAAGAGGCTCACGGTGCTGCTCAAGGAGAAGGGGTTCAGGAGCGAGATACCCTCTGACATGCTGGACCTGATGCGCAAGGCGGTCAACATGAGGAGGCACATAACGGCAAATCATAATGACGTTCACAACAAGACCAGGCTGCAGCGCGTGGAATCCAAGATATGGAGGCTTGGCAAGTACTATAGGAGCGCGGGCAGGCTGCCCGCAGATTGGAAGTACGATCCCGAGCAGGCGGCGCTGATCATAAAGCAGGCATAGGTAGGAAAGCATGGCTGTGCAAAAAGGAGCTGAAAAGTGGAAGACGAAGCAGTGGTTCGACGTGTACGCGCCGAAGGCCATCTCGACCGAAGTAGTCGGCAGCATACCAGCAGCCGACGAGAAGAGCGTGTCTGGCAGGATAATGAAGGTCAGCCTCAGCTGGATAACGCACAACCCGAACCACGCGTTCGCTATGATTGGGCTGAAGATCACGGGAGCGAACGGCAACGTTGCAAACACCGAGGTCGACTACCTCGCGCAGCAGTACAGCTACCTGCATTCGCTCGTAAAGCGCAGGGCCGACGCGGTATACACGCACGACGTCGTAACCGACGGCGATGGCAAGAGCGTGACCCTCAAGCTCCTGGTAACTACAAGGATACGCGTGGCGCGAGAGACTAAGAGCGTCATCAGGAAGGCAATCCACGCTTTCGTGACCGATTACGTTTCCAAGATGAACCGCGAAGAATTTCTCAAGGCGCTTATAGCCAACGATCTCCAGTCCGAGGCGACGAAGAAGATAGGGGGCATGGCTCCGGTAGCAAAGATAGAGATAAAGAAGGTCGAGTTCTAGCCGATCGCTTCCTGAACGAATTCTGAGAGCGCGACGGCGTTGTTGTGCTCCGTGTCTGTGGCAGAGTAGACCAGCGTTATGTCGCTCTTCCTTGCCATATCGACAAGCTCATAGAACTTCTTGTTGCCGCGAAGCTCCTCTTTGTATCTCTTCTTGAACTCCTCCCATTTTTCCGGGTCGTGCGCGAACCACTTCCTAAGCTCGTCGCTCGGCGCAACGTCGCGCATCCAGTCGTCGAGATTCTGCGTGCTTCTCTTCACGCCCCTCGGCCAGAGCCTGTCGACAAGTATGCGTTTGCCGTCTGCCAGCTCACGTTTCTCGTATACCCTCTTCACTCCTAGAAGCATCCCAACCCTCAATAGCAATGCGTTGCAACTTTAAAATAGCTTACCACGCAGGAAAACGAATCCTCGACAATGCTTAAATAACGCAGGTTGCGATATCGGAACGAAAAGAATGTCTGGAAAACTCAAACTGCTGGCTGATTACTATCTTGCAAAGAGCATACGCGTGGACGACAAACTCGTGGAAGTGGACTTTGAAGGAGAGGTAAGGAAGGAGCAGATAGCGAGGGCGCAGTCGGTCCTCTGGGAACTCGGATTCGTGGGCCAGAATGTTACCCTTGTGGTGGGAGGCGAAAAAATAACGCCGGGAACGGCCGCCGCGGTGGCGAGAATGGCGAAGAACGGCCCTGCTGATATAAGGATAAGACCTTTGAAGAGAGGATAGGCATGGAAGCCGCAGACCGTAAACTTGGCAGCGAGTACCTGCTCTCTTACATCGTGATAGACGAGAGTGGGAAGAGGGTGCGCGCCGGAGTGCCCGATGACTTCAGCGAGCTTAGCGTGGTGATGGCCGAGGTTGCCCTGAGGGACCTTGGAAGAAGGGAGAAGCTGAGATCAGATTGGCGCTCTTACAAGCTGGTGCTCGAACCCGAGAACCCCAGCAGGGTGGGCGAGGTGTTCGCCAGGGCTGCAAGGAGGGAGACCTCTCTCGACATAGTCATAAGGCCGCAGACGGGATGAGCAGGCTGCGTTTGCCGAGCAGTTTGACGAAGTCGCGTATGTTCAATATACGCCCGCCTACTGTGTGTATCCCGAGCAGTTCCAGCACGAGTTCGTCGCTCCTGTCAAGCTTCCGTATCGTGATTCCTGTGCTGAATACGTGGCCGTTCGCATCGAACATGCCTGCCACAAACGAAACTGCGAGGTCGCCCTTCTTCCGCGGCAGCGTAGTACGCTCCTTCATCACGTCCCGTATCATGCGCGAGAGCTTGGAGTGGTAGAAGTAGACGTGGCGGAAGGAGTCCTGCTCCTCGATGATGATCTTCTTCGTGTCGACTCCAAGAGCAAGGGCGTACTTGATGAACCTCTCCTCTATCTCGTCGTTCTGCGTCCGTATTCCGACCGCGCTGCGCTCGGTCTCTCCGCTCTTCGCTGCGAGGCCAGCCAGGTAGCACAGCTCGGGTGTCGGCTTGAAACGCATGATAGGATTAGCTAGGATAAGGATTTAAGCAGGTCTTTTTTAAGTCGGTCGCCGCCTCGGAACAACACCGCTTTAATCCCAAGTCCTTTTGCGGCGATGATGTTGGTCTCGTTGTCATCGACAAATATGACTTCGCTGGGTTTCACTTTGAGTTTTCCTAAAACCTTGCGATAAATCTTGAGATTTGGTTTGGCTGCGCCGAGATATGAGGAGATAAACCTCTGGTCAAACGGAACCTTGTCAAGAAACCTCTTGGTGTAAAGATAGCGAGACCTATCCATGTTTGTCAGGCATGCGGTCCTGTATTTTTTGTGGAGCTCTCTTATCAGCGCCACAACGCGTTTGTCCAGGGCCGTGTCTGGAGCATAGAAGTCTCTCCACCTTACCTCTTCTCCCCTTACACCGAGCAGCCTGGCCGCCTCTTTTTCGAACTGCTGCAGAGTAAGTTCTCCGGCATCGAATCTCTGTATGAGCGGCGAACCGATTTTGATTAGTTCCTTGCGCGGTTTTCCAGTCAGTTTAGAGAGATAATTCAAGTATGTTAGCCTCTTGTAGGTGCTCGTTACGCCATCTATGTCAAACAACAGCACTTTGATCATAGAACAGGTTAGTCAGGATAAGGATTTAAGCGATACAAACAGATAGAAATTCTTAAATTCTGGGAAACCAGAAGAAAACAGCATGAAAGCGCAACGCACGCCCAAGAAAGAAAACGCCATTCGCACCTTCAACGTTTCTGGAGAGATCGGGCTCACCAGATTGAAGGAGCTGATACGCGAGCTGGGCGACGGCTATCTCTTCAGGTTTATGGACGATGGGAGCGAGAACGTCGAGGCCGTCTCTCTCCACGGGCACGACAGGCATAGGACGGATTGGACGCCGCAGTGGATCGATGAGCGGCAGATAATGCAGCAGCACTCGGTAAAGCAGCACGAGATAACCTACGCAAATACCGCCGAAGATGCCGTCTGGTTCATCGGCAACAGCGAGAGCGGCGATCCGGGCTTTGATACTGGAGGGTTCGTGTTCCTGGTTTTCAGGAAAGAGAAGATGGAAAAGCTTGTCTGCGACAGCGACCTGCGCGACATGTATGGCCAGAAGTACTTTGCCTACAAGTTTCTGGACGATCCGAAGAAGTGCATTTTCGGAAAGATAGTTGTGGGCGAGGCGCCAGCCGAAAGAATATTTCCTGAATTTGCGCAGCTGGAGCGCTCGTAGCGGTTGGCTACAGGAAAAAAGAAAGATCTAGTCTTGAGGATTAATGCTAGTTGCGAGAGCAAAATGCCCTGCTTGACGAAACCGAAGTTTCGAGGTGATCTATCCGCAGGTTCCCCTACGGATACCTTGTTATGACTTAGCCCCCCTCACAAAGCACTAGTTCGAAAACGCCGTAGGCGCTGCCTCACTAGAACCTCGCTTGGGTGACTTGACAGGCGGTGTGTGCAAGGAGCGGGGACACATTCACCTCTCGATAGTGACAAGAGATTACTAGGGATTCCAGCTTCATGAGGGCGAG
>JAKASF010000003.1 GCA_021828295.1 Microcaldota archaeon
TTCTTCGGGCATCTTGCTATGTATGCGTCTACTTCCTTCGATGCTCTTACCATGCTCATTCACCCCTCTCTATCTTTTTCCTGGCAAGTTCAGGGTACTTTAGGTAGAGGATTATCGAATTCGCGTGGCCGTGGCCCAGTTTCTCATCTCCCTTCAGCCATTTAAGCAATTCCGCGTGCTTCACAACGACCTTTCCGTTCTTTATGAAGCCCTTCTTCTTTGCCAGCGCAACGAAATCTTCAGGCCCCTTGCCCGTCTGAACCCTGATGTTGTCGATGTATGCCTTGTAGGTCACGCAATCAACCCACCGCTTTCTTCACCAATGCGGCGATTTTTTCTTCTTCCTTCGCGGTGAGCTTTGTTAATGCGAATGAGCTAGGCCACATGTTGCCATCGTCCAGGTTTGCCTTATCGCTGAAACCCAATGTCTGGTATCTCGCTTTAAACTTGCCAGCATTTTGGAAGAAGCAGATAACCTTGTCACCTTTGGAATATGCCGGCATCCCGTACCACGTCCTTGGAGAAAGGTCAGGAGCGTTCTTCCTAATAATGGTGTGTACGCGCTTCGCAATTGAACGATCAGGTTCCTTCATCTTTGCTATAGCGGCAAGCACCGCGTTTTCGTCGTTGACCTTCGCGTTCTTCTCATGAAGGTACTCCTTCATCGCGCCTATCTCCTCCTTTGTCAATCCTTTGGATTTTGCCATAGATTCACCAATCATTTTTCCATTCCGTTGACCATCGCAACGAGCTTATCGGTTTGCTGGTTCCAGCCCGCTGCCATGCCTCCGAGCATGTTCTCTGTCTTGCCCGGCACGGCCTTCGTGACCGCTATGTGAATTGTCATCTTCGTTTTTCCACCCATGTCCTGCAGATCCACAGTGACAACGTTCTCCAGCAGCGCTTCCTGATTGTCATCTATGGCATTTGAGGTAAACACGAGCCTGCTCTGCGGCGTCACCTCTCTGAATGCGCCGTTCATCGGCCACCTCATTCCCGCTGCTGGTCCGAGTTCCTTGCCAGCAAGCATCACTATGTCTATCTTGCCGTCGGTTCTCGCCTCCCATACGCATGTGGGGTTGGTCACACCCTGCGGCCCCCACCACTTCCTCACAAGCTCCTGGTCTGTCCAGGCCTTCCACACAAGTTCCCTTGGCGCATCGAATGTGCGCGTTATGGTCAGCTCCCTTATAGGTTTCTCCATGTTATCACTTTTTAGCGTTCTTCTTTTTCTCCTCCTTCAGCACCTCGTCCAGCCTGTCGAGGCGCTCGTCCCACAGCCGCTCGGTCTGCTTCGCCCATTCCTCGAGCTCACGTATTGAAGCTGGGTTGAGCTGGAATATGTGCCGCTGCGCCTTCTTTTTCATCCTGAGAATGTTTGCCTGTAGCAGCACCCCGAGGTGCTGAGATACCGCCTGCGGGCTTATATCGAAGTTTCCGCTTATCTCCGTAGCCGTCATCTGCCCGTTCCTGGCGAGCATCTCCACTATCAGACGCCTTCTCGGTTCCGCAAACGCATAGAACAGATCCATGTATGTATTATAAAGTAATTACTTTATAAAGCTATTGCTTAATTATCTTGTTTGGCTTAACAAGGAACATTCCAAAACCCGCCCTTTTCGCTACGCGTGCCTTAGCGTAAGAGATGTTCTCGATTTTGTCGTCGTAGTAACTCACGTTTGCGTAGGCCTTGAGGAATTTCATTATCTCTCTCAGCTTCCACTCCTCGTCCCTGAGCAGCAGCGCCTTCCTGTCGCGCATCAGCAGCCTGTCGAAGCGAATGTTGTGCTTCTTCAGTAGTCGCACCGTGTAGCCGCGCAGTTTTGCCGACCTGGCTGTCATTACCACTATCTCCGCGTTCTTCACGCGCCTCAGCTTCCAGATCATGAGCCGATTGGGCACGCTCATTCCGGTATATTTCGTCTGTGCGACTTCGTAGATCCTGTGCTTCGTCTTCCTGTCGAGCCTGCGTATCTCGTCTCTTGCCATTCTCTTGCCTAACACATCCTTTGTAGCGAGGGGCAAGGCCCCGCCTGTGAAGAACAGCGTGTCGTCAAAATCTACAAGCAGAGCATCAGATTTCCTATCCATCGATACCAACGAAAGGCTCGTCTATCCAGCCGTCTGGGTTCAGCCCGAGATACCTGTCCTCAATCCTTTCTGTGCCAGTCGTGGTTCTTATAACCTCCCACTTCCTCACCGGAACCGCCGGCGCCTCTGCCGAGAGCCCGTTTACTGATATGACGTACTGCGGGGCGCCAAGCGTGTGCGCGAGGAACATCCTGTGTATGCCGTCCCTCACCACCTGCACCGAAGTCAGCTTCCTGTTCTCGAGTATGCTGTCCCAGTTCCTGACCACCTCCCCAATGTCTATGATTGTGGCGCCGCTGTAATCGGAGAGTGCAAGTTTGTCATTTTCTGAGGCGCGCCTGCGCAGGTTTCCGAGAGGCACGCGGACGCTGTCTTTAGTAATCGTCTCCACTATTGGAGGTATGTAGAGGGCAACATACCCATCGCCTCCGCGTTTGTAGCTTATGGTGCTCGCCGCCGAATTCGCTATGCCAGAAAAGTCGAACCGTTCGAAGAGCGACGACAGACCGTTCAGGTTAAGCAGGCTTGAGATGTTGGCGAACGCTCTGTAGTGGAAGATGGAGTTGTGCGACATATGCCCTGCGCTAATCAACGAGCCTTCGTATACCCTCTCGCCTCTCTTGTTAGGTATGCTCTTCAGCACGGCCTCTAGATCCGAGAAGCGCATCGCCCCCAGCTCTATCTGCGCGCCAGCCTCCCTGTCTTCAGTATTTTCGAGAGACGCCATCCTGCTTATGTCGGTTGGCGCCACGACCCCGTTCGATTCGCGGACCATCTGCTTCAGAGGCCCTCCGTTGCCCCCGAAGCTCACCCTGTCCAGGAACTCACGCGGTTCTATGTGAAATAGGAACCTTTCTTTGCTGCTCATGGAACGATATTCTGCCACGCGGCGTTTTTCAAGGCTTCAGCTATGAAAATTCACTCCGCTAAAAATTCCTGGGCCTGTCGTATTTAAACCTTTGATATTTCTCTCTCGAATGCCCGTTTCTATTTATACCTTCTGCAAAAGTCGAAGCCATTCGTCAAAAGCGGAAGCGATTCGTCAAACTGCATACCCGCCTCAAGCCTTTTAAAAGCTATGACGTATCAGCGATAGAAAAGTGATGTTGTGTACAGGAGGAGAGGAAAGATGACTGGCGAAGCGAAGAAGCATGTACCAGAAATTATGCCTTCGCTCCGAGACATGCCGCTTGTTGGCGCGTACCGCTCCTTGACCGAAGAGGAGAAGGAGTTCATGAGCTACCGCAGATCCGGCAATGCAGACTAGTCACGTTTAGCTCCGCTGGCCTTCTAGATCTGCCCAATCCTAATAAAGAAAAAGAGAGGGGCAAAAGCCCCCCAACAAATTTACCTCCTTCCCTTTCTGTTCATCTTAGCCCTGGCTACATAGCCGGACTTGTCGATGAAGTACAGGAAGCCCTCGGCTCTCTTTACCTTCTCCGAGCCCACTCTCGCCTTTCTTCCGCGCGAGTTGGTCTTCATAGGTGTCCTCCACGCATAGCCATCCTTACCAAGGTAGTAGAGATAGCCGTCTTCTCTGCTGATCCTTTCACGGGTCATTCTTTCAGCCATTAATTCACCGATGATAAAATGCGGGTTCATCCTTTTATATCTATCGTCGATTTGTCGAGAGCAAAATACAACATGCACAGTTTTTAGTCGTCTCTTTTTATACTTTTCATACCCAAGAGGTTTGGTTGAATGATCGAGATAATTCTGCATCAGAAAATCGAGTTGAAGGGATATACGCTGATCGAGGGCTTTCCGGGAGCGGGGCTCGTGGGCCCCATGGCCGCCAGCTACATGATCGAGAAGCTGGGCATGAAGAGCATAGGGCACATAGAGAGCGACCTCTTCCCGCCTATAGCCGCAGTGCACGGCGGCGAGCCGATGCACACAGCGAGGCTGTACGCTGATACCAAGAACAAGCTGGTCGTGGTCCTGTCCGAATTCACCATACCGCAGCACGTCATCTACCAGCTTGCAGGCGAGCTGCTCTCGTTCGTCAGGAAGAACGGGATAGGCAAGATCGTCTCGATAGGAGGGATGCCATCCCAGAACCCCACCGCGACAGCATACGTCATAGCGTCGCCCTCGGAGCTTACAAAAGATGCGGCGAAGGCGGGGTTGAAGCCGGTGAACGAGGGGGTCATCGCCGGCGTGAGCGCGTTGCTCATAACAGGCGCCAAAGAGTTCAACATACCCACAATCGACGTTCTTGTCGAGGTCAATCCTCTCATAATGGATCCCAAGTACGCGGAGGTGGCGATAAGCG
Organism: Microcaldota archaeon; assembly: GCA_021828295.1. Classification (GTDB taxonomy): domain Archaea; phylum Micrarchaeota; class Micrarchaeia; order Micrarchaeales; family CABMGC01; genus JAJYVH01. The sequence goes on from JAKASF010000003.1 coordinate 4,367, forward strand.
GGCTGAGCAAGCTGCTCGACATAAAGATAGACACCGCTGAGCTCGAGACAGAGGCCAAGGAGGTTGAGGCGAGGGTGAGGGAGATGCTCAAGAAGGCCAAGGAATCGCACGAGCACTACGACAAGTCACCTGAAGAGGCGGGGCCCCCGGCAGTCGCATAGCGCGGGCGCATCGGCGTCCTTACGCCCTTAATTTAAAGCATAGCCTCCAATTATAGCTCTGTGCAGGGGTGGCAGAGTCTGGAATGGCTGTCAGCCACGGAAAATGCGCGGGACTTAAGATCCCGTGGCTTCGTGCCTTCGAGAGTTCAAATCTCTCCCCCTGCAACCTAGGGTGAAGAAGTGAAGGTCATAATGTACATGGCGCCCACGCCCAACGGGATGATTGCAAGGGAGAATTATGACGAGAGCTACGTCTCTGCAGCAAACTGGAAGCTGTTCGTCAGTTCGGTGAAGCGGATCGGCAACGTGATCATAGGCAGGAAGACGTTCGAGGTCGCGCTCAAGAGCGGTGTGTTTCCCATCGGGGGCGCCCTAAATATCGTGATGACCAGCAGCAAAATCGAAAACAGGTGGCCAGGCAGGGTCATTTTCGTCGGGAGGTCACCGAAACAAGCCCTGAAAGTCCTCAAAGATAAAGGTTACAAGATTGCGATGGTTGCAGGGGGCAGCAACGTGAACTCGAGCTTCATCAAAGAGCACTTGATCGATGAGTTGCATCTCGATTTCCAGCCAGAGGTGTTCGGAAGGGGCACGCCCCTGTTTGCCGGCAAGGCATTCGATGCAAAGCTTCAGCTACTCGGCGTAACGCGACTGTCAAAGAATGAGGTGCAGCTGCGGTACAGGGTCGTAAAGAAGAGATGAAGATACGCTATTTCCTTCTCAGGAATGCACCCGCCTTCGCGTCGCCGTACAGCCATATTACGGTCCCGACCACTAGCAGGACGGTCCCGCCCCACCAGTATTCGGAAACTCCAGGAGCGCCCACCTCTCCATATACCCAACCCAGAAGCCCGATGACAATTAGCGCTATCCCAAGATACACAGCGCCGCTGGCTCCCTTCTGCTTGAAGGTGCCACCTTTAGCATCCCCGTAGATCCACATGAGCGTTCCTACGGCAATGGCAGCTACGCCTCCCCAGATATAGCTCTGTATTCCACCAGAGTAGTCACCGTAGAGCCATGCAACTGTGCCGATCAGTATCAGAGCCGTGCCTATCACCACGAGCCTTGTCAACGCCGATTTCCAAGCGAACAGCCCGTAGAGGGCGCCAAGGATTATCAACACAATAAGCACAGATGACGCAAGCTGCGCTGTCGAATTGCCGTTCGAGTAGTAGGCTCCCGTGCTGTTATACGCGATTGTGCTGCTGGGCTGTATCGAAGTGGAAGCTACGCTTGTGGTCTGCTGCGCTGTCGTTGTCTGGTTTGCAGAGCCTACCGTTGTGGTCTGGGCCGTGGTCGTTGGGGCCAGCACCGTCAGCACAAAGTTAGAGTTGCTTGTTGACGGATCATCTCCGGTCGCAGCGAGCGTAACGTTGTACGTGCCCGCCGGTGTCGTCGATGACGCAGATATGCTCATCGTTCCCGAATAAGGAGGATCACCTGAAGGATTGCTCAAGCTCACCATTATTCCATGGCTCGCCAGCTGGTTGTTGTTCACAACGCTGAGCGTTGTGCCCCACGTACTTCCACTAGCAAGATTGACCGTATACGAGACGGAGGTGCTGTTGCCGTTCATCATGCTTCTGCTGTAAGAGCCCAGCGATATGCTGGAGGTGCCGTACCCGTAAGCAAAGACGCCGTTCGCCATCGCAAGCAGCGCCGCGATTGCCAAAACTGCTCCCAGCTTTCCCATTGGACCTCCCTTTTCATAGATGATTGCCACATGTTTTTATATCTGCACGTCACCCGGCTCTGCAAACGCAGCATATAAATTCGTTCGAACCACTTATCCCTCTGCCGCCGCTGTAGCTCAGTGGTAGAGCGTGTGCATGGTAAGCACAAGGTCGCGAGTTCAATCCTCGCCGGCGGCTTAGCTACTGTATGTAGCCGGGGTTGCTGTCGCGCTGGAGGGCGTAGATGTCGCTGGCGGCTCTGACAGAGAAAAGCTCGTCAAGGACCTCGCTCATCAACTTCTCCACCTTATCTACGAATGCGGCGCCTCCGTTTCCGAAAGCAAAAGCCCTCTTCATTCCTCCGTACATGACCACCCTGCTGAAGAACGCTGTATCGCGCAGGCTCTCCTGGTCCTTCTCCATGACGAAGATCACCGCGCTTCTCTGATCTTCGTCTCCCAGCATTATCTCCTTGATGGCGCGCCCTCTGTTATCCATCGTTTCTTTTGCTTCCTTGGCTAAATATCCGTGCTTCGTTGCGACTTCCAGCACCTTGTCGCTTACCATCTTGACCAAAAACTCCGATTTTATGTTTGTAAAATCGTAGGCGAACACATACTCGGTTGTGAACACGGTCTTCTTATAGCGCGCGTCGCCGTTTGCACCTATCAGCGCAAACGCATCGGTAACGTGGCTGCGGAGGGCATCTCCTGCAATCCTGGACCTGAATCTAGTCTCGCCTGTCATGCATCATACAACTCTGAAAGGATTTTTAATAGAACAGCCTTGTGCATCTGCAACTGTCGAATTCGAAAGTTATAGCTTAATAATCCCGCTCCAAAGTATCTCGGTTTAGATGTCTGGTATCGGGGGAGCGGCCGCAGAGAGCAGGCTTAGTGCCGAATTCAACCGCATATACGCCAAGCCCGACCTTAGGGTGTCGATCAGGAGCGATGGCGCCCGCACGGCGCGTTGCGACGTCACCGGGCTCGTGACCGTCCACTCCGACATGGCAAGTGTGATGCTTGACGCGTTCAGGAAGGGGCAGCGCGGCGGCTTCTTCATTCTCGACCACGAGCAGGGGCACATCGAAGAGGGGAGCCCAATGAGGTCCAACTTGCTTGATACCGATGATGCGCCGATTGGCGCCGTGGATCTCGCTGAGGAGAGAGAAGCCGATGCATACGCCCTGAGGAAGACAAGCGACCCCATCGGGGACCTTGCATCCGCTCTTGCTATATACCTGTTGAGCAACCACGACGATGGGACGATAGAGCTTTGCGATGGTAAGAATTTCTCCGATTCCGCGCAAGGCGTATGGGCAGCTTCCCTCTATTTCTTAAAGAACCACGGCTCTCTGTCGCTCCTTTCCGAAGACGAGCTATTTATGCTAAAACCGCAAGTGTTCGAAAAATTCGAACAGCTCAGGCGCTAGGAGCCCGGATGCGCACCTTTGTCGTCGGCAACTGCGCATCAGCGATTGACGAAACCGGAGCGCATGTATATAAACCCCGGAAAACCACTCTGAAACGTGAGTTAGATGCCATCATCAAAAGTAACAAAACATGAGGCTACCGAGCGCGTTCAGCTGCCTCTCAGAACCGAAGCCCAGGGCTTTGATGTTTCGATGGACAGCGGCAAGATGGGCGGCGGCCGAGCCCCAGAATCTCCGAAGAAGCTTAGCGGCATCCACAGGCGCGGCGAGTCGTTTTTCGACTGACGCTACACTTTGATTTCATCTCCTTTTTTTATTCCTAACCTGTGCGCAGCTCCTGCATTGAGCTCCAGAACATAGGCGGCGATTTTCTTTGGCGCGTGCGAGTCGAACGGAGACGAGGACGGTTGCAGTCTTTCGGCCACGTCGACTACAACGCCTGCGCTGTCGAGCCAGATTATGTCAAGGCCGAACCTCATGTTCATCATTGTCACGGTGGCCGAAAGGATTCCCGGCTGCGCTATTGGGAAGAGCATGCCGTCGTTCCTGCCGAGGCTCTCCCTATACATGAGGCCTATCATCTTCTTCATGAAAGTGTCAGCAACCTCCACCTTCAGCTTCCTGCCCCCAAAGGCGACCGTCTTCGTCGCATATTGCTTCTTCCGCAGAAACTCGTATAGCGCCCTGCTCAGCATCTCTATCCCTCTACGCCCTCATTTGCCAATTACAAACTCCTGCCTCGGCTCTTCTGGAAAGTTGATCTCGTCGAAAAGAACAAATGATTGTGGGCTTACTATGTAGAAGGCAGCTATGAAGCTCTTGTCCTGCAGCTTTTCCAGAGGGATATCCTCGGCCTTGCTGTATTTCCTTAGGTAGAGCTCCTTGGCCCTTTTGATCTCGTCTCCCGAGCATTCTCTCGCGGTCCCTTCGAACTGCAGGCCCCTGACCTTCTCTCCGCTTCCAACTGTGTGGGGCGTGACTACCGTACCCGCAACATTGTGATTTTGCTCTAGCTCGAGCGAGTGCCTTCTCTTCCTGCGCGAAATGAAGTAGAGGTTGAGGCTGCTGTCACTAACATACCAGACCGAAGCCACCCACGGTTTGCCGCTGTTCGTTGTGGCAATCTGCATGAGTTTCGCCTCATCCAGGTACTGCCTAATAAGTTCCTCGACGCGTTCCATAGGCTCACTTCACTAGGGCTATGCTCTGTTCGCGCATGAACTGCGGAAGGTAGTACTTGCTGCCTGTGCCCTTGCCTGTCAGCCCGCTTCCCTTCCATCCGCCGAACGTGTGCATTCCGACTATCGCACCTGTGGTCGCGCTCGTGCGCCTGTTTATGTACACTACCCCCGCCTGCACGGCCCGCATGAACTCGTTTATCTCCTTCCTGTTCTTGCTGTACAGCCCAGCAGTCAACCCGAACTCGGCGTCGTTCGCCTTCTGCAGCGCCTCATCGAACTTCTTGAAAGTATCCAGGGCGAGTATCGGAACGAACAGCTCCTCGTGCATGAGTTTGTTGGCTTGGTCCACCTCTATCAGCGCGGGCTCAACGTACGCCCCAGACAGGCCGGTGGAGACAACGTTTCCGCCGTAAAGGACGCTGCCGGACCTCTTCGCCTCCTCTATGCTCTCCGTGTACTTCTGCAGCGCCTTCTGGCTTATCAGCGGTCCCATATACACGTCCTTCTTCAGCGGATCACCTATCTTGAAGCCCCTCATCTTGTCTATCAGCTTGCTCACGAACTCTTCCTTGACAGCATCCTGCACGTAGACCCGCGAGCAGGCACTGCACTTCTGTCCGTCGAAACCGAAGGCGGCGCTCGCTATGCCATCTACGGCATCGGCTATGTCTGCCTTCTTGCTGACTATGGCCGGGTTCTTGCCGCCCATCTCGACTATGAACGCCTTGGTCATGTTGAGCTCCAATGCCTTCTTCATCATCTGCAGCCCTGTTGATCTGGAGCCCGTGAACGCTATTCCGCTCACGTCGGTGCTCGAAACGAGTTCGTCACCCACTTCGGAGCCCGGGCCTGTTATGTAGTTGAAGGCCCCGGCGGGCACCCCTGCTTCCCTGAATATCTCGTATATCTTCAGGCCGGTCAGCATAGTCATGTTGTCCGTGGAGGAGGGCTTGAAGACGACGGTATTGCCGGTTATCAGCGCGCCGGTGCTCATGCCCGTAGAGATGGATATTGGGAAGTTGAACGGAGCGATGACCCCAAACACGCCGTACGGCCTAAGCGGCAGGGTTATCCTCTCCTCGCTGCCCGGCGCACCCTGGAAACCAGCATTCACCTGCTTGCTGCTCGCGCCTATCCTTGTCTTTCGCACATAGCCCCTGTTCCTGAGCATCTCCTGCGAGTAGTAGTTGAGGAAGTCTATCGCTTCATCAACCTCGCCCACCGACTCGTACCTGCTCTTCCCGTTCTCTATGCTGAGAATGGCAGCGATCTCGAACTTGTGCTTCCTGAAGAGCTCCGCGGCGTTGAGCATTATATTCGCCCGCTCCCTGTATTCAGTCCCAGACCATGCCCCGAACGCGGCCTTTGCCGCAGCAACAGCCTGCTGCGCGTGCTCCCTCGTGCCTCTCTGGAACGCGCCGATCATGGTTCCGTCTATGGGCGACCTTTCTGCAAGCTCCTCGCTCGAGAAGACCTCGCTGCCGCCTATGAACATTCCGTGCTTCTTGCCCAGCTGCTCCGACCTCACCCTGGCAACGGCCTCGTCAAAAAGCCTGTCAAACTCATCCTCGTTGCCCTGCTCCGTGTAGTTCTTGTACGTGTATTCGTTCTGAAAACTAGGCATCTTATCGTGTCATATCGGAGCCAAAAATATTAATGCGTTCCACCCGCGTCTGTGTGCCTAAAGCCAACGTTTATAATGAGCGGAAACCCAGGATTCTCAAACAGGCAGCAGCATGAGCATTGAGAAGAGAAGAAAGTACGAAGACATAGAAGACGCTTACTCAAAACACAAAGACATCCGCGTCGGCCTCGGAAAGTATCTCTCGGATCGGGAGAAGGAGGCGGGCGACGCCAAGGAGATCGGGGAGGCGCTCCTGGACGAGAGAATAGTAGGGTTCGTGTCAACGGCGAGGAAGACCAACATGAACGTATACTCGGCTATAGCGCTCGCTGTCCTGAAGGTTCAGAATCCGGAATCCTTCGAAAACGCCGTGTCGCTGGCGAACGGGGTCAAAAACTATCCCGAAGAGGCCGCAGACATGCTCGTCGTGCTGTCCAGGGTATCGGACATGATCGTATCATTGAAAGACAAGTCCGGCAGCGCCGCATTCGACGGTTTGGTCGCACGCGTCATAGATAGGCTCAGCTCGCACGGCAAAAAGCTCGAGCTCGAGCGCATGATGGAGGTAGTAGACGTAGTCAAGCCTTACATAATCCTGCCAGAGAGATCGCTTTCAATCAGCGCATTCGACCTGGGGCTCAGGGGAATATCCGCTGTGGTCGGCTATGAACCCAGGGGCGCATCCCAGGAAGACGAACAGCCCGCCCCTCTGCGTGAGAATGTCCTGCGCAAAGAAGACACGGACAAGGAGCTAAGCGAACTGGAGAAGAAGGTCCTGGCGCAGCTGCTGGTCCACGACGACACGGCATCGGAGCTTGCGAGAAAGATGAAAGAGAGCCAAAACGAGGTTTACAAGGCATGCCAGGACCTGAACAGCAAAAGCCTGGTGACGAAGAACTCGTTCGAGGTGTACTCGCTTGTCAACAGGGGCAAGCTATTCAACAGGTGGAGTTCGGAGCACAAGGACTGGCAAGCCAGCGGGGAGATAGGGCCCTAGCGAATGCTTTTTATTACTATAACGAGAGGGTATAGGCGGCGACACAGATGCAGGAGACGAGGACCGAGAGCGCTGTCAGCGTTAACAAATTCGACATAGAGGGACTCGTAAGCGACCCCACCTGGAAGGACATACTCGTAGAGCTTGTGAAGAGCAACGAGCTCAACCCCTGGGACATAGACCTTGTGGCCATAGTCGAGGGCTACATAGGCGTGGTCAAGCACATGAAGGTGCTGGACCTGAGGGTGCCCGCCAACATAATACTAGCAGCCGCTATACTGCTGAAACTCAAGAGCGACATGCTCGAGCTGGAGGAGAAGGAGGAGCGGGTGGCTGCAGAGGAAGAGATGCTGCCGCCTTACGTGCCCGCAGACGGCCTCTCGATAAGGCTCAGGCTTCCGCACAAGAGCAGGGTCTCGCTCAACGAGCTCATAACCGCGCTGGAGGAGGCTATGAAGCTTAAGGAGCTCAAGGAGGCGCAGGCAAGCGCGCCGATAAGCAAGCCCATACCGGTCATATTCAACCACGCAGACGTAGAGGCCGACGCGGAGCGCGTGCTCAAGCTGGTCAAGAAGAATCTCGACGGCAGCAACGCCGTGACCTACTCGATCCTCTGCGAGACGGCAAAAAGCGACGCCCCGCTTCTGGAGGTGTTCATACCGCTGCTCTTCCTGACTACCAAGAACAAGGTACTTCTGCTTCAGGAAACTTTCTTCGGCGAGATAATAGTCTCGCTCAACTAGTGGTCCCATGCCGGAAGAGGAGCAGGTAGACTACAAGAAGCTGATAGAGGCGGCGCTCTTCATGTCGCCCAACGCACTCAGCGCGCAGAACCTGTCAGAGATAACAGGCATAAAATCGATAGGCCACATAGAGCAGATGCTCGATGCGCTCAGGTCAGAGTACTCGTCACGCGACACATCTCTGGAGATCGCGGAGATAGACAAGAAGTACATGCTCTCGCTGCGTGAACCGTACGCGAGCCGCGTGAGCAATCTCGCCAGCGGGCCAGACATAACGAAGGGCGCGCTCAAGGTGCTCGCATACGTGAGCCAGAACAGCAACACGCTGCAGAGCTACCTGGTCAAGGTCTTCGGCGCATCCACGTACGACCACATGAAGGAGCTGATGGAGCAGGGCTTCGTGGAGAGGAAGAAGCAGGGGAGGAGCTGGCGCATCAACGTAACAAACAAGTTCAAGGAGTACTTCAACGCTCCGCCTAGTAGGTAGGGTGTGCCTCCGCGACCCCTTCTGTGTAATTGAGGTACAGCGCGGCGACGAAGAGATAGGAAGAAAGCCTGTTCATGTAGACCTTAACCGAGTTGTCGATCTTGAGGCTGCCAGAAGCGGCGATTACGCTCCTCTCCGCTCTCCTGGCCACGGATCTCGCCAGGTGCATGTGCGCCGCCGCTTCGCAACCCCCAGGGATGACGAACTTCTTCAACCTGGGAATGCGGCGCCCCATGTCCTCTATCGAGCCTTCCAGCCTTGCTACGGCTTCGGGGCCGAGGTTGGCTTGGTCTATCTTCTTTTTAGGGGACGCGAGGTTCGCGCCGATGATAAAAAGCTCGTTCTGCACCGTCTTGAGCTGCTTCCTGACCATTGTGTCGCGCGTGTAATAGAGCGCTACGCCTATCGCGCTATTCAGCTCGTCGACCTCGCCTATGGCGTTGAATATAGGATCGTCTTTGACGCGCCGCCCCGCTCCGAGCAGGCCGCTGCGGCCGTCGTCCCCTTTGCCGGTGTAATAGGACATGCCCCCACTTATTGCATTTAATATGTTGCTAACTTATTAAAAATGAGGGCCCGTGGTCCATCGGTAAGACGCCACTTTCACAGAGTGGAGAGCCGAGTTCGACTCTCGGCGGGCCCATTCCCTTCAAATCGCCGAGAGCGCGAGCCTATCTTCTCAGTTCGTAGAGCGCGAGCAGCAGCACTATCAGGTACATCACGAGGCCGTAGATGCACGGCGGCTGTCCCAGTATGTCAAAGTTGGTGCAGCTGACGGCGGACCACGTCTCGGTTGTGAGGAAAGCGGCGAACAGTATACCTATGAAAGAGACGCAGGCCAGCGCAAGCGTTGCCGCGCCGCGCGCGTTAAGCTTCAACAATGCGAACAGCGTAAGCAGGAAGACGGCTATGTACATCACCAACCCGTAGAAGCAGCTCGGCGCCCCGAAGATGAAGATCTCGCATCCCGGCCGACCGCTTGCAAACGTGTAGTACGTGAGATAGCCGGAGAAAAGCACACCCGCAAGCGCGAGCACAGCAACGGCGTCGATGATCGTCTTTTTTTTCACAGGATCACAGTCTGCATGGCAGCGTGAGAGCGTAAAATCCTTTTGGCGATGACTCTTCTTACTCGGACGAGATAGACAAATATAAATAAAGCAAAGTCTAACATTCCATATTGAGTCGATGGCTCAGAACGGCGACCAGAAGGAGAAATACAAATTTCTTTTCGTTACTCAAGAGGCTCTTTCTGCAGATCTGGCGTGGCAGCTTGCCAAGGAAGGGCACGCTGTAAAGTTCTACTGCCACGACCAGCCCGAAAAGGACGTAGGCGACGGTTTCTTCGAGAAGGTAGATGACTGGGAGAAGAGCAAGGATTGGGCCGATACAATAATCTTCGACGACGTTGGCTTCGGGTCAAAGGCCGAGCAGCTCAGGAAAGAAGGCAAGTTTGTCGTGGGCGGATCTGCGTATACAGACAAGCTCGAGCTCGACAGGGAGTTCGGCCAGACGGAATTGAAGAGCGCAGGCGTGAACATACTCCTCGGCCAGAGCTTCGTCGATTTTGACGAAGCGATAAAGTTCATCAAGGCAAACCCCGACAGGTACGTGCTGAAGCCCAGCGGCGAGATACAGGACGAGAAGGAACTGCTGTTCGTCGGCCAGGAGGTTGACGGCAAAGACGTGATACAGGTGCTTGATCACTACAAGGATACCTGGTCGAAGAAGATGAAGAGCTTCCTGCTCCAAAAGTACGCCGATGGCGTGGAGGTGGCCGTTGGAGCGTTTTTCAACGGCAGGGAGTTCATACTTCCCGTGTGCATAAACTTCGAGCACAAGAAGCTCTTCCCGAACGAGATAGGCCCGAGCACCGGAGAGATGGGCACATTGATCTACTACACCTCCCGAAGCCCAGTTTTCGAGGAGACGCTGCTTAAGATGAGGGAAAAACTGGGAGAGAGCGGTTACGTGGGCTACATAGACATAAACTGCATAGCCAACGCGAAGGGGATATGGCCTCTGGAGTTCACCAGCAGGTTCGGCTACCCCACGGTAAGCATACAGATGGAGGGCATAACCAGCGAGTGGGGCCAATTCATGTACGAACTGGCGCACGGCAAGAGCGCGCAGCTCAAAGCGAAGAAAGGATTCCAGGTTGGCGTGGTGATTGCCATTCCCCCGTTTCCATTCGAGGACCTAAGGGCGTTCAAGAAGTACTCGGAAGGAGCAGCGATACTCTTCAAGAAGCCCACGCTTGACGGCGTGCACATAGGCGAGGTGAAGAAGGTCAAAGACGATTGGTACATAGCCGGCCAGTCTGGCTATGCGCTAGTGGTGACCGGATCAGGGGTCACGGTGGTCGACGCCATAAAGAACGCCTACCAATCTGTGGGCAACGTGATGATACCGAACATGTTCTACCGCTCCGACATAGGCCAGAGGTGGGCGCGCGATAGCGACATGCTTCTGAGCTGGGGCTACTTCTGATAAGTATAGGATATCCTATACGTTTATATATCTGAAGAGACCAAATACGATTGATAACATGGCATGGGACACGCTAGCCGACGACTCTATCATAGAAAAAACGGCAGAGGCGCTGAAGAAGCGTGGAATTGAGGTATTTGTGGTATCTAACGGAGAGGAGGCAAAGAAGAAGGTGCTCGAGCTGATTCCAGAGGGCTCGACGGTAATGGAAGCTTCCTCGACGACGATGAACGAGATAGGGATCACACAGGAGATCGAGGAGAGCGGCAAGTACGACTCTGTCAGGAAGAAGCTTCACGGCATAACCGACGCCGAGGAGAGGAATAGGATGAGGCGTCAGTTCCTCTCCGCGCCCTACGCCATAGGGAGCGTGCAGGCGGTAACAGAGGACGGCAAGCTGGTCGTAGCATCGGCGAGCGGCAGCCAGATCTCCTTCTACGCCTTCGATTCCCAGAACGTGATCCTCGCCGTGAGCACGATGAAGATAGTCAAGGACCTCGACGCGGCGTTCAAGCGCATCCACGAGCGGGCGCTTCCGCTTGAGAACAAGCGCGTGCACGACCAGTACGGATGGAACGGCAGCTACATAGGAAAGCTGATGGTACTGGAGCGCGACAGGCCCGGAAGGACCAGAGTCATATTCGTCAAGGAACAGCTGGGGTTCTAGGCCCCTGCTTCCTGCGCAGGCCCTCCAGGGAGGTGATCCTGCTCACCTCAGCAGAGTAGTCGGGCCAGCTTACCCGCTTGGCTTTCGCAGCCGCTTTCTCAATGAAGGTGGCAATCGTATGCTCCACGTGATACAGCGCGTGGGGGTCGTCCCCCGGCTCCTCGTACGGGCCGAGGTAGCTTCTGTCAAATGCCATTATCTTCTGGTCAGATTTGCGGAACACTCTGCAAAGTTCATACTCTACCATCTCGTGCAGCGCAACCAGGAACACGTAGCGCCGGTCTGTCATGCTGCTTACGCGTATCTCAACCGGCTTCCCCGGTATCCAGTCCCCTATGTTAACTGGGGCCCGCTGTCTCTCGTGCGGGACCTCGTTTATTCGGAATCCCAGTGCGGTCGCCAATGACACCCGATCGAGGTAGCATAAGAGCCGACCATTATTAAACGTTTCTCAAAGTCTCGCTAACTGTAGCACTGCCGGGCTAGCTCACGGTGATGTTAGTCGTAGCCCGCGCTCCTTCCTCTCCCTGCACCACAAGCTCCCACTGGCTTCCCTGCGTCGGCGTGATCCTTATGTGCCCGTTAGCGTACTCTATCTGGCCGGTGAAGTTCAGCGTGGCCGACGCGCCAGGCTGCAGCGTATAGCCAAAACTTCCATTTCCACCGCCCTGGATTATGCAGGCTATGGAAGCCTGCTCAGCCATCGGGCATATCATTCCTTCGCAGGCGCAGCCCGCGCTTACGAACGGCAGCTCCAGCGTGCCGTTCGTGGTCACTATGAAGTCGAGCGACCTGAACGACCTCACATCCGCCCCCACGCTCACAAGCGTGTTGAGCTTCGCGTTGTCCTCAGCGCTAAGCATAGGAAATTCAAAGCTCGAGTTGGAACCCGCGCTCGCATTCTCGTTCACTAGCACATGTACGCCGTTAATCACGTCCTGCATCATCCCGGCGTGCATTCCGTCGCCCGCCTCTGCGTTAGCCGACGAGTTCAGCCCGAAAGCGTTGCCGCCGCCCTCTCCCTCCGATGCCAGCTGCATTCCCATCCAGCCCTGGAATGCGGGAGGCGCATCTATCTCAGCGCCTATTGTGGAGTTTGCCCCGAGCGGGCTCACGAACACTCTGGGCAGCCCGAACAGCAGCACGTGCCTCAAGGTTACGTTCACGTTCGCGTTGTTCTTTACTGTGACGCTCAGCCTTGTAGTTGCGTTGTTGACCACGCTCAGGTTATCCGAGGTTATTGTTATCACCGGCACCGTTGCGTTGAGCTGCTCGTGCTCGGTCTCTGTCAGCGTATGCCTCTCACCCACGTGTGCGGTGACGTTTGTGCTGCCCAGGAAGACTGCCTTTACAGAAGGGACCAACACGAACAGCGTCGAGTTGTCTGTGTATATGGTAGTGACTACCGGGCTCAGGTCTATCAGCACGCTGGAGTTGCTTGTGACAGCTCCTCCACCGGTCACCGGCACAGTGAGACTGCCGCTAGGCACCGTGACGTTGTACCTTGTGCCATTTATCACTATGTAGGCAGAGTTAATGTCGAAAGAAAGTAGGTTTATGGTGCTGTTAACAGGCACGCTGCCGCTTCCTATAACTTGGCTTGAGTTCACGAGAGCCATGAGGTCAAGGCTTCCGTTGCCGCTTCCAGACACCCACGCCGAGGCGTTGTTCGCGCCCACATAGCGCGCCTGAATAGAGGAGTAGCTTATGTTGAGTGCCTGCGTGCCGTTGGGCACTGTGGGAGGGTCGGTAAGGGAGAACACAACGGAGTTGCCGCTCCCGATTGCTCCTATGGCCGGCATTCCGAAAACGAATAGCGCCACTAGCCCAAGCAGTATCGCAAGAGCTGCAGCTATCTGGGGTATGTTGCCGACCCTCTTCAGGCCCGATATGCTGCGTACATCAAAATCAGGATTCTGTTCGTAGTACTTCCATTTCTTCACGAAAGGGTTGTCCTTCTGCTTTATGGCCCCCATCTGCTCCAGCTCCTCTATGTGCTCGCTCACAGTAGATGGTGCGAGACCCAGCTCGCTGCTTATCTCTCCCGGAGTTTTCGCCCCTTTCGATACAATCTTCAGTATTCTCTTTTTCGTTTCCCACGTTTTGCTCATACACCACACCTGCGGATGCAAATATTATGTACTAGCATTTTAAAATAAATTCTGGAAAGCTTCGGTTTTGTTTCGGTTTTGACGTCGCATAGCAAGTATATGCGTAAACCGCTTACGCGGCATAGAGTCCCTGTATCTGGGAAGCGTTCAGGGCGGCGTTATAGATGCGCAGGTCGTCGATGCTCCCGTTGAAGTAGGCGGTGCCTCGCGGCGCCGGGGTGCCAACCACGTTCGCGCCGGCGTACATCCTGCCTATGTTGACCGAATGGGCGCTACCCGTATCTATGGAACTCGTGTCGAATTGGCTTTCAGTAACGGTTCCAAGGAGTTGGCCATCCTCGTACATGCGCGCTCCTATGGGAGCAGCGCCCCGAGGGATCACGATAGCTATGAAGTGCCAGTTCCCGTTGGTCAGGTTCGGCGCGCTGTACACTATGTACGCGTCGTAAACCCTCAGGCCAAGATCGTTCCCCTCCACGCTCCATTCTATCCTCGCGCCCGGCGACTCGGAGCCATAAGTGAGCACGTCGCATACAGGCTTGAAGCACGATGTTGTTCTTATCCATGCGGTGAACGTCCTCGCGCCATCTCCAGATACGCCGCTGTAGTTAGTCGATAGGTACTGGTTATTGCCGTTGAAGCCGAGCGCGTAGCCTGTCTTGCCCGCGACCCATTCCGGAGAGTTTACCAGCGTTGCCGCATTGCCGTTTCCGCTGCTGTCGTAGGCCGTCGTTCCGCTTCCCTCGTCGAATTTCCAATAGGCCTGGGGGCTGGCAATGGGAATGGCAGTTGTGGTTCGCACCGACGAAGATAGCGTTGTGCTGTTGGCCTTCGCGTTCGTCTGAATCGTCGATGTCGCCGCGCCGCCCCGCGGCCCGCCGCTGTAGAGCGCGTAACCGGCAACAAGCGCCGCTATTATCACAAGAACAACAGCATACTTTGCGTATCCGGCCATCTAATCCTGGCTCCTCCAAAGATACAGGGAGGCGATAGACCTGTATGGGGCCCAGCGCGCCGATGTGGCCAGCATCCTGTCCCTGTTCGGCCTCCCCTTCAGCCCATAGACCTTCCTGAAACCGTTCTGTATGCCTAGATCGTCCATAGGGAAGACGTCTACCCTGCGCAGGCTGAACATCAGGAACATCTCGGCCGTCCACCTCCCTATGCCCCTCACGTCATCGAGTATCGCTATCACCTCCTCGTCTGGCAGCTTTGCCAACCCGTCCAGATCGAGCTCCCCGTTTACCAGGCGCTCGCACAGGTCCTTTATGTACGAGTACTTCTGGGGTGAGATTCCAGAACCCTTCACCCTCTTCTCAGATGTCTTCAAGAACTCTTTAGGAGCAGGCAGCCTTCCACCATACAGTGCCTTGAACTTATTCGATATTGATTCCGCTGCCTTCCCAGATATCTGCTGGTAGATGAACGCATCGACTATAGCCTCGTACGGATTGGGCGGCCCCCATTCGTGGCGTATCATCCCGTACTTGGACACGAGTTTCGCCAGTTTGGCGTCGCGTTTCCTCAGGTGACGCATCGCCCTTGCCCATACCCTGATGTCGGCCATCGATTCGAAGCTGCTGCGCATCAAAGTCGTCTTTGTCCGCTAAACTATTTATTACAATGCGCATTCACTATGCCCTGCCTGTTGGACGTAAGTTTCTAATAGGTGAAGCGGCAAGTAACTGAATTGGTGGGAGCGTGCAGTACAAGGAATTCCTCAGGATAGAGCACATAAAGCGCGTGCTGGACGTGGTGGCCTACGGTTCGCTCGGGATAGACGTGGCGATAGCGGTTGTGACGCTGATATCACTCAACATATACTCAATGGAGCTCAGCAGCATAGAGTACCTGCTTAACGTGGCAGTCACCATAGAGGTCATAGTGACCTTCGTGCTTCTCGTATCGCTCGCCTACCTCTACCACTACGAGAAGATAGTCGACAACCTGGCGAGCTTCAGCCGCATGCTCACCGGCAAGGGGAAGGGGAAAAATCGATGAAAACCGTTCGCTCCAGCGCAGTTTTAAATACTACCTTTTGCAATATCTTCTCATAATAACGGGTATCTTACCATGGCAAAATCCAGGGGGGTAGAGAAGTCAGAGCGGCTGCTGGTACTCGCAGTTGACGTCGACAACGATCTCTACAGGAAGACCAGGATAGGCGGTCCGCTGATCGGCAGGGTCCAGAACCTCAGCGCGGCCACCCAGCTTGCCCTGGCGGATCCCGAGGACACGGACTCGAACACCATGTTCCAGGCCGTAAAGCTATACGACGACCTCAAGAAGGAGGGCTATTCGGTCAATGTCGCCACGATAACCGGAGCGGAGAGCGAGGGCTACACCGCAGACCGCGAGCTGACAACGCAGCTCGAGAGGGTTCTCGACCAGGTGAAGGCCGACTCTTGCGTGTTCGTCACTGACGGCGCCAGCGATGAGCGCGTACTGCCTCTCGTGGAATCGAGGATAAAGATAGGCAGCGTCAAGTCGGTTACTGTCAAGCAGAGCAAGGCCCTGGAGAGCACGTACATAACGGTTCTGGAGAAGCTGAAGGAGCCGCACTATGCCAGAATCGTGTTCGGCATACCCGCGCTGATCTTTCTCGGCTTCGCGGTCAGCTACGCCGCGGGCTTCGGCTGGGTGCCCCCGCTGCTGGTGCTCGGCCTGTATCTCTTCCTGCTCGGGTTCGGTTTCCTGAACTCTCTGGTTGAGTCGTTCCGCGGCTTCGGCTTCAGCATAGAGCGAATGAGCTTCGTCTTCTACCTGAGCTCCCTTGTCTTCTTCATAGCCAGCCTATTCATAGGCGGCAGCAACTACTTCTTCCAGCTGAAGGCAACTGGGGACTCCAGCTTCGCCACCGCGTCTGCAGTCGAGGGCTTCCTGCTTCTCCTTCCGTTCATGCTGGGCATGTACCTGATAGGCCGCATGCTCGACACGAGGACGAGCAGGTACGTGTTCAGGAACTTCCGCTACGGCGTCTACATAGGCTCGTCTTCGATAATCTGGGTGCTCTCCTACTCATTCATGGCGTGGCTGCTCGGCCAGATCTACTTCAGCCAGTTCCTCGGCTTCACGCTTCTTGCTATAGTCGTCGGAGTGGCGATATCCGTAGCGTCAAACATGCTCAGGACGCGCGCCCTGAAGAACAGGAAGCTGAAGAACAAGGCCGTTGTCAACGAGCTCGGCACTCTGATCGGCAAGGTCGCCGGCATCGACACCAAGCGCGGCGGTCTCATCATAAATACGAACTTCGGCAACCCGATAAGGTACAGCGTCGACCGCATAGTCGAGGTATCCGACAGGGTAGTTGTGAAGTAAAACTGCCTCGTCTTCTTCTGGTCTCACGGAGTGCTGTAGCCGGAGGTCCAGCTGCTCGTGAAGCTTAGGTCCGATGATATGGCATTCGCGTTGTTGCCGCTCGTGTCGTTTGTGTTGCCGTTGAGAGGCCACCAGCCAGCCAGATTCTGAAGCCGCAGCGGAGCCCCTCCAATGCCTTCGGCATACAAAGATTGTATCTCGTTCGCTGAAAGAGATGCGTTGTATATCTGGACATTTGATATCATGCCATCGAAGTCCTCCGACAGCGCGGAGTCGGCGCCTATTATCGAATTGTATGACCCGTACGATATGCCGCCGCTGTTTGATGCCTGCTTGTCGAAAGCCCCATTTATGTAGATGCTGACATAGGACCCATCGTAGGTCATCGCAACGAAGTTCCAGGTGGAATACGAGAAGCTCCCCGTGCTTAGAAGGGTAGTGGCCGAGCTCGCATGAACTCTCGCATAGACATTAAAGTTAGATCCCGTGTTATGGAGGAAGAGGCCGTAACCAACGTTGCAGCAGTTCCCTCCCTTATCCACAAGTGACGGGTTAGTGTTTGTCTGCGATGGATTCCCGTTTACCCACGCGGAAACTGTAAGCGTGGAAGGAACCTCTAGCTGAGACACAGAACCTATGTTTACGTAAGAGTTTGCAGCAGAGAAGACACCCACATACTGCGGAAGGTCTACGTTGCAGAGTCCTTGGAGCACAATCAGGTCAACGCTCCACGGCCCATACGGCCTGTAGACTGTGCACGACCCGGGCGGCGCCCTCGGTGCGAACGCAAGTCCGTTGAATGCGCCGAGGGAGAAGAGCGCCACGAGCACGACCGCTATGATGAGTATGGCCCAGCCGTATGTGCTGAGGTACTCCATCGCGGACTGGGCTCTTGAATGCCTTGTGTGCATAGTCGTCAGGCTCCTGATAAGTTTAAATATGTACTCTTATTAAATCTAATAAGCAAACAACATCATGGACCTCGATTACAGCAGCTACGACAACAGGAACATAGTGCTCAACGAGCTCATAGGGCTCAGGGTGCGCGTGCTCAAGTGCAGGGACAGGAAGCAGGTTGGTTTGCACGGTACCGTAGTAGACGAGAGCAAAAACACTCTCGTAGTAGACACGGGCAGCCGGCTCAAAAGGCTGGTTAAAGCAACGTCTACCTTTCGCTTTTACGCGGGAAGGAAGTCGTTCATAGTCAGCGGAGTCGAGATAGGCTTCCGGCCAGATGACCGGATAGAGAAGGCAATGAAGTACTGGAAGAAGAGAGAGATCTGATGCAGGAGAACAAGGCAAAATGCAACGACCCGAGATGCCCGGTTCACGGGCAGCTCAAGACAAGGGGCTCACGCCTCATAGGCCTAGTCGTAAGCAGCAAGGCCAAGAAGACCGCGATCGTCAAGGTAGATTACACCATGTACCTGTACAAGTACGAGCGATACCTCAGGAAGCATTCGAGGATAGCCGCGCACAACCCCGAATGCATAGGGGCGAGGGTCGGCGACACGGTTAGCCTGGCGGAGACGAGGCGCCTGAGCAAGACGAAGTCGTTCGCCATAACGGGCGTGTTGAAGCAGAAGCAGGTGGCGGCATGAGGGCCCTATCGTCAAGGATAAGCAGGACGCTCGTTCCCATGTCTACTATGACGTGCGCTGACAACAGCGGCGCGATGATCTTCAAGATAATCAACAAGCTCGGCAAGGGGCACGCGCACGGCAGGCTCGCGGCCGCGGGCCTTGGTGACATAGTAATAGCGAGCGTGATCAAGGGCACGCCCACCTATCTCAAGAAGCCGGTGCGCGTGGTCATAGTGAGGCAGAAGGCCCCGATAAGGAGGGGCAACGGCATGCGCCTCAGGTTCGAGGACAACGCCGGCATAATGATCGGGGACGACAACCTGCCGATAGGGACGGAGGTCAAGGGAGCGATCGCAAGGGAAGTGGTAGAGAGATTCGTCAAGGTGGCTGGAATAGCCTCCAGGATAGTGTGATGCTTATGATACAGAGCAGCAAGCCAAGGAAGCAGAGACTCTTCAGGTACAACGCCGCAAACCACCTCAGGCAGAGGTTCGTGCACGCGCACGTGGCCAAGGAGCTGGCATCGAAGCTGGGCATAAAGAGGAGGAACGTGAGCGTGAGGAGAGGCGACACGATCAAGGTGATGAGCGGCGCCAAGCGCGGCAAGACCGGGAAGGTGCTGAGCGTCGACCTGGGCCGCGCAATCATCTTCGTCGAGGGCATAACGCGCAAGAACGCGAAGGGCCGCGAGACGCAGATACCGATCAGCGCTTCAAACGTTTACATAACAGAGATGGACATGAGCGACAAGCTCAGGGCGTCGAAGCTGCATGTGGCTGCCCCCGCGGCGCCACAGACAGCGGCGGCAGCGGCAAAGAAGTGAGCGAATGGCAAGACACGGAAACTCAAGGCATCTGAACAGGCTCGCGTCGAGCACGTATCCCAGAGTGAGCAAGAAGATCTCTAAGTATATTGCAAAACCCGCAGCGGGCAGGCACGCGCTGGGGCGCAGCATCGCCCTCGTGGTGCTGGTTAGGGACAAGCTGGGCCTGGCCGCGACCGCTGGCGAGGTCAGGAAGATCATAAACGCGGGAGGGGTGCAGGTGAACGGCAGGCTCGCTGTTGACGACAGGTATCCCCTGGGATTCGGAGACGTCGTCACGTTCGCGGGCTCCAAGGAGTCATACTCGATAGGCATAGACAAGGCTGGTAACATAAAGCTGGACAAGGCATCGGGCCGTGCGGGCTCAAGGACGCTGAAGGTTGTCGGCAAATACGTGGGCAGGGGCAACAAGGTCATGCTCAGGCTCTACGACGGCTCTACTGTCAAGGGCGAGGCCGCAACCAAGGTCAACGACTCTGTTGTGCTTAACGAGAAGGGCATCGGCTCCGTGCTCAAGTTCGAGAAGGGCGCCAGGTGCCTGGTCATAGCCGGCACTCACGCCTCGGAAAGGGGAGTGATAAAGGAGGTGAAGCAGGGCAACGCTACGAGCCTCGCCTCTGTGAAGATCGAGGGCGAAGGCGGCGCGTTTGAGACCCCGGCAGAGAACATAATGGTTATTGGTGCTTAAGCATGGCGAATCAGATGCGCGAGATAAGGCTGGACAAGGTAGTGCTGAACATAGGCATAGGCAACAACGACCAGAAGATAGACAACGCACGCGCGCTGCTCAACAAGCTGACCGGCAGGCAGGCCGCGCACACCGTCGCAAAGAAGAGATTCCCGGAATTCGGAATAAGGAAGGGCCAGGTCATAGGCGCGGTCGTCACGCTGAGGGGCAGGCAGGCATCCGAGTTCCTGAAGAGCGCGCTCGACGCGGCTAACAACACGGTGCAGCCCGGAGCTCTTGCCAACAACTCGATCAACTTCGGCATAAAGGAGTACATAGAGTTCAGCGGCGTGAAGTACGACCCGAAGATCGGAATGCTCGGGCTGAACATCAACGCCTCGTTCGCAAGGAGGGGCGTGCGCGTGGCGACGAGGAAGAGGAGGAACAGCAGCGTGGACGAGAAGCACAGGCGCATACCTGGCGATGAGCTCCGCGCCTATCTTGAGAAGAACTTCGGCGCAAAGGTCGCCGAGAGGGAATGAGCATGAAGATGAACTACGACAAGAAGTTCAAGGGCAAGGGCCTGAGGAAGTGCCAGATATGCGGCAACTCCCGCGGGCTGATCAGGTCCTATAACCTCAACATTTGCAGGAGATGCTTCCGCGAGGTAGCGAAAGACATCGGATTCGAGAAGCTATAGTGGTGTTTATGCCGGCAGATTTGCTATCAGAAAGCCTCAACAAGATAAAGATATACGAGAACCTGGGCAGGCCCGAATGCGTAGTGGCATCCACGCGGCTCGTCAGGAACGTGCTGCTCACGCTCAAGCAGAACGGATACGTGAGCGAGATAGAGGAAGTGAAGGACGGCAAGTTAGCTACCCTGCGGGTCTCGCTGGCAAACAAGATAAACAACATAGGCGCCGTGAAACCGAGGCACGCGGTCAAGGTCAACGACTACACCAGGTACGAGAACAGGTACATACCGAGCAAGGACTTCGGACTGTTGATCATGTCGACGCCTGCGGGCATAATGAGCAACAGGGACGCGAAGGAGAAGAGGATGGGCGGCAGGCTGCTCGCCTACGTTTACTAGTGATGCTTATGCAAGAGATCAAGATACCGAGCGGGGTCAAACTCGAGCTGCAGAACGAGGGCAGCGAGATAACGATCAGCGGCAAGCTCGGATCCACGCGCAAGCACGTGAACACGAGGCTGCTCTCGGCCGAGCTCAACGGCGATACCCTCTCCATAAAGGAGACGAAGCACAAGAAACTTGCAAAGAAATCGGCCCTTGCCGCGCAGTCTCTGGCTTCGGAGATAAGCAGGGCGGTATCGGGAGTGGAAGGTGGCCTGGAGAAGCACATGAGGATCGTGTTCGCCCACTTCCCGATGTCCATGGAGATAAAGGACGGGAAGGTGATGGCGAAGAACGTTCTCGGAGAGAAGAAGCCCAGGGTGGCGAAGATAGTCGGCGCCACCAAGGTGGAGATAAAGGGGCAGGAGGTAATGGTCAAGGGCGTAGATCCATACGACGTGGGCCAGACGGCAGCAAACATACACAGGCTCTCGTTCGCCAGGCGCAAGGACTCGCGCGTCTTCCAGGACGGCATATTCTACGTGGCTGAGGAATGATCATGGTCAACAAGAAGAAAAAGCATCCGAAGTTCGTCGTGCCCAACTACGGGGCCAAGCACAGAAAGGGCGTGCCGGCCAGATGGAGGGCGCAGAGAGGAATAGACAACAAGAAGAGGATAGAGAAGCAGGGCTACGGGGCCAGCCCGAAGATCGGGTACAAGAACGCCGCGGAGCTGAGATTCGCAAGGAAGGACGGCAGCATGGAGACGCTGGTCCACAACGAGGCCGAACTCCTGGAAGTGCAGCCCAATTCCGCCAGCGTGGCGGTATTCGCCCACGGCCTCTCGAGGAAGACGCGCGCCTATCTGCAGAAGGTGGCCGACGGGAAGGGGATAAGGATAATCAACAGGTTAAGGAAATGAGCGTAAAATTCGCAAGAAGGGTCGCAAGCCAGATTCTTGGCAGGGGCGAGAGCTCCCTGAGGATGAGGCCCGAGTCGATGGACGAGATAAAGAAGGCGATCACGCGAGACGACATAAGGAAGCTGATAAAGGACGGCGCGATAGTGGCTGCGAAGCCAAAATGGGAGCTGCACAAGCCCGCGAAGACGGAGAAGAGGAAGAAGGGGAGAGGGAAGAGAAGGGGCAGCGCAAAGGCGAGGCAGGGCAGGGTCTGGGAGAAGAAGGTGAGGAGTCAGAGGTTGCTGCTCAGGAGGCTAAAGCTCATGGGCAAGGTCGACAGGCCGATGTTCAAGAAGTATTATCTGCTCGTCAAGGGAAACGCGTTCGCAGACAAGAAGTCGCTCCTGCTGCACCTCGCCGATGACGGCGTTAAGGTGAACGACGAGGAGATAAAGCAGATAAACGAGTTCGCGAGGAACGCGTACAGGTGAGCTTATGATCAAGGCAATACACGAGGTAAAGTTCAGGAGGAGGCGCCAGGGGGTCACGGACTACAAGAAGAGACTCGCGCTCGTGAAGAGCGGCCTCGAGCGGGTCGTGGTGAGGAAGACCAACGCGAGAATCCTCGGGCAGGTGATAAGGTACACGGAGAAGGGCGACATCGTATCGGCCAGCGCGAACTCGGACGAGCTCGCGAAGAAGTACGGCTGGCCCAGCAGGGGCAACAGGCCCACCGCATACCTGACCGGCCTCATGCTCGCCAAGAAAGCGAAGGGAACTGGGGAGCTTGTGCTCGACATAGGGATAACGACCCCGGTTAGCGGCGCCATACCTTTTGTCTTCGCCAAGGGCTGCATAGATGGGGGAATGAAGCTGAAGGGAAGCTTCGAGATTAAGGAGGAGGTGTACAACTCAACCCAAACAGCCAAGTACGCGGAGCAGCTCAAGGCGAAGCCAGACGCGCTGAAGAGGCAGTTCGGCGGCTACATCGCGAAGAACGTGCAGCCGGAGTCGCTTCCAAAGCTATTTAACGAGGTAAAGGAGAAGATATTGAAGAGTGGTTGATGAGTTTGTTTAGAGGAGGTTTCTACAGGAGAAGGCGCGAGGAGGAGGAGAAGCCAGCGTTCAACATAGCCGAGTGGACGCCGAGGACAAAACTCGGAGAGCAGGTCAAGGCCGGCCAGATCACCAGCATAGAGCAGATATTCGCCATGGGCAAGCCCATCAAGGAGGTCGAGATAGTGGACGCGCTGCTTCCGGGACTCGAGGCAAAGAACATCGAGACGGCAAGCGTCCAGCGAATGACCAAGGATGCGAGGAAGATGAAGTACCGCACCACGGTGATAGTGGGCGACAGGAAGGGGCACGTAGGCCTCGGAGTGGGCAAGACCGTAGAGGTAAGGCCGGCGTTCGACGAGGCGGTGAAGGACGCGAAGATGCACATAATCAGCCTGACGCTAGGCTGCGGCTCGTGGGAGTGCAACTGCGGAACCGCGCACTCGCTCCCGATAACGCTGAGGGCCAAGGTCGGCACGGCCGAGATCATACTCAAGCCTGCTCCGAGAGGAGTCGGCGTCGTCGCCGGCGTTAACGCCAGGGCAGTCCTGGAGATCGCGGGAATAAAGGACGTCTGGACGTTCGCGAGGGGCAGGACGAGGGACAAGTACAACATGGCGCTTGCGACGTTCTGGGCCCTGAAGAGCCTTTCGGAGATGAAGAACGTCGAGAAGCTCAAGACCTGATCTGTCTCAGAGATAGTGTTTTTAACCTTCCCGACCAAATAGCTTTGTCAAACGGCCATAGGAGCGGGGTAACACCCGAACCCTTTCCGAACTCGGAAGTTAAGACCGCTCACGACGCGAAATACTGCACTTCGTGCGGGAAAGCGCGTTGCTGTTTGGCATCTGAATGTGGTGGGTGATATGGTATCGGTAGCCGAGAGGAAGGAGCCCAAGCCAAAGGAACTGCCAGCACTGGCAAGGGACAGGGCACCGTCTGTTGTGGAGAAGCCCACGAATCCCATCTCTGCAGCCCAAAGGAAGTACCCTACAGAAGAGGAAAAGCCACTTGATGAGCACTTCAGGGCATACGGGATGCTTGCCGAGGAGGTAGTGTTTGAGGGCAAATGTCATACCTGCGGCGGCGAATTGGACCCCTTCGGCCTATGCGCCCACGAGGCTCACGGGGACTAACCCGTTTACTTTGACCTGCTTATCAGGAAGTCGGCCATCTCCTTGAGCTTGTCCTTGGCCTTCGATGGCTTCAGCCTCCTGTCCACCTGCCTCCAGGCGTCCTTCACTATCTCCTCCTCGACCCTCTTGCAGTAAGCCTTCGCCCCCGACGTGTCGATTATTGCCACAGCCTCGTTCCTGAGCCTCTGGTCCTTGGTGTGCATCTTCAGTATCTGTAGTAGCCTATTCCTGTCTTTCTGCGGAGAGTGTCTGAGCGCATAAATCACCGCAAGTGAGATCTTGCCCTCTGTTATGTCCTCGCCCACGCCGCCCTTTGTCTTGGACACGTCGCTACGAGTGATGTTCAAAACGTCATCCTGTATCTGGAATGCAACTCCCACAGTGGCGCCAAAATTGCCCATTGCTTCGATCGTAGCGTCGTCTGCTTCGGCAAGAACCCCTGCAAGCTTGCAGGCCATTCTTGCAAGCACACCAGTCTTGTCGTATACCATCCGAAGATAATGCTGCTCTGTTATCTTCTTCGGATCGACGAGGAATCTATGCCACGCAATGTCTGTGGCTTGGCCGGTCGTTACTCTGAGCATCTCTCTGGCATATACGGAAAGGAATTTGTTCTTGGTCTTCATCGACATCTTTTTGCTGTCAAGGAGCGCAACTATCGGAAAGAAGTACATGAAGTCGCCAAGGTTGTTCGCCACATCCAGCCCGTACTTTATATGGACTGCCGGCGCGCCCCTCCTGAAGTCAGATGCGTCTTCGATATCGTCGTGCACCAGCGTAGCGTTGTGTATGACTTCCGGCACCAGGCAAAATTCGCTGTATGTCTTAGGGTCCTTGCCCAGAGCCTCAATCATGAGAGACATTAGCACCGGCCTCCATCTCTTCCCGCCGAGGTTGAGAAGGTACCATGCGGGTTCCATGATGGCCTTGCTTAGCGCCTCATGGTGATACTTGTACCCGGATCTCCCGAGAAGTTTTCCTATGTACCTATCCGATGACTCGGTTGCAAGATATTCGGATAGCGTTTTGTTTACTTCTGAGGCTCTGCTATTCAAATAAGCTTCAAAGTCTCCATCTTTCATGTGCAATCACCTGCCTATTCCTACTTTCAGTAGGTCGCTCTTTACCATAGAAACTGTCTTTTATCACTATTTAAGCTTATGGTGTTAACTTCGTCAATCGCTTAAAGGTAAGTCATCCATCGTGAATCATACCAATTTATTTATACCCCCAGAAACAACCAATTTGTTAGATTACATGGCACTAACAAGAACAGAGGGGAAAGTAGCGAGCGTTGCTAAGATAAGTACGGTTCCGTTTGGCATCGCATATGCCGAGCCAGGCATGCTGGCCAAGCTTGCGAGAGACCCCAATCAGCAAAAAACTTCCAAAACAGAAATCACCAAGGTATTTACCCACAGGACCAATGGTGACAAAACCCGCGGAGTCTCATTCGCAGAGATCAAAGACAATAACGGGGAGGGCTACGCTGTAATCGAGCATGTCAAGATAGGCGATACTGTAGTCCATGTGCTGTGGGGTATCGGCGACGATCTGCGCGGCACTAGGATATCGACTATGAACTCCTTCTTCTCCACAACCATTCTCTCAGCCGCAAAAGAGTCAAAACAATTAGCCAAAGACGTGCTCTGGGACACGGTTGAGGTGGGCGATGGCATGCGTCATCGCACGCTATTCAGAGAAGGAGTATACGAGAGGAACTTCGATATAAGCGGATTTATCTCAGGAAAGCCTACAGCTTAAACCTTGAGCTCTCCGCTCTCTATCTTCGCTATTGCCTCTCTTGCAGGCATTCCCTCCACAGTTATGTTCATGCTCTTGCACGTGCCGGCGAGTTGCATCACTTTCTCCTTTAGCGAGTGCCCGTAGAGTGACTTCTCCTTGGCCTTCGCCACCTTTACCAGCTGCTCTATAGTTGTGTTGCCGACAACCTCATCCTTGGTCTTGGCGCCTTTCTGTATGCCAAGTTCCTTAAGTATTAGCGCGCTGCTTGGCGGCGAGCCTATCTCTACCCTGTAAGCCTTCGTGCCCGGATCAACCATTATCTTGACTGGCACCTTTATTCCAGCATACGCGCCGGTCTGCTTGTTTATCTCCTCTATTATCTTGGCTACGTTGACGCCCAGAGGGCCGAGCGCAGGGCCGAACGGCGGCCCGCTCGTGGCCTTGCCTCCTTCTATCAATCCACTTATCGTTACTTCCGGCATATCTACACCTTCTCTGCTTTCTGCACTATCCTTGCGATGTTGGCCTTTGTGGTCACAGGTATTGGCACTGCAACATCCATAAGCTCTACCGTTATCTCCTCCTTCGTCGGCTCGACCTTGATTACCTTTGCCTTGTAGCCCTTGAAGGGCCCGCTCATGAACTCGATGGTGTCGTTCACGTTTATCTCCTGAACCACCTTCTTCACCTCGAGCATGCGGTTGAGCTCCTCCTCTGCGAGCGGCTTTGTGAGCATTCCCTTCACATGGGGTTCGTCGAGGATCAGCTCCCTGGCCGCGTTCTCGTCCTGCGCCTCAAGAATGAGGTAGCCGCGCATCCCCTCGGCCAGTATTATCGCATACACCGGTATGGTGCCCTTCTCTATCTTGTTCTGGAGTATGTCTGCAGTTATGCGCTCCTGGCTCGACGTTACCCTTACTATGAAATACATCCTAATCCATCACTCTGCTCTGCTAAGCCCCTTAGATCATGAGAAGAAGCTTGCTCGAGAGCAATTATAGAATAATAAGTAGCAACCAATTTATATAGCTTGCCCAGAAGTGAGTCAGAAATGAGGAAACCACGCAGAAATGCACGCGGATACGACCTCTACGGCAACATAGCGGTGATAGACGCCGAGCCGAGAAGAGCGCCAGGGCTGGCAAGGAGGCTGATGCGCGAGAACAAGAACGTGGAGACCGTGCTCAGGAAGGGCGGCGCGGTTCGCGGCAGGTACCGCACCAGGAAATTTGTGTATGTCGCAGGAAGGAGGAACTATCTGGCCACGTACAGGGAGAATGGCTGCATCTTCAGGTTCGATATACGCAAGACCTTCTTCTCCACCAGGCTCGCGTTCGAGCGCAAGCGTGTAAGCGATTCTGCCAGGAACGGGGAGAACGTCGTGGTGATGTTTGCCGGCGTGGGCCCATATGCGATAGAGATCGCCAGGCAGAACAAGAGAGGCAGGGTTGTGGCTATAGAGCTGAACGCAGCAGCTTGCAGATACGCGAGGGAGAACGCGAAGCTGAACAAGACCGCTAACGTTGTGGTGGAGCACGGGGACGTTGACGCGTTTGTTGGCAAGTATTCGGGATTCGCAGACAGGATAGCGATGCCCCTGCCTGGCGACTCGTTCAGATTCCTGCCAGCGGCGCTGGGAATGGCGGCAAAGGGATGCACTATCCACTACTACGCCTTCTGCAAGATAGGCGAGAGCGGTGACGAGGTCGCCAAGCTCAGGCTCTTCTTCTCGAAAAGGCGCAGGAAGTTCAGGCTGCTTGGCACAAGGATCGCTAGACCCTACTCGGCGAAGGATGCGGAGCTGGCGATAGATTTCAGGATCGATTGAAAAGGCTATAAGTTTATCATTGGAAGGAATCGATTGGATGAGGACGCAATCTGCGATCGAGTTTCTTACCACATATTCGTGGGCATTCCTGGTCATAGGACTATTCGTCGTCTCTGTGCTCTCGATACTGGCGCTGCCGACATCCGGCACTCCAGTCTACCTGCCCTCCTTCTGTTACATCTCCCCATCGTTCCCCTGCTACCAGGCGCTGGTCCTGACAAACTCGATAGGTGCCAACTTCATGGTTCTATTCCAGAATAACCTTGGGGCACAAATCCTCTTCCAGCAGCCCAATTCCATAGTCGTGACGCCCTCGCTCTACGGCGGCGCCTCGTACGGCGGCTCCTGCTACCCGCTCAGCGCCATAATAGGGGCCACGGTGATATGCAACGTAAGCATAGTTGGCAACACCTTCAGCACAGGCACCCAGCTCAGCCCCACGTTCACGCTCATCTATCAGATATGCACGCCCAGGTGCACCAAACAGGTATACAACACCAGCGGCACAGCCACGACTGTAGCAGAGCCGTACAAGCAGGTTATCTATCCGGTGCAGCTGCTCACCAGCCCCACCACGGGCAGCATAGCCCTCAATGGCGTGCACTACCCGAATGGCGCGAACGTGATCTTCATCCTAGGTCAGAGCTACTCAATATCCGCCATTCCCCCGTCGCTCTACGGCTTCTCAAGTTGGAGCGCCAGCAGCAACGTCTTTGTCACGAGCACGTCGTTGCAGTCCACGACCGCCAACGCCGTTGGTAAGGGCTCTGTGACCGCGTCGTTCGTCGCGCTCGTCAGCACCTCTGTCTCCTCAACCGTATCAACGAGCGTATCCTCAACAAGCGTCTCCTCAACGAGCATCTCCTCCACCAGCCTTTCCACCAGCCTTTCCACCAGCCTTTCCACATCAATCAGCTCAACATCTGTCAGTTCAACATCGGTCTCTTCCCTCTCTACGACCACGACCACCATCCACTACGTTCCTATAACGCTGACGAACTCGCAGAGCTCCGCTACGCAATCCAACTTCCAGCAGCAGATACCCTTCAATCCAAGCACCTATGGCAGCTACGCGAACGCTAACATGAGCAACATAGAGTTCACCACAGGAACGGGAGGGTCGGGCACGGTGCTCGACGCATGGTGCGAGTCTGGCTGCTCGAATACGGCGACAAGCGCCACCGTATGGGTGAACCTGGGGTCCAGCACTATAGGTGCCAGCTCGAGCCTCACCATATACATGAACTTCATGAGCAGCGCCTCCCCCGTGACAAATGGCTATACCGGCTATGCCCCGCAGCTCTACTGCGCCAGCGGCTGCCAGCAGACAAGCTACGGCCAGTATGACAATGGCGCGAGCGTGTTCTCGTTCTACGACAATTTCGCAGGCTCAAGCCTCTCGTCCAAGTGGACCGAGCTGAACAGCGGTTCGATCTCCCTTACCGTCAGCAACGGCGTCACAATGCAAAATACAGCATACAACACAGGAGGCGGAATATCCAGCAGCAGCCAGTCCGTAGACAACGTCTTCGAAGGATATGCTTACGCCTTCACCACCACAGGAGGATCATATCCAAGCGTTGCAGTCGCAATGGGCCAGGGCCAGACTATGCCGAGCAGCGGCATAGCTCCAGATTCTTCGTACTTCACCGGCTTCACAAGCCTGAGCGGAACCAGCGGTGCGCTTAAAGTCATGTCGGCTAGCGGCGCCTCCACTACGCTTGTAAGCAGCGAGACCGTTCCAGCAGTCCCGTTCATCATGGGCATACAGTGGCCCCAATCTAGAAAAGAGATAAGCACTTTTGCAACCAGCTCATACTCCGCAAGCGACTCCACTGTCTCCCTGCCTTCATCATGGAATGACTATCTGGGGGTAAGCGCGGGTAGCGTAACTCGAAGCATATCCTTTTACTGGGCCAGGGGTAGGGTCTATCCTCCGAGCGGTACTATGCCCAGTACCAGCTTCGGCTCTGTAGTATGATTGCTACTTGTATATAGACCTGTAGACGTTGCCGCTGTCGTCGGTTATGACTATGTCCTCGCCCTCGCACTCTATCAGGCAGGCCCGGCAGAGTATGCGTCACGAATTGCATCAAGTCTTGAAGCAACTCTTCCTCCGAACTTTCTTTGGTACCTTCGGAGCTTCTCAGCGTCAGACGAAGCGAGAAGCTTATCAAAAACCTCTTCGCCTGGGCTTATCCTATAGTAGATGAAATCAAGCAGTGTCTTTTCCACGTCAGAGACTGGGACAAAGATGTCTCCGTACTTCAGATACTCGATACCAAAAAACACCCTTTCGGATATTCGCCTCACCTGCACCATGCGCCCCAGCTCTTTTCGCGGTCCCGGAACTGCCTTTGTGGTTGTGACTATCACCGGATTGGCCATCTGCGTCCATATTCTCCTTATCGTAAGCGCGTATTCCAACCCATAGTAAAACGGCCTGAAGGCGAACCCCACAACCGCCTCATCTTTTTTGAAGGTGTACTTTCCCTTGCTTATCCTCAACAGTTCACCTGCCTTAACAAGCTTGTGCACGAATAACCTTGCATACGCCCCAGAAGCGCCCATGTTCGCAAGGAACCTTCTCGCGTCGCCTGAGGTGAATACAGGCTCTATCGCAAAGTGCGATGCGAATTCCTTCTTGTACTTCACTCCGACCACTCTTTCAGGTATTCCATAATACTATCAAAGCTCACGCCAGCGTCGCCCTTGTAGATGAGCGACTTAAGGACTCCGAAATCCTTCGGCCTCTGAACATCGCTGAGGAAGGCCCTGAGCTTCGGCCTGACGTAATAGTCCTTCTTCGCGATGTAATTCGTCATGTGGAAGATATCATACAGATCGCGCGCATATCTCCTCCCCGCATACGCCTCCATCTTCCTGATAACCAGTTCTTCTGGGGTGAGCGCAAATACCGTTGTGGTCGAGCCGTCAACTCTTGCATACTGCGAGATCTTCCCTTCAGGCTCACCCAGGCTTGCTTCGAGCAGCATCTCGGTCGTACCGTTAGACAGGCGCATGTGTAGCGGCAGTTCGCTGTCCCTCCACGTTACCTTTATCCCGTATCTTGGCAGCGCATCCTCGAGCTTCTTCCGGAAGCCCTTTCCTACGTAGATGTCTATGTCTTCAGAGAACCTTCCGCCATCATAGCACCTCCAGATGGCTGTTCCTCCATATAGCACGGCTTCTGGCTGAACCTGGTTGTATACAATGTCGATTATGGTATCTTGAAATTTAGCTACCTCAAGCCTCTGGCCTGAGAGCATGCCTGCTATCGGAAGTTCCATGAATAGTTAAATAAGCTAAAGTTATATTAATATATAACATTAACTTATCCTAACTTATGGGGAATGATTTCACTTGTATATCGACCTGTAGACGTTGCCGCTGTCGTCGGTTATGACTATGTCCTCGCCCTCGCACTCTATCAGGCAGGCCTGGCAGAGTATGCACGCGGAGCCGTTCACGGCCACGGAGAGCCCGCCTGAAGTGCCGTCGTTCTCCTGCGCGAAGTGCCTGTGCCCATCCTGAACGTTGCTCCATTTCTGTACATTCTCAGGATTGGACTTTCCTGTCCACTGGTGCCCCGGCGGCGCGCTGTCCATGTTGGCCCCCTCGGAGCCGGGGTTGTCGGGCGTGCCCCTTCCCTTCATCTCAAAAACGCCCACGGGGCATACGTCCTTGCAGTGCTGGCAGCCGGTGCAGTGCTCCTTCTCTACGTAAACATCCATTCAAACCATCTATGACTCCGTTATATGTGCCAATGTTTTTATACTTTTTTTCATAGCAGCTTTTACTTGCCGCTTTTCGTCCTCACGTGTACTATAGCATAGCTCTCGAGCTCTTCGAGCGTGTGCTCCAGCCTCTCGAGCTGCCTTTCGGAGAGCCTGCTGAGATCAACGTTCTTCAGCTTCTCTACCATGCTCACATGGTGCTTAAGCATGCTTTTGAGTCTCTCGTCCCTTCTCATCAGCCCACCACGACTTACTTTCCCTTAAAATAATTTAAGGGTTAACCCGCACCCGGTGGACTAGCGTAAAAGGGCTGGCGCGCGCTAGGCACCGTTGTGAGAGAGCGCAACCTTTCGTCTTAGCCGAACAGGCTTGCGAGTCCGCTTGCGGCTTCCTCTTCGCTCTTCTTTTCCTCTGCTTCGCTCTTCTTCTCTTCCGCCTTTCCGGCCTGCGCCGGGGCAGCAGCCGCAGGCGCAGCCGCCTGCATCGTCTGCGCGTTCTTTATTACGTCCTTTATGTTCACTCCCTTCAGGGCGTTCGCCACAGACTTCGCCATGGCGTCATCGGGCGTTGCGCCCGTTGCCTTGACGACGTTCTTTATGCTGTCCTCGGTCACTTCCTTGCCTTCTGCGTCTAGCAAAAGAGCAGCGTAGATGTATTCCATCATTTTTCACCTAAGCGTTAACACCTGTCTTCTTCGCGAGCTCGCCAGCCTGCGCCGCGGCCTGTGCCGCGAGCATCTTCACGATCTCCTCTTCTGGGGCCTTCGATTCAAGCCCTACCGCTATCGCGCCCCTGTACGCGCGAAGTATGAACACGTTTGCGTTGTAAGTGGTGACTATTCCAGCCTCGAGGCTGAGCGCATATGCCTCTGAGAAGTTCTTCACAAGCTCGCCCCTCGCGAACTCCTCGTCTATTGCCAGCGCCTGGCTGTTGTAAACCAAGCTCCCAGAGAGCGCTATGTCAAGCTTTGGCGAGATCTCGAACGGCTTTATGTCAAGTATCTTCAGCGCGTTGGCCACAGCCCCGCTTATCTTCTTTCCCCTCTCCACAAGAACCTTCTTCTTCGATATCACTACCTTTCCCTTCTCTATCTTCACGTCTATGCCCGCGCTCTTCAGCTCCGTCACCGTCTGTCCAGGCGCTACGCTGGTCTCTCCAGGTTCTATGGTTATGTCATCTGGCGCTACCTGGTTGGGCTTAGCGCCAAGCCTCAGCCTGCTGCTGTTTATCTTCTTGTAGAGCTCGAAGGGCTCCTTGTTGGAAAGCACGAGCGCGAAGTTCTTGCCCATGCTCTTCTCGAACTGCGCCAGCTTCTCCTTTCCTAGCGCGCGAGATAGCAGCGTCTTCCTAGCTATTATCAGCTGCGCGTCAGGCCTCAGCCCGTTCCTGACCTTCTGGAGCAGCCTGTCGGGCACCCCGTCTATAGGCATAACCGCTGCGGTCTTGTAGCTCGCTATCTCCTTCTGCAGCTTCTTTACGTACTCGACCTTTTGCGATTTCAGCATTGGCATATTCACACCAGCTTGAGCGGCTTGCTCATCGTCAGCTTCACGTAGACGCTCCTGATCCTGCTCGACCCTACGGCCTTGTTGACGTCTCCCACCACTTCCTGAATATTCTCGTATATCTTCTTAGTCTCCATCTTCTCGCTGCCGACGACGCAGTGCACCGTTGGCAGGAACTTGCCCTTGTTCTTTATCGATATCCTCCTGCTGGTCTCGCCTGCGGTCCTTCCCAGGTCCTGTATGTTCATAACCGGCTTAGGCATCTTGTTCCTGGGTCCGAGGAACGGGCCGAGCTGCTTGGCTATGCTTGGCATGAGGTTCGGCTGCGCCAGCAGGTCGTAAGCGAGCAGCGAGTTCAGCTTCTCCTTGTCCGTTGCTATGGTCGGGAGCGAGTTCCCGTCTATTACCTCTATCCCGTTCTTTCCGGCGGCGTCGACCACGTTCTTCTCTGTAGCAAATATAGCCACCTTGTTGGTCTTGCCCCTGCCGTTCGGCAGCATCACGTCCACATTAAGCCTGTTCGCCTGCTTTGAGAAGTCTACGCCCTTGAAGTTTATCGCGAGCTCTACGCTCTGCTCGAACTTCCTCTGGTTCTTGTTTTCGTCTATGAACTTCTCGAACTCCTGGTACTTCTCTTCAAGCATCAAATCCCTCCTGCACGAATGCAGTACTTGCGGGAGAACAAGTAGCTACCGATGGGCGAAGAAAGTATAAATACCTTTCTTGTCCTCCGCCCATCGGGATTTCAGGTCCGCGTCTGACTCCCGGCCTAGGCCTTCAAGCACTGCAGGCTTTTATTAATCTTAAACGCCTTTGTTATAGCATGGACTTCGATTACGATGGCAAAACACTGAAATTCGACAAGGAGCTATCGGATCTGGACAAGCTGGTGCTTGATTTTGTAGGGCTGATCAAGAGGTTGCGCATCAGGTACGTCATAGTAAGCGGCTATGTCTCGATACTCTTTGGGAGATCGCGTACTACGGAAGACATAGACCTGTACATGGACAAGCTAAAGCTTGAAAATTTCTTAAAATTCTTCAGCCTGCTAAACCGAAAAGGTTATTGGGCGGTAGACTCGGAGTCGGCAGAGGACGCGTTCGACAGGCTGCAGAACGGCCTCTCGATAAGAATGGCCAAAAAGGACACCGTGATCCCTAACTTCGAGATCAAGTTTCCAAAGAAGGAAATGGACTTTCTTTCGCTGGACAGCCCGCTGAAGGTCCTTATCAATAATAACCGACTGCTTGTCTCGCCGCTTGAGGTGCAGATACCTTTTAAGGTCTGGCTCGGAAGCGAAAAGGACATGGAAGACGCCGCGCACATATACGAGCTATTCAAGGAGAAGCTCGACAAGGGGAAGATGAGAAGCATTGCGAAAGGGTTAAGAGTAGAGAGAGAGATGACTAAGCATGGCTTCATCTAAGCGCGATATGGAGGAGAGGATCGGCTTCATCAAACTGTGGGCGAACTATGTTAAAAATACGCCCAACAGCAAGTGGTCCAGGCAGCAGAATCTTCTAATCAACTCCGTCATGAAATCGGCCAGCCAGGACGCCAAACTATACCTGCGGGTAAAAAAGCTCGTGACGAGATAGTACCGCCGGCTCCAGGCCCAGGCCTTTGGGCGCGGGCATCGTGTTGCCGACGTCTTTTCACGCAAACCTTTAAATACGTTGCCCGCTAATTAGTAGCGTTTACGGGGGCGCTTTTCTCTCGAATTCTGCGCTCTACGTTAAGCAATAGTAGTACTTAAAAGGTAGATGAAAATGGCAGAGAAACCGCACCTGAATCTGATCTTCATAGGCCACGTCGACCACGGAAAGTCGACAACGGTAGGAAGGCTTATGTACGCAGCTGGCGCTGTCAGCGAGCAGGACATGAACAAGCTGAGGGAGGAAGCGAAGGCGCTAGGAAAGGCAACCTTCGAGTTCGCCTTCGTCATGGACCAGCTCAAGGAAGAGCGAGAGCGTGGAGTCACGATAGACATAGCGCACAAGGACTTCCAGACCGCCAAATACTACTTCACGATCATAGACGCGCCAGGCCACAGGGACTTCGTAAAGAACATGATCACGGGAGCCAGCCAGGCCGATGCTGCAGTGCTCGTATGCTCTGCGCAGGAAGGCGTGCAGACGCAGACAAGGGAGCACGCGCAGCTCGCCAAGATACTCGGAATAAACCAGCTCATAGTGGCAATAAACAAGATGGACGCCGTGGGATTCGATGCGGCAAAGTTTGAGGCCACGAAGGCGTCGGTGTCGACGTTCCTGAAGGCGATAGGATACGACACAGGCAAGATACTTTTCGTACCGTACTCGGCGCTCACCGGGGACAACGTCAAGGAGAAGTCTGACAAGCTCGGCTGGTACAACGGCCCTACCCTGCTCGCCGCTCTCGACACGTTCACCGTGCCGGCGAAGGAGACGGACAAGCCTCTCAGGCTCCCGATACAGGACGTTTACAGCATATCCGGATTCGGGACAGTGCCTGTCGGCAGGGTCGAGACCGGCGTCATGAAGCCGGGAGACCAGATAGTGATAATGCCTGCGGGCGTGAAGACAGATGTTAAGAGCATAGAGATGCACCACCAGCAGCTGCAGAAGGCCGAGCCAGGGGACAACATAGGCTTCAACATCAAGGGTGTCGACAAGAAGGACATACACCGCGGTGATGTGATAGGACCGGCGAGCAGCCCACCGACAGTTGTGGACGAGTTCACGGGGCAGATAGTGGTGATAAACCACCCTACCGCGATAGCGCCGGGATACTCTCCCGTATTCCACATACACACGGCCCAGATAGCGTGCACCATAACAGAGATAACGGAGAAGAAGGACCCCAAGACAGGTCAGACGTCGCAGAAGAACCCCGAATTCATCAAGACAGGAGACGTCGCGATAGTCAAGATCAAGCCCAGCAGGCCCGTCTGCGTTGAGAAGTTCAGCGAGTTCAAGGCCCTCGGCAGGTTCGCTATAAGGGACATGGGTCAGACCGTGGCGGCTGGGGTAGTGCTTGACGTGGTCAAGAAGCAGGGTTGATGAATGCCTGTCGCGCGAATTAAGCTGATAAGCAAGAACATGGCCTCGGTGCGCGACATCGCGAAGCAGATAGTCGACATAGCGAAGGGCATCAACGTCAAGTCCAGGGGCCCGATCCCGCTTCCCACAAGGCGCATGATCATACCCACGAGGAAGACCACGTGCGGCGACGGCTCGCACACGTATGACCACTGGGAGATGCGGATACACAAGTGGCTGGTCGAGATAGACGGGAGCGATCAGGCGCTCAGGCAGATAATGCGCATACCAGTGCCAGATGCCGTGCAGATAGAGATAACTCTCTCCTGATACTGTCTACTTCTTGACCTTTGCCTCCTTTCTCAGAGCCTCTACCTTGTCCGTCTTCTCCCAGCTGAACTCCGGTCCCACCCTTCCGAAGTGGCCGTACGCTGCAGTCTTCCTGAATATCGGCCTGCGCAGGTCCAGCTGCTTTATTATCGCTCCCGGTCTCATGTCAAAGTTCTTTTCCACTATCGCAGTCAGCTTCTCGTCGCTTATCTTGCCAGTTCCCAGTGTGTTTACGTAGAAGGACACGGGCTTGGCTACGCCTATTGCATATGCGATCTGCACCTCGCACCTGTCCGCGAGGCCGGCGGACACTACGTTCTTGGCTATGTAGCGCGCGTAATATGCTCCTGACCTGTCGACCTTCGTCGGGTCCTTCCCGCTGAAGCACCCCCCGCCCGACTTGCCTATGCTTCCGTAGCCGTCAACTACCGTCTTCCTGCCAGTAAGCCCCGAATCCGCGAGCGTTCCTCCTATCGTGAACTTGCCCGTTCCGTTGACTATGAACCTGGTGTTCTTGTCGAGCAGTTTCTTCGGAATGACCTGCTTGATCACCTTGTCGATCACATCCCTTCGCACCTGCTCTATGCTAGTTCCGTTTCCGTGCTGCGCCGCTATTATGACCGTATCTACCCTCTTCGGCTTGCCGTTCACGTACTCTACCGTTACCTGCGACTTCCCATCGGGCCTGAGATACGGCAGTACGCCCTTCTTCCTGCACTCCGTAAGGCGCATGACGAGCTTGTGCGAGATCATCGTAGGAAGAGGCATTAGCTCAGGAGTCTCGCAGCACGCGTATCCGAAGACGAACCCCTGGTCTCCTGCTCCTATGTCTAGCCCTTTCTTCTCGTCAACGCCAAGCGCTATGTCTGGTGATTGTTCCTCTATCGAGGTCACGACCCCGCATGTGTTCCAGTCGAGGCCGTCCTTCGCGTTGTCGAGGCCTATCTCCTTGAGCGCGTTCCTGGCTATCTGCGGTATGTTCACATATGCGTGCGTGGTTATCTGGCCGGTCACCACGACCATGCCCTGCATTATCAACGTCTCGCAGTCCACGTGCGCTCCCGGGTCCCTGGTTATTATCGCATCAAGCACCGAGTCGGACACGATGTCGGCCACCTTGTCCGGGTGCCCCTCTGTCACGCTCTCCGCAGCTATAAGGTATTTTTCCATCCAATCTCCTCATGTTATGTCGAGAGCGGCGAGCATCACAGGCAGTATTATCGTCGCGTCCCCGTCAATAGTAACGTACTTTGCCTTCTCCTTCACCTTGCCCCACGATACGGCTTCGGTGAGCCTCGCGCCGGACAGGCTGCCGTCGAACTGCGTGGCTGTGGTTATGTACACTGCATAGTCGAGCCCGCCCTTGAACTGGTTCCACCATATGACATGATGCTTGCTTATTCCCCCGCCGATCATCAGCGCGCCGGTCTTCTTGTTGTCGAACGAGATGTCGCTCAGCTTGAGCTCGTCCCTTATGAGGTTGAGCTTGAAGTCGTGCGTCTGCGAGAAGATCGAGAGCTGGGTCCCGAATGCGCCGTCGAGTATGCCGGGGTTGAATATGGGTACGTTGTGCAGGTATGCCTGCCTCAGTATGGAGCCGCTGTCCTTCATCCTCTTCCCGAACTCCCAGGCCAGCTCCGATGCGCTGTACTCTTTTTTGTAGTCCTTGGATTTGTAGATGTCGTCCATTATCTCGTTGAAGTAGTTCTCCACCGCAATCCCGTACTCCTTCTGCTCTATGAAGACGTTGCCAAGCCTGTAGACCTTGTGCTTGTGCAGTGCCGCATCATCGGCGTAGAAGCTGCCGAGGTTATATCTGCCTCCATATGCGCGTGCCAGGTCGTGGTCCAGAGTGCCGCCTGTCGTAATTATCGCGTCGAAGTGCTTCACAGCCTGCGCCAGTGCGCCGCGCAGTCCCGTAGCCACTATGTCAGCGGGGAAGGAGAGGAAGTTGAACGAGCCCTTGTCCTTCAGCATCGTGCCCAGTATGCCTATCCCGTTGACCATGTGCTGGGCCGAGAAGCCTCCCATGCTTTCCATGCCATCGATGAGCTGCCTGACGCTCATCTTCTTCGAGAGCCTGAGATCCCTGACCCGCCTGCCGAGTATACGGCCTGTACCTTCCCCCATAAACAGCATAGAAGATTGGCCGGCAGAATATTTAAAGCCAATCTTTATAAGCAGGGCAACAAAACCACGATTATGATAGAGACTATATTTGCTCCTTCTAGCACAAAGCTGGCCGGAGAACACACCGTTGTTCTTGGTACTGACTGTATCTCTGCAGCCGTAGACAAACCCGCCAAAACAAGAGTGGAGACCATTAGCGATTCCAAAATAAAGATTAATCTGTCTGACGAGAAGTTCAAAGCATCAAGGAGCTTCTCTTCGGAAGAGCTAACGAGCCTTTTCAGATCGTGGAAAGAGAAGAAGAGCATAGACTCGTTCATAACCGAAAACAAAGAGCTCTCAGGGACGATGCTTGCGTTTGCGCACATCGCCGCCAGGGCGAAGGTCGAGTTCGGACTTGACATCATGGGATCCGAATTTACCTCCAGCTCAACTGTGCCTACGCAGTCGGGATGGGGCAGCAGCACCTCGATAGGCGCTTCGTTCGCAGGCGGTCTTCTCGCCCGCGCAAACACGCTTCTCAAGGACTCCGAAACCATAGACCTCATGAGGGACATGGATAGGATAACGCACAGAAATCCTAACGCTGGAGGTATCGACGTTCCTCCGCTCTTCTTCGGAGGTTATGTGTTCGGATCTCCAAAGAGAGGCTATGTTAACATCGATGTACGCACGCAGTTTAACTTTCTTGCTCCTTTCGTGGGGCGAAAACAACCCACGAGCAGCATGGTGTTTGTGGTAGACGTAAGGAAGCACACCTATCCGGAGAGCACGCGGTCCATCTGTGATTCTGTGCAACGCATCGTTGGCGAAGAGGTGGTCGCCCTGCAGGAAAGCGATGCTTCAGGACTGGGTCGCCTGATGTTCGAGAATCATCGGCTGCTTAAGGAACTCTGGGTATCGAGCGAGAAGCTGGACGAGATGGTCTCGATTGCGGAGAAGTGGGGCGCATACGGAGCGAAGCTGGTAGGAGGCGGGGGCGACGGAGCCGGCCTGATCAACTGCGATCCAGAACTCAATAGCACAATGATCCAAATGATGAGGCGCTCCGGATTCAGCTGCGAACAGATTGAAATAACTGACATTGGTGTCAAGAGGCAGCTCGAAGCAATAATCAGGTAAAACCACGTGGATCGCATGCAGGAGAAGGTCTTCACCGCTACGGGCTCTCCCAACATAGCCCTCATCAAGTACTGGGGCCAGAGGAACGAGGAGCTCGTGCTTCCTTTCAATTCATCGATAAGCATGACTCTGCGCGGAATTAACCAGCCGCTCATGACAGCAACGAGCGTGATGTTCTCCGGGAGGCTCAGCGAAGACGTCTTCTACGTGGACGGCAAGTTCGAACCAGACCCGAAGGGCGCGAAGAGGGTTGCGGAAGCGATAAGGGCACGCTCAGGGACAAAGGAGCACCTGCTCATGGTCTCGTACAACTCGTTTCCGAAGGCGAGCGGCATCGCGTCGAGCGCCTCAGCGAGCGCTACGTTTGCGTTCGTCGCGTCGCAGGCCCAGCAGCTTCAATTGTCGCCCAAAGAATTGTCGATACTGGCGAGGCTTGGGAGCGGAAGCGCTGCAAGAGGCGTATACGGAGGGTTCGTCAGATGGAACCACGGGATACAGGTCGATGGCAGCGACTCGTACGCCGAGCAGGTATTTGACGAGAGCTACTGGCCGGAGCTCAACGACCTCATAGTCATAGTGTCGCCGATGCCGAAGAAGGTTTCCAGCAATGAGGGCCACAGGCTGACAAGGGACACGAGCCCTCTCTTCAGTAGCAGGCCCGCGTTCGCGGAGAACGGCGCCGGGGTTATAGAGCGGGCCCTGCGGGATAGGGACTTCGAGGCTCTGGGTATAGCCACGATGCGCGACAGCGACAACATGCACGCAACAGCTGAGACGAGCTGGCCTCCGATAATCTACAGGAATGCCGATTCGAGGAGAATAATGGAGTACGTGACCGAGCTCAACGAGATATACGGAAGCGTGGTCGCAGCCTATACGTTCGATGCGGGCCCAAACGCCCACATAATCACGACCGACGAGTTCAAGGGCAAAATACTCGAAGGGCTGAACGAACTAGGCTTCATGAATGTCATAGAGGCCAAGGCGGGCCCCGGCCCGAGACTGCTTGACGCAGAGTTCGACCTGATAGACAACTCGACACTGCTTCCAAAGGAACAGGACATGTCCAGCTACTTCTCCAGCATCAAACGGCAGCTCTAGCCTCTGATGATGGTGCACCGCTCGATTCTCTTTCCTGTCAGGGCATCGGCCACGCTGTCCTCTCTGCCACAGTTGATTATCATTCCTTCGCTCTTGGCCTTCTTCACCATCGCGTGCAGCGAAGCAAGCTTTGTCCTCATTCCTCCAGTCACGTCTATTTTCGTGGAGCCCGACGCGTAGTTCAAGACGCGCTGTGCGTTTTCAGAGTCAACCATTCTGATCAGTTTCGCATCCGCATATACCTTCGGATCCTTGTCGAAGACTCCGTCAACATCGGTTGCCAATATTATCCTGCTCGGGTTCAGGTGCTCTGCAAGAAACGTGAAGACGTCTTCCGTAGAGGCTATGGAAACTCCCTTCCCAGAGTGCATTACCACATCTCCGTACACGACAGGTATGAAACCATGCTTGATTGCCTCCTTGATGGCGTCCGCGCTGCCCATGCCAGAGTCGTCGCTTCTCCACATCCCGAAGCTCGATGGCGAGAATGGGAAGAGCTCAAGGCCCATCCTCAGGCCTTCGCTCACA
The DNA here is from genome assembly GCA_021828295.1 of Microcaldota archaeon. Classification (GTDB taxonomy): domain Archaea; phylum Micrarchaeota; class Micrarchaeia; order Micrarchaeales; family CABMGC01; genus JAJYVH01. The sequence goes on from JAKASF010000003.1 coordinate 45,547, forward strand.
ATTATTGTGTTTAGCTCCTTGGCCACCAGATGTGTCAGCGCTGCTCCTCGCCTGCTCTGCCTGTTGATTATCCCCTCGTTTATCCGATACCTCTTTGCCGGGATGTGGGCGAAAGACCCGCTCCCGTGGCCTATGACTAGGTCAAACTTCCCCTTAGCCTTCGCCTTCTTGACCTGGCTAAGGATCCGCCTTATTGCTTGCATCTTGGCCTTGCGCGGCCTGTTCTTGTAGGTTATCGCGCTTCCGCCTATCTTCAAGAAGTACAGCTTCCCCATAGACCCATATACCTGTTGCTTTTCTGCCTATTTAAGCAATCGCCCGGGATTGGCACCTGTCGGAACGCTGCAGTCTATCTCTCCAAACGCTTGAAAAGCCTGTAGTACTCGTCCATGTAGAAAGAGTGCGCCCTCATGGCAGCCGCAAGAACAGGCCTCATCATCTCTGCAAGGAAGAGCTGTTCCGGAGGGCTGTTGCTTATGAAGGGCTTCGCTTGAAGCATAGGCCATTCCGCCGAGTAATACTTCATCTTGCCCTCCTGAAAACCCCTATACGCGCGAACTAGCACCTTCCTGGCAAGCTCCTGCGCCTCTTCCTCCCAGGGGCTGAGGGGCCCGTGGTTGTTGAGCCCGTTCAACTCATCAGGGCCTAAATAAAACCTGTCAACCCTGTTGATCGCAGCCGCCAGCTCCCTCAGCAGCAATCCAGCCTTGAAGATGCTTATGCTTTCGTCCTCCACCCCTGAGTTGAACCTCTTCAGCAACTTGCTGAATTCATCCTCCCGCCTTGAACTCATACAGCTTTCCAGCATTTCCTCAAGCAGCGAGCCAAATGAGGTGAAAGACGCGATGCCGCCATCCTGGTACGTGTCTGCTTCGAGAACGCAGCGCTCTACCTCGCGCGCCATCCGCTCGACTTCCACTTTCTGCTTTTCCTGTGCTTCAGGTTTCTTTCCTGTCCCTATTTTTTCGAGATTTGTCATCTTACCACGGCCAGCGTCTATCTCTCTGCGCGTTTCGAAGGCTCGCCGCCAATGCGGCCTCTGCCAGCTGCACGTTGGCCTCCTGCTCTTGTAACTCTCTTCCCAGTGCAGCAATCTTCTTGCGAAGCCCGATCAAAGCATCTTTCTCCCCGAAAGTTTGCAGAAATTTGATTCTCTCCTTCAGCATCCTTTCCTGGCGGTCATCGAACTCGCCTACGGCACCATCTATGATTATAGCCGAAACCGCCCTCGCCTCTTCCCTCAAAAAGCTATCGATCTTCTCGTCGTCGGCTAACAACTCCCTGGCCTTGGCTACGACGCCTCTGTGTGTCACCCCATTCTCGGCGAACTCGCTAGCATCGTAATAGTGCGTCTTTTCCAACCAGGTTATATACCTCGCGACATACGCCACAAGCGACTCTCTGTCTAACTTATCTTTGTACTCCACTGCGTGAGCAAGATGGTCACGCACTATGTGGAAGGCGTAGTAATCGACAGTTCCGGACTTCGGTTCCTTCAGAACGGCTCCATTCGCTCGATTTGTTTTTTCCATTTACGTCACCTAAATACGCGTTTCAGCGCAGCTTTCGCCTCCTCTACCTCTGCCTGATGCGTCTTGTAGTAATCGGCTATCGCCCCATCTGCTATCCTCTCAAGTTTGCGCTGAGCCCCTATTGCAGCGTCTAACGCCTCTTCATTGTCATCCGCAGCGCTCGTGCTGCCTGCTGCAGTTCTGGACCTGTGATCTCCTAGAAGCTCGCCTGTCGAGTAATACACTGCGAAAGTCGGTGTCTCTATAGCGCCGGTAAACTCAAGCTCTGTTAGCCCCAAATTGTCCTTCTTTCTGGCGAACCTGGACATCGTTTCAAACAGCTCGCCCCCGTGCCTCTCCCACCTCAGGATCTGGTCCAGCGTCACCCCTTTGGATTGCGCCTCAGAGATTTTCTGTTCCTCGGACTCCTTTCTCTCCATGCTTCCGCCAAGTATGCCTAGGCGCCTCAAGATATTTATACTTTACGTTTAATTTACGCTAACTTAGCGTAAATAATACATATATAAAGATTCGCGTTAGAAACGTATCATGCCAGCTGATTACGAGACGGCGCGCGTGGCCGTGGACCCTGTGGTGTTTACCGTTGCTGGGAAGGAGCTGCTGGTGCTGCTCAACACACGCGAGAAGGCCCCGTTTGCAGGAAGGCACGAGCTTCCCGGGGGCCTTCTGCTCAAAGGAGAAGAGCCCGAGGCGGAGCTGGAGAGGAAGCTCAGGCGTCTGTTCAACAACAGGAACGTGTACTTCACCCAATTCAGGACTTTTTATGAGTCTAGCAGAGACCCGAGGATGCGCACAGTCTCGATGGGCTACCTGGCACTCGTGCCCCAAGAGATGGTAAGCGATAGAAGCGTGTGGTTTTCAGCCTCTAAACTGCCCCCTCTCGCCTTCGATCATGCCGCTATAATAGGCGAGGCCCGCTCCTACCTGAAGAAGAACATAAGCGCTCTTATAGCAAGGCAGTTGCTCCCTGCCAGATTTCCGCTGAATCAGCTCCAGCAAGTCTACGAAGCTATAGAAGGAATAAGGTACGACAACCGCAACTTCAGGAAGAAGATGCTGCACGAAGGGATAGTCGAGGCTACGAGCGAGCTCATGTCCGGAAGTTCGCACAGGCCGCCAAGGCTGTACAAGTTCAAAGCACAAGTAAGGAAAAGCTGAATGTTCGCCGGGGTAGGGATTTGAACCCTAAATCCCGCGAGGGAACCGGTTTTCTTCGCATCACAAGTTCAGCTCTTGAACCCTATGGATTCAAGACCGGCGCATTAACCAGATTCTGCCACCCCGGCACGAGTAGCATTGGCAACCAAGCTTAAAATAAGTAGGCTAGGGCAAGCTTTATTATCAACCTGCCCCAATTCCAATCTGTTCGCTGATCCAATGGCTGTAATAGAAACAAGGAACCTCACCAAGAGGTTTGGGAAGCTCACCGCTGTCAGCAGGCTGAACCTGAGGGTGAGCGAAGGCGAGATATTCGGACTTCTTGGCCCGAATGGGGCCGGGAAAACAACCACGCTCTCCATGCTTGCAACGCTAATCCCTCCGAGTGACGGTTCTGCGAATGTCGGCGGCTTTGACGTGAAGCGCGACCCATCGAAGGTGAGGCACAGCATAGGCTTCGTCTTCCAGGACCCCAGTTCTGACGACCTGCTTACAGGCAGGGAGAACCTCTACCTGCACGCGCTCATGTACGGCGTTGACATGCGCAACATAAACGAGAAGATGGACGACGTGCTCAAGCTCGTCGACCTGACCTCAAGGCAGCACGAGCGCGTAAGGAACTACTCAGGAGGCATGCGTCGGAGGCTGGAGCTCGCGCGTGGCCTGCTGCACGAGCCCAAGATACTCTTTTTAGATGAGCCCACTCTCGGCCTCGACCCGCAGACGAGGCAGCACCTCTGGACTTACATAAAGAAACTCTCCACGGAGAAGAAGGTCACAATCATAATAACCACGCACTACATGGAAGAGGCGGACATGCTCTGCGACAGGCTCGCGATAATCGACCACGGCAGGGTCGTGGCGCTGGACGCACCCGATAGGCTGAAGAAAAAACTCGGCGGCGACGTGATAAAGCTCCAGGTCAAGAGGCCCAACGTCGCAGCGCTGAAGAAACTGGGCTATGTGAAGCACGTGCAGCGCGAGGACGGAACCTTGATGCTGACCGTCAGCGAGGCGAACAAGCACCTGCAGGAGATACTGAAGCGTGTCGGCGAGGTTGAGAACGTTGAGATGAGATCGCCGACGCTGAACGACGTCTTCCTGCATTATACGGGCAGCGAGATACGCGACCAGGAGGGCGAGGGCGGCTTCTTCGAGCGGATGATGAACAGCAACAGGTGAACCGATGAGTGAACTTACTGGTTTGTACGCTCTCTGGCTCAGGGAGTTCAAAGTCTTCCAGAGGGAGAAGTCGAGGATCGTCTCGTCGCTGGTGCAGCCTCTTCTCTGGCTCGTGATCTTCGGCACCGGCCTGGGCTCAAGCATAGAGGGCATCTCCGGCACGAGCTACACCTCTTTCATATACCCTGGCATACTCGCCATGACCGTGCTATTCGGCTCGCTCTTCTTCGGCCTCTACATAATCTTCGACCGCAGGGTCGACTTCCTCAAGGAGGTGCTCGTCGCGCCGCTTAGCCGCACCACCATCTTCTTCGGCAAGGTCATGGGCGGGGCAACAGATGGCATAATAGAGATAGCGATGCTGATGGTTCTGGGAGCGCTCTTCTTCAGCATCCGCTTCAGCATACTCTCCGCAATAGCCACTGTGCTGATAATCCTGCTGCTCATGGTCTCGATACTCAGCGTAGGGCTGATAATAGGTTCTGTCATGACCAGCCCCGAGGGCTTCGGGCTGATAAGCAGCTTCGTCATCTTCCCGCTCTTCTTTCTGAGCGGCGCCCTATTTCCGGTGCAGAACCTGCCCTCATGGCTCTATGTCTTCGTGGTGATAAACCCTGTCACGTATGCGGTCGATGCTCTCCGAACTGTTATATTGGGGATAGGCAGCTTCGGTCTTCCCCTGGACTTCGCTGTTATGACGGCGTTTGCTGTGGCGATGGTGCTGATAGGCACACAGGCCTTCAAGCGAATGAAGGTCTGAGCCCTATTCCCTCCTAACGCTGTTCACAGCGGCAACGAGGTTTGCTGTCTTCCTCCTTGCGCCTTCGATGCCGTGTATTGTTTCATCCTTCCCCGAAGCCCACCCGCACCCATTCGAAGCGATTATCTCCTTCCCTACCGCGTCAACTGCGGCTTCGTATCTTGCCGCGAGCTCGCCTACCGGCTCAACGTTCCTTGTTTTTACGCTGAGTATTCCCAGCGATATGTCGAGCCCTTTTGGAATCACGCTACTCACAGACTTTATCTTCCCGAGCTCCTTGTAGTCTCTCCAGCCGTCGAAGACCTCCAGAGGCCCCAGGATGTCTGTGTGGAGCTCCACGAGTTCAACAAGGTGCCCATCGTAGTGCGTTGAGGTATCTGACTGTGTGTTCCATCCGTTACCGAAGCAGGCATGGAACTCCAGCGTTCCGCTCCCCCTCAGTGCGTCCAGCACTATGTTGTCTAGTTGGACGAGTTGCCTGATGAATCCCCTCCCTCCCGCACCCGAAACGTTAACCGTTGGCCCATCGGACTGCACGCTGTCCGCGCCCGCGGCAAAAGCCGCCCTGCCCTCATTCACATTGATTCTGGTTACGTGATCGATAAACGAGTCATAAGTGGGGTACTCTTTCTTCACGCCTTCTTGGACCTTCGCGTAGTACGCCTTTGTCTCTGGGGGCAGAAACGGCAGATCAGGGTTGGGGTAAAAGAACGACACCATCGAGTTAGACGGTATAGTGTACTTTATCCTTCTTTTGGCTCCAAGTGCATCCAAAGCGCTCTTTATCGCCTTCACCTCTGCGGTGGCAAAAGGGCGGTCAAAATCGTACTCTATCTTCCCTGTCAATAACGGTGTCGGGAACAGATCTCCAGCAGAGAACTCATATCTACTTGCTGCCTGCGAAAAGCCCGGCAGTCCAGTCACCCCGCCGAAGTATATCCCCCTCGTGTATTCTCCGTTGGTTATCTCTTCTATTCCGGTGCTCACCTGTATGCGTATGACCTCCTTTATCTTCGCATCAAGGTTTTCTGCATTCAAATCCTTCGGTCTCGGCCAACTTCCTACCTGGGTGGTCCTAAATGTTGTCATGTTCTCACTCAAAACTTAGTACGCACCTGTTTCTCCTTTATATAAATGGGTTTCTGCCACAAATATTCAAAACTGAATATTTACCAGCAAGTTTTATATATGCCAAAAGTGGAATCTATATATGCGCTTTCCGCGCCTTGAGGACATACAGAGGAGGAGAAAGATTCTAGGCATGACCCAGAGCCAACTCTCCAAGCGCATCGGGATAAGCCAGTCGCTCCTCACGAAGATAGAGCGCGGGCTGGTGGTTCCCAACTACAAGACCGCAACCGAACTGTTCGACTTCCTAGAGAACGCAGAGAATTCGGAACAGAAGCTGGCAAAGGACGCGATGCACATGCATGTGCTGACGCTGAAACCCTCGGACACCGTGCAGAAGGCGGTCGGGCTGGTCAAGCGGCACTCAATATCACAGTTTCCAGTACTGGAAGGCCACAAGCCGGTAGGCAGCATAGCCTCGGTGGACCTGATAGGCAGACAAAAAAGCTCAAAGATAGCGGAGATGCTCGGCGAACCGTTTCCATCGGTGAACGAAGGCACGCCTCTCAGCGTAGTGAAGAGTATCCTCAGGAGCAGCAGGGCGGTCGTCGTGCTGCACAAAGGGGAGGTGAGGGGCATAATCACCGCCGAGGACCTTCTGTGACTCCTCCAAATACATATAAATAGTCTAAAACAGGTAGTAGGTTGAGGAGCACATGCCTGTAGACGGCCAAGAGAAAATTCAGGAGCCAAAAGAAAGAGCCGGAATACGGGAGAGGCTTATTGGCCTGTTCAGGATAGACGAGTCAAAGTATGAGCCGCTCTTCTCGAAGCTGTTTCGGAGCGTTGCTAGCAAGTACAGCGTCACGGGCTTCTCAGAGGCGTTTGCCTTAGGGTTCTACAGGTATATAGGCCACTCTGTCGAGTTCCCTGCGTTCCCTAACCTGCTCGATTCTATAGGAATGGGGCTGATTGGGAGCTACCTGGTTGTTGACGCGCTGCGGCCCAAGATAAATGATTCCGTAGATAAGATGCGCGCCGCTCTCAAGCTCGGTCTGGGCGCTGTCGCATTCGCCCTTTCCATCTCATTTCCTGAATCCTTCAACCATTTCTCGCTCTTTCAGGCGTCTCCGAACGATCTGTACACCATCGGATTCGGAGCAATAACATTCTGCATGTTTGCGGAGACAGCTTGGCAGATCAAGAAGAACTCGGCAAGCCTAGAGCTCAAGCTGAGAGAGGGCCAGAGGCCAGAGCCAGTCCTGCCCCGCATTTGCTGATGCAAAATGCGCAGTACGCTGTATTTTTAATTCTCGGCCCCAATTCAGGTCGGTGATATACTGAAAGATTCCGAAGAACGCCTGGACATACAGGTCCTAGAGAAGATATCCGCGCTGCTGACCGCGGCATTCGGGTTCATAGCAGCCCTTTCATGGAACAACGCCATAACCTCACTCTTCACCCAGGTCTTCGGGACCCCGAACGCACTTACGCCAGAGCTGGCCTACGCCGTTATCGTTACAGTCATAGCGGTGATTGTCACGCTTTGGATATCCAGGCTGCTCGCCATGGCAAAAAGAAAGAAGAAATGATAGATTTTTCAGTCTAGCGTTGCTCGGCCGCCATTATATTTAAATCCTCTCATCACAAATATGGTTGAGGGTATGGATGGCAAACGGAAAACTGATTCTCGGCGCGGTTATCGTTCTGATAGTGGTAGTTGCGGGTGCAGCCCTGCTGCTCGGCACGGGTCCCAGCCCCGGCTCCACCACCACAGCTTCCTACAATGGAAGCACATTCAACGAGCCTGTGATGATAACCGATCCGGCGCAGGTTCCGGCAGGCACCTCGGCTCTCGTCTTCACTTATTCTAACGTGCAGCTCAACGAAACGGGGCCTTCCGGATCACAATGGGTCAACGCCACGGGCAGCGGAAGCGTTAACCTGATTGCTATAATGAACAAGACGCAGGTTATGGGCTATGCAAACGTGGCAGCCAATACCTCGATAACGCAGGTAAGGATGTACGTCAACACCGTGCAGATAACAGTTAACGGCACTGTATACAGCGTGCCGGTGGCGTACAGACAACTAACGCTGTCGATTAGCGGCAACGCCAACGCTGCAGCAGGCTCGGGCGTGCTCATAGACTACGCGCCCACAGTATCTCCTGCTTTCAACTCCAACTCAACCGCCTTTGTAAGGGTACCAAGCGGCAGGGCCGTGGTGACAGGCAACGTAAACGCCTCTGCAAGCACGAATGTTGGCGCAGTGTTCCCGATAACTGCAACGGCCAGGGCCTCGCTTGCAGTCGTGACGCCGTCGCTTGTCATAACCAATGCTACCGTCTCGACTTCTGGTAACACGACGAGCATATCGGTCACGGTCAAGAACAACGGAAACCAGAGCGTAACTCTCAGCAACCTCGTGGTCTACGGTGCGCAGAACGTAAGCACCACGGCTTCGCTTAGCGCAAGTATGGGAGCAGGGATGGCGGCGATGGTGAGCCAGAGCATCCTCGCGGGCAGGGCGGTGGCCGGTCTCGTGAACGCGAACGCGCAGGCGCTTGTCAGCGTTGGAATAAATGTGCACGCCTTCGCGATGCAGAACTTCGCTGCGAACTCCAGCGGCTCTCTCGTGCTGGTCAGCAACTACTCCGCATCGCAGACTGGCGGCTACTCGCTTGCAGCCGGATCTTCGGTCACGCTGTCATACAGCGGCGTGGCGCAGTACAACTCTGGCATGTTCATGACCACGCCAACGTCTGGTTCGGAGTACAGGATGTACGTTGGCAGCAATGCGGGAGCGAGCGCCGTGACAAATGTAGTGGCCACATAGTCCCTCTTTGCTGAGGGGGAGGCCGTTAGCCGAGGGTAAAGCCGCGTTCTCAAACGCTAGCATTTGCTAGCAAATGCATGCAAAGTCATTATCAACCAGACACTCTCAGGAGGCTAGCGGGCTTTGAGTGAGGAGTCCGTTTACTAGTAAACTATATCAAGCACATGTAAACACTATATCATTAGGCAACGAAAGACGAATCTGAAGGCATATCTGGGCGCGTTTGTTTGCTCAATATATATTGTTGTATATCATGCTAATTTTACATTCTGATGTTGTTGCTATAAAGCGTGCAACATGCTATGCGACAAAAATATGTGCATTATCCTGCCCTAGATTTCATTATTGTTTAATTGAACCTCGAGGTCCATCATTTTGCTTTTATTCTCTTTCGTCAACGTTTTTCGAGGGGAAAGTATCATAACCTTTTCCCATGTCACTCGTACTTGACTGAGAGGGTAATTGTGGCTGCACTGAAGGTCGCTCCGGTCAGAACTACCGAAGCGCAGGATTTTGCGACACTGAGGCGAGTCGAGACGACTGCAGTCACACTAGACAAAGCGAGCGAGAAGGATTTGGATATTGTGCGAATGATTAACTCATCGCTAAAAAACGAGAAGCACACAGGTTTCATAGATGAGGACGATATGCAGGAGGTCTACAGGTGGGGCACCATCTTCATCATAAAAGTATATGGAAAGAACGCCGGGACCATCTCTTTCAGGCCTGACAGAGGAGACGATAATACCGCTCTTCTCCGTAATCTGGCGATATTGCCCAGATATCAGGGACGAGGCGTTGGAACCGCGGCTGTGAATCTAATACATGACACGGTGAAAGAGCTGGGTTTCGAGAAAGCCAAGGGGAGGATACGACCTGAAAACGATGAGGTACTCCATATATATAAGAAAAAAGGATTTGAGGTAGTCGGTAAGGACAATTGTTTTGGAGATGGAGTGGAGCGATTGATTATTGAAAAGAGACTCCGCTGACCTTTCCGAAATGCCTAACCGTAAAACGTCGGTTTTACAGGCTCTATCCTTTTGAGTTCCACAAGAAGGCGGTACGGTCGCGTGTATGCGCTGTCGAACCTCCTGTAGCACAGATTGCCGGCAATTACGTCCGTAATCACCAGGCTTCTAGCGACGCTCCCTTGGAGCTCCCTTTCCACGCTGGCGGTTACCCTATCGAGGTAACCCTCTTCCGCGACAGGCAGAAATGAAATCGCCCCCTGCAGCGGCGCGCCTATGTTTCCAGTGAGGCAATACTTGTTCGATATCTTGCCGTACTCGATTCGGTCCATGAGATACTTGTATCTGTTCTCATCAACGACCTTGTAGTCTATGTTTGACAGCAGAACAACGCCGACGTATCTGATTGGCAGGTTCGTCATGGATACGGTGGGTCTCGCTATCACTCCCCTTTCTCTCAGTGCCTGGTAGGCGTACCTCGAAGTGCCCTTGTTCAGACCGTATTTCTGGTCTATGGTGGCAAAATTCATGTTCGCATTGCTGTTCATCTCTTTAAGAAGCAGGAATTCCCTTTGCCTGAGCTGATCTTCTCGGGGGTGCGGCGTTTCCCTAGTCCTGTGCCATACCCTCTCCTTTACTATTTTTTCTATGAACTGGTCCCTCAGCGGTATAAATGGGAGTACCTGCGCAAAATACGTGAATATCCACGACGCGGGGTACCTGCTCAGCGATCTCTTCTGTCTCAGCCTGAGAAGATTGTCATGCGCCTTTAGTGGCGTCTCGTCAACTATTAGCATCACAACATCATAGCCGCCATTGGTAGTCGCTGCGAACTGTATGTCGTGCTCGTCCTTGATCGCCTCTTCAATCTCCTCCCTTGACGGCTTCTTATCCTCGAATTTTATCAGGGTGAGATATCTCAGATACCCGAGCTTTTCCACATCTATTTCTAGCAGGTATCTTATGCCGAGCTTCTCCTCCAGTGCCCTTACTCTCGAATACGCGGTCCGCTCGTTCAGTCCCGAGAGTTCGGCCAGCCTCGAGACGGGCATGCGGGAGTTCATGCTTAGCGCCATCAGGAGCTTGAGGTCGGTTTCCTTGAGCGGGATCTCCCTCGGCTCCGGCGCAGGCTCTCCATTCCCGCCCTTCCTGTGCCACACGATCTCCCCTCCGCGCAAGGCTATCAGAGCCTCGGCCTTCTCCAGCTCGCTCCTGTACGACGCCACCCTCTTGATGAACGTCCCATCTAGTTCTATCCTGCCCACGTACTCGGAGATTGTCTTGCTCTTCTTCTTCTCGGGCTGGTACTCGTATGTCTGCTTGTATACGTAGAAGCTCTGCCTTATCGGCTTCAGGTAGAGGTGCTTCTGCGCCTGGCGCAGCAACCTGAACGCCTCCCTGACCCGCTTCGGCACCTCTTTCATACCATATACTATGTTAATAGTGTTATTTAAATGTTTGTTGCAAATATGTTTGTATCATGCGATATTTAATCATCAAGCGCAAAAAGTGGCACGAATTACGTCCCTGACATCGCAAAAACGCATTTCCATCACGTCGTTCTTAAATAAAGAGAAGTGCATAATACCAACTCGTGGATGTGGGGAAGTGCTTGAATATGAACGAAGCGCTTATTTTGCCGTTCTTGTCGTGTACTAGCGACAGCCATCACCCTCTCCTGGTTTTCGGCCTTCCTCCATCCGCCCCTACCCAGTTCATGACGCATATAAGGTGAAAACCCATGAAAGGATACAACTTTAGGCTAACGGAAATGAGGAAGACGAAGTACAGCGATAAGAAGGGAATCGAAAGCGACGAAAATAGGCCGGTCAGATTTGTGCCTGACGGCCACAACTCATGGCGAGTTGTTTGGGCTGACGAAGCGAGGAGGTGATCCGCTGTCGGTTGTGGGAAATGTGATAAAGCGAAACGCCGCTCAGGGAGGCTTCTTGCTTGTCAAGCCAAAAGAGCTAAGCGATGTGGAGCGGATCGCAAGAGCGATTGCGAGATGCAAAGGCGTAAGAAAAGTGTTTGTTTCAAGCGGCGAATACGGATTCATTGCTACGATTGATGACGGAGAAACGCTTGCAGAAATAGGCTGCAAGGTACGGAAGATTACTCCAAGCAAAGTAAAGATAGCAAGGAATCATTTCGTATACAAGAACCCTGATTCATATGGCTGACCGTGAAAACGAGTGCTTTTAATGTTAAATCGCAGTAAACTCCTAAGGATGTCCTTTCCTAGAGCTGAGTAATCCATGCCAAAACTGGTTTACCTTACTGCAAGTGAGGTAAAGAAGATAAACGATCTCCTCGGTTGCAGAGGCATGATAAACGAAGGCAATCTTGACTTCGTACTTGCCAAAGTTAGAGATTTGAATCTCTCAATAGAAAGGAAAGCCATAACTCTTCTTTACGATCTGATAATCGCTCATCCTTTCCTAGACGGAAACAAGAGAACTGCTTTCGTAGCGATGCAGATATTCCTAAAGCGAAACGGCAAAGAACTCAGACACAGCCACGCAAATGAATACCTATTGAAAAGGCTTTTATATGACATTGCAGACAATACTATCAGGTATCAGGAAGCAGAAAATGTGCTGGTGAAGCTGATAAAATGAAATCAAACCTCAAGAACGAAGTCAAGGCAATAGTGGCCAAATGGAAGGGTCTTATAGATTACTTGAAGGAAGAGGACAGGAAGAGGCCGCTCAGAGTTTCGAGGATTCAGGCAAAAGCCTGACTGTTCCTTTTCCATCGGGCTGAAAATTCAGAGAACTGAACTCGCTATTTTTCCGACGACGAAGGCTTTTCTATTAAAACTCTCTCGACGACAAAATTCGGTAACGGGGAGGCCGTCAGCCTAGGATAAAGCGGGCTTCTCAAACGCTAGAGATTGCTAGTATTTGCATCCATGTGCCTTTTTGCAATTCATATGAGCTTCAATAAATACTCGGTGCCTATGGCCTTTATGCCAGGCTTTCTTTCGTAATCTGAATCATTCGTCCAGATTCCATCACACTTCAGAGCAAGATAGCAAGCAACGTACGGTGCATCTTTTAGATCCTCATTGATCAGCTTTCGTGCTTTATCAAGCTCGAATTCGTATTCTTTTGCAGGCATTAGATCTATTTCCTGGAAAATCATGGCTATGAGCAAATCCAAATCCTCTTTTGTTAGGCCGGATTTTGTTGCTATGTAGTCAACATACTTGTTTACCTCATCTTTTAGAAATTCGGGAGCTACAAGCTTGAACTTGCCGCTCAGCAGCGCCTTTCTCGCAGCGCCATTCTTAATCAGGGCGGCCACCACTGTTGTGGCGTCCACAACAAGAATCATAGCAGCCCATGCCTTCTCGCCACGGCCTCATTTATCTTCCTGCCTATCTCTATAGCATCCTTCTCCGTAAGCTTGCTCTTTGCTGTTAGCTTGTCCATCAGCTCAAGCTCCTTTGCCTTGTCCCAGAGGGCCTCCCTGGCAATCTCGCTCCACCTGAGCTCCTTGTGTTTTTTCATTATGGCCATGAGTTCTTCGGGTATGGCCAGAGTCATATTGGTCATCTCACCACTAAGTATATTAAGTAGAATAAGTATTTATACTTATCTATTGGCATGATTGTGATTCAGACCCGTATTGCGTAAGGCACGCCCCTCGCCTTACGTGGTCGATCCATTCTTCGTATCGGGAAAACTTCTGCTGGCAAAATCTGCACTTAAAATTCCCCTGTGTCTTTCCTTTGTCTCCTTTCGATATTTCATAACCTAATCCCTTTCCTCGCTGCTTGATGCCATCTCACAACTTGGTGCCCGCTTTTTCAGGGCTGGGGATTAGGCAGGCGTATCGCCTGAGCTTGCTTCCGACATGAAGCATTATCGACCTTTAAGGTTAATAAAACGTTTCAGCTTCGGGAGGCCGCCAGTGGCACGTCACGTGAGAAGGGGAAACGATATACAGAGGTATACGATTCTGCGGCCCCAGGAGGGAGTGCCTGAAAATCAGAGGGGCTTATTTTGCTTGTCGTCGACATGTTTATTCCCATTATACATCAGTATCAAAACATATAGTTGTTTCCTCGCTTGTTACCTCGCTGCTTCGGGAACGTGGCTATGCGTTCAATACATATTCTACATTACTGTAATCCTTGCTATATTGATATACGCCAAGAATATTTGCAATAAAATAAGCCATGGGCCACATAATTAAATTAAAGAGCCTCTTTTCCTCACCTGCATTATACAAATACATAAAAGACGGTAAAGCCCGACTTCTTTGCGAGTCTACTAAATTTTTAAATTTTCTTAGATACAATTTTAGGCCAGTGGCATACGCGCGTTCATTTCCTCTATTTGCATTAGTTAAATACTCTCCCGCCTTATTCGCGAAGTTCTTAATCGCATAGACTTTTATTCCTGCTGATTTAGCCCGTGCTAGCCTTTCCCAGATTTCTCCATTATTTAAATCACGCCAGAAAAGCTTTCTATTTAAACCGGCTTTACTTACTCCTGACAGCACATTTATCCCATCAACATCGCTATTTGCTTTGACATAGCTAACAAATTTTTTAGTATAAACTGTGTCAAGATCTATGTACAAGACAGTGTCTGATTCTTTAGGTTTACCTAATTTGAAAAGCAGCTTCAATGCTAAGTCACGGCCCCTGCCTCGCGTACATTTTTTCCTTATAACAATTCCCTTTTTGATAGATTCTTGGAGAATTTCGTAACTTCTATCTGTCGAGTAATTATCGACTACAAATAACATGTAAGGTTGGAGTCCTTCGATAGAATTTAGGCAGGAGTTTATTATGGGCGCATTGTTGTAACACGTTGCATAAATATATCTCATTTAATGGCCTTGGGTGGTAGGTTGTTCACTATGGCAACGCGTTCGGACCATCGCCATTTTGTTTGAGTAGCTTGAGCGTATTGTCTAGGCCAATTCTCATTCCCTCATAGCTTAACAGGTTTTTGGCCGCTTCGCCATCACACCAGCGAAAAACATCATGTTCCTCCGAAATTGCTATTTTGGCATCAGATGGA
>JAKASF010000023.1 GCA_021828295.1 Microcaldota archaeon
GTCGCTCGAAAACGATTTCAAACTCGATAAAGACGAGGTGTCTTTTCTCATCTCTTCCTAGTTTCTGAGGTGCACCCCACCGAGCGCATGGGGGTTGCGCATGAATGCGAACCGTGTAGTTCCCCTTTGAACAAGCCCAACGGGCCCTTTCTCTTCTAGGTCCAGCCTTCTCATGTCATCCTCATGGATCAGGACGAATTTCATCGCGCGCGGTTCTTCAAGGAGCCTCATGTCTTCGTCCTTAATTATTATGTCTGAACGCACCACAGCCACAAGCATGTCGCGTTCCCCGTTTACCATCCGCCACACCTTTCCGCATATCGTAGGATCCTTGGAAAAAACAATGTGCCTCTCGCTTATGGGCCCTGCAGGAGAGTAGCTTCCGAACTGGACCCTTAGCACTCTATCAAACCCCAGGTAGGCATCTATGATTACGTCTTCTGAGTTCTCTATGTTTATGCTTTTATACGTGCTCGCATATCCCTGCCGCGTCTCAAAGGAAGGATGCTCCGTGTCTCTGGCCGAGCGCTGCAATGCGGCCCAAAACGCTGTCGCTGAGAGCGACGCCGCCTGCTTAAACACTATCTGCGCTTTCTGCCCCGATCCATCCATTTAGGTCTATCTCGAAGCCGACTGTTGGTTCTTCGATACCGAAGCTGGTCAACACTTCAGGGTGTATCTCACCCAAAAAGCCTATAATCTTTCCGTCTGATTCGACAGTTGCGCATCTGCCCTCTATCATGCTCTCATCCCTCCCCTCAGCAAACTTGCACGCGACTCCGATGCCTCTGAGCAATCCCTCGAGCGAGGCCTTGGCTTCGTTGAAGTTCGCCTGCGAGTGGCACGACACAGCCGCTAGATGGTAAGTCTCTGCCGGCACGTTCCTCCTGATCCCGAAGACCATATCCAGCTCGAAGATCCTGAGCGGGAAGCTGTCGTGCATCGACTGCCCGAGCTGCCTCAGCAGCGACGGCAGTATCCAGGTGCGCAGCATGGTCGCCATCCCAGATCTTGGGTTCACTATGTCTATGTACTCGGTCTCGCGCGCGTGCCTCATCTTCGCGAAGTTCGTCTCCTCGTTGGTCAGGTAGGAGTTCATCGCCTCCCCAAAGCCGAGGCCTATCATTATCTCCCTCGCGGAGTTGTTGGCCTCGCTCCTGGCCTCCACGCGGCCTATGGCAGAAGAAGGAACCGGTACGGGCTGTATGTAGTCGTAGCCGTAGCCCACTGCTATGTCCTCTATTACATCCTGCTCGTTGATTATGTCGAGCCTGTACGGAGCAGCGCTCACCGCTATCTTCTTGCCAATCAGCGCCGCTTCGTGCCCCATCTTATTCGCAAGCACTATCGCGTTGTTGAAGCCTACAGTCACCCCAAGCTCGTCGTCGATCTGCTTGAGAGGTATGCTGAACCGCCTCGTTTCCATCTTTGGCAGGCTTCGGCTGCTCTCCCTGTATCTTATGCTTACCCTGCTCACCTCAAACCCCCTGTCCATGAAATCCGCGGCGAGAAGGTCTGCAACGCGCTCTATCACCTCCCTCGTGGTTCCGGTTATATCGACCAGCATCCTCTTCGTGCCGGCCGAGACTCTTGTCCTCTCCGAGTTTATCACGGGTATGAGCGACATCGTGCCCTTCTGGTCCTTGAGCGCCACGTACCTGCCGCCTGACCTGCAGAGACCAATGTACTTCCTGCCCCTTTTGTCGCTGTCCATGACCGTGCTGTACCTCATCTTGCTCTTCGACCCGAGGGGTATGAACTCCTCGTCCTCGAATGCGTCGTAGAGCAGCGGCCCCTTCACCTCTCTCATGTCGTGCAGCCCCAGCGCTATCCTGCCCCTCTGCCTTCCGTATGTGCTGCTCAGCTTCTCTGTGAAGTTGATCATGTCGAGAAGGTCGTCCTCGCCGAGCTGCATCTTGTCGACCACCAGCGCGGCTATGTAGGGCCTTACGGCAACGTGGCTCCCCACGCTTATCGTGAGCGCCTCGCCCTGCTTTATCTTGTAGGCGAAACTCCTGCTCTTCCTCATGTAGTACCTGACTGCACGAGACAGGCCAAGCGTGCTTATCAGGTCGGGCCTGTTTGCCGGATACTCAACCTCTATCTCTTTGGCGTCTATGCGCTTCACGTTGGGCCCCATGTTCTCTATGTTCCTGACCAGCTCCTCA
Organism: Microcaldota archaeon; assembly: GCA_021828295.1. Lineage (GTDB taxonomy): Archaea > Micrarchaeota > Micrarchaeia > Micrarchaeales > CABMGC01 > JAJYVH01. The sequence goes on from JAKASF010000023.1 coordinate 2,169, forward strand.
TCGCTGACCTTGAAGCCCAGAAGCTTGAGCATATACTTCTTGTCGTGTATACTTACTGGCATAATCACACGCCCCCCATCTTCCTGAGCCAGCCCACACTCGAGCCGTAGAGCTCGGCTATGCTGTCTATCTCTTTCTTCACGAGAAGTATGCGCTCCACGCCCGGGCCCCAAGCGAGCACGCTTATCTTGCTCCTCTCTATGCCAGTTATCTCGTTCCTTATCACTCCGGCCCCTCCCAGCTCTATCCACTCGTCGCCGTGCTTGCCCAGAAGCTGCGCACCCGGCTCCACGAACGGGTAGTACATCGGCTTGAACCTCAGGTTCCCTATTCCAAGCCTCTTGTACAGCTTGGTGAGCACATCGAATAGGTTCGCCAGAGTTAGGTCCTTGCCTATGATTATGCCGTCGTGCTGGTAGAAATCGGCAGTGTGCTTAGGGTCTATCGTCTCGTTCCTCAGGTTCCTGCCTACGGTGAAGAGCTTGACCGGAAGCTCGTGCCTCTTGCCAGAGTTGATCTCGCCTATTACCTTGTTTATGTACCTGCCGCTCACGCTTGTTGTGTGCGTCCTGGCTATGGCGCGCATCGCCACCTGCCTCGACCATTCGCCGTGCCACGCGCTTTCGTGCTCCCTCTTCACGCGCTCCACCAGCGCCGCATCCTCAACCGCGAGCCGGTCCGGCCTGCCGAGGAAGAAAGTATCCTGCACGTCCCTGGCCGGATGGTCCTGCGGCACGAAGAGGTAGTCGAATACCCAGAAAGCTGGTTCTATTATAGGTCCGCTCACCTCCGTGAAGCCAAGCCCCACGTACGCCTGCCTTATCTCGTCTATCGTCTTCCTGAGCGGGTGCCTGGTGGCTGCTACCGCCGGCTCTACCGGAGCCCCGACGTTGTACGGCTTGAACCTCTTTCCAGCCCAAGCCCTGCTCTTTATCATCCTCCTGTCTAGCGATTCTATCTCCTGCTCTTCCTGCCTCTCCTTGGCGAGCGCGAGCACGCCCTGGTGCGTGATCTCTATGCTTGTGATGCTCTCCCTGGCCTTGACCTCTATGAGCTTCCTCTGCTCCAGCTCCTTCGCCGCGTCGCTCTCCCTGTATCTCGCGTACGCGCCGCCGTCCTTGTAGATCGCCTTGAGCGCCGTGTCGGCTTCTATGCCGCTCTTGCTTGCGGCCTTCCCCTTGTCCGTTGGCACCAGCCTCTCGCCTTCGACAGCTGCGAGCCCCTTCCTCTTTGCCCAGCTTATTCCTATCTGCTCCTCCTTGCCGCGCAGCTCCCCAAGCTCGGCGCCCTTGCCACCTACCTTCTTCAGCAGCGCGAGCTCCGGCAGGCTGCTTCTCGCATATGTCTCTCCCTCCCTGCTCACCCTTACCTCGTACTCCCCGTGCCTATCGGTGCTGACCAGTTTCTGCGTCTGGAGGTTGCCTATCGCCCACAGCGCCTCGTCCTTCCCCAGCCGGGTAGCGTCCAGGAGCTCGCCAAGGCTGAGCTTGCCCTTTTCCTTGAGCGCGGCCAGCACAGATAGCTCGTGCCTGTGCAAGCCATCACCTGAAAACACGCAGGTAGATGTACGCCGCGATCGCGACTATGACAAATACGAGTATTACGTAGAGGAGGGTGCCATAGCTGCCGTATAGCCCGCTGAAGTACTGCAGCACCTCCTGCTGCGGCGTTTCAGTCACAATATAGACGAAGTTGAAGTTCTGGAGCGGCTCTCCGGAGTACCACGAGAAGCTGGTCCCAGGGTACTGGCCGTAAGCATTGGGGGTCGGAAAGTCTGGGAGCGGGTATACGGTCACAACCTGTGTGCCGTTCGGCACCTCGAGCGTGAGCCTGGCGCTGGGCAGCAGCGACTCCCCGCTTCCAGTGTGCTGGAAGTTGAAGATGCTGCTGTTAACAGTGTACTCGAACTGCCTCGGGTTGGTGCTAACAACGGTAGTGGCGTTTTGCGCATCGTAGCTCATAGTGAGCGACGCGTAGCCACCGTTGCCCGATGGCGTTATCGGTCCGGGCAGGAAGGTGAAGTTGCTTATGCTAGACTTTGGGTTGAGTATGTGCTGCGTCAGGAACGGCGAGCTTATGACCTTCTGCCAGCTTGCCAGCGATAGGTTGAACGCCTGCCTGTCCTGCTGGTATGTCGCTATCGACGAGTTGCTCACGTAGACCTGTATGCCCTCTATGACGTGCGCAGATGTCGCATTCTTCAGGAATACCGTTGTTGAGAGGTAGGTAGCATTAAAGTAAGCGCTGGCGCTCCCGGCCGATAGGAGGCTCAGCAGGAGGAAGGATGCGAAGACGAGCGATGCTCTCATTATTTTGACCTGGTTAGGATAGGAAAAACAAGTTATAAAATGCTATACTTCACGCATCTGAAAGCTCATTCGCGCGCGCATGATACCCTTATAAGCTTTGCATACCGATACAATCCACAGACGTGTCCTACATGTCAGAAAAAAGCAAGCTACTTGCAGTTATAAGAGTCCGCGGCCGCGTCAAGGTCAGGCAGAGCATAGCGGAGACGCTGGACAGGCTGAACCTGAGGCGCGTGAACAACCTGGTGCTCGTGAACTCGGGCAACGCGTCCTACATGGGCATGCTGAAGAAGTGCAAGGATTTCGTCACCTTCGGCGAGATAGACAAGGAGACGCTGGGTAAGCTGCTCAGCGCCAAGGGCGTCAAGGCGGAGGACTCCGCCGCGTCTTCGCTGCTTTCCGGCAGCACGTCGGCCAAGGAGCTTAAGATAGAGATGCCGATCCGCATGCACCCTCCGAGAAGCGGGTACGAAGGGGTAAAGAAGCCGTACCAGAACGGCGGGAGCCTCGGATACAGGAGCGAGGGAATAAACAAGCTTATAGCGAAAATGCTGTGATGATTTATGGTTCTAAGGATAAAGAAGAGGAGAAAGTACCTCGGAAACAGGAGCTGGGGCGCAGGCAACATAAAGAACGCGAGAGGCGCTGGGGATCGCGGAGGAGTGGGCCGCGGCGGACGCAGGCACAAGTGGACCTACACCGTTGTCTACGAGAAGGAAACGATCGGGAAGAAGGGGTTCGCACCATGGAGGAAGAAGACCCTTGATATAATAGACCTTAACGCAATCTCCAAGCGGGCAGCGGGAATGCAGGACGCGAAGCCGACCATAGAGCTGAAGGGCTACAAGGTGCTCGGCGGCGGCAGGCTCGCCAAGCCAGTGGTGGTGAAGGCCAGCGGCTTCTCCAAGAGCGCGGAGGAGAAGATAAAGCAGGCCGGAGGGGAAACGGTAAGGCTCTGAGTGTTTTTTGATGCAGCAACTGAACATCGCATTCTATTCCGATAGTTATCTGCCCGCCGTCGATGGCGTCGTAACCTCCATGCTCGAATTCAAGCGCGAGCTGGAGCGCAGGGGCCACAAGGTCTACATCTTCGCGAGCGCCAAGATGGGCGACAAGAAGAAGTACGCGGCGAGGGACGTCTTCCTGCATACGGGCGTGAAGTTCAAGCCCTACCCGCAGTACAGCATGGCACTCTTCCCCTACTACTCCTCGATGCCGATGCTGCTCAGGAAGCTGGGCATAGACATAGTGCACGCACAGACACCGTTCATGATGGGCTTCACCGGCCTACTCGCGGCCAAGTTCGGCAGGTACCCGCTCGTCGGCCACTTCCACACCATGGTGAACAGCAGGTCCCTCGACGCCTACTACCCGAAGAACCGCATGCTGAAGAGGTTCTACTCCCAGTACCTCTGGAAGTACACAAAGTTCTTCTACAGGTCCTGCGACGTGACCATCGCCCCGTCGAAGGCCGTGGCGGGGGTGCTCGCCAAGCATCAGATAAACAACGTGAGCATAGTGCCCAACAGCGTCGACCTGAAGAGGTTCAATCCCAGGACGAGCGGCGAGGCGATGAGGAGAAGGCTGGGAATAAGGGATAGGGAGAAGGTCGTCCTGTATCTGGGCAGGGCGAGCAGGGAGAAGAGGATAGACGTCCTGCTCAAGGCCGCAAAACTGCTGCTGAAGAAGCGCGATGACGTAAGCTTCGTTGTCGGGGGCACCGGGCCCGAGCTCGAAGCTAACAAGCGCCTCGCCAACAGACTGGGCATCGGGCACAGGGTAAGGTTCCTCGGGTTCGTGGCTCCAGAGGACCTGACGAAGCTCTACGCGGCGAGCGACCTGCTATGCCTGCCCTCGCACCACTTCGAGACCCAGGGAATAGTTGCCATAGAGGCCATGGCGATGGGAAAGCCTGTGGTCGGCTCCGACGACCTGGCACTGCGCGACCTGATAAAGAACGGGAAGAACGGAGAGAAGTTCCGGCCCCTCGACCATGCGGATTGCGCGAGGAAGATAGAAAAGGTTTTAAATAGCAGCGACGCCTATAAGAGGCAGGCGATAAGCACCGCTGAGAGCTACTCAACGGAGCGTGTCACCGACGAACTGCTTAAGACCTATGAGCATTTAGTTTCAGAACGGGCGGTTAACTGAGCGAGACTGAACAAAAACCGAAAGAGAATGGCAATAAAGATGCGGCTAGGCCTGCGGCGAAGGAGAACGACGCCGCGTCGAAGCTCAAGCTCCAGATAGACGCGGAGAAGGCCAAGCGCACCCAGCTCATAGACCAGATGCGAAGGCTCAGGGGGAAGCTAAACTACAAGCAGGAGGAGCAGGTGGCCCTCTCCAAACTGCCCAATACGAGCAACGCCGCCAGGAACATGGGCAAGCTCAGGAAGATGAAGAGCAGCATAGAGTTCCGCATAGCCACAGAGGCCACTACCCTGACAGCCGAGAGGGAGCTGATAAAGAAGCTGAACGAGATAAACAAGGAACTAGAAGAAGCTGTAAACGCGTACAGGTTCAGGCGAAAGGTCGAGCTTGTCGCGAAGGATATAGACGAGATAGGGAAGGCTCTTGAATCGTACAAGAACCAGGTGCTCGAGGTGGACAAGAAGCTCGATGCGCTCTACTCCGAGCTCAGAAACCTTACTGGCTGGAAGAGACCCGAGGCGCGCGCCGGCGAGCAGCCGAGACCGAGGAGGGTGCAGAAGCGCGAGGAACCTTTCGAGGTCAGCCTCGAGGACATAGCTACGATAAAGAAGAAAGAAGAATAGAAGAAAACAGGCAGAAATGCAAAATTGAAAAAACAAGAATTGATGTGATATGGAAAGAAAGTTAGCAGACGCCGAAGAATGGGGCGTAACAAGAACGAACGTGAGAACGGATCAGAGGCCGGCGCACGGCGAGCCTAGGCACAGGCACGCGCAAAGGCCCAGAGCAGAACAGCGGCCAAGGATGGAGACGAAGCCAAGGGAGATAATAAAGGACGGCAAGCTGCGGATTACATTCTACGGAGCGGCGAGAGAAGTAGGAAGAAGCTGCATAATGGTGGAGGGCAAGGGCACCAAGATACTGATAGACGCCGGGATAAAGCTGGGCGAGGTCGAGGAGCATCCTGTAATAGAGGACTCGATGCTCAAGCAGATAGACGCGATAGTGATATCGCACGCGCACTTGGACCACTGCGGCTACCTGCCGCACATACTGTCGAACGGGTTCAACGGCCCGATATACGCGCTCAAGCCCACCTTCGAGCTGGTGAACGTGATAGTCAACGACTATCTCGGCATATCGAAGCCGAAGGGGATAAAGAAGGACGCGCTCGCGAAGATGCCCAAGCACTACAAGATGGTCGAGTACCACGAGGAGTTCAAGGTCAAGGACCTCGCGATAAAGCTCGTGCCCGCGGGCCACATACTCGGCAGCGCGATGGTGGAGGTGAGGGAAGGGGACAACAGGATGCTCTACACCGGGGACATAAGCCTCAAGACCACAAAGCTTCTCGACCCCGCGTACACCGAATACCTAAAGGCGAGCACGCTCATAACGGAGAGCACGTACAGCGGCACCCAGGATGTATTCATCTCGGAGAAGGAGGTGATGGCCGGCTTTGTCAAGAGCATGAAGGAGACGCTCGCGCAGGGGGCAAAGGTGATAATACCCAGCTTTGCTGTCGGAAAGGCGCAGACGGTGCTCTTCATACTCGACGACTACGTGCGCTCCGGCGTTCTGCCGAAGGTGCCGATATACGTCGACGGCATGATAAACAAGGTTATGCGCATCTACAGGCACAATGTCATATACTGCAGGGACGAGCTGCAGAAACGCATACTGATGAGCGAGGACGACCCGTTCAAGAGCCCCAACTTCCACGTTGTTGAGGGGAAGGACGACCGGGCGAAGGTCATAAAGACCGAAGAGCCTGCCATAATAGTTACGACGAGCGGCATGCTGAAGGGCGGACCCGTGGTGCGGTATCTGGAGAAGCTCGGAGACAACCACGTGAACAAGCTCATAATCATGGGCTTCCAGGCCCCGGGCACGCAGGGAAGCGAGATACTCGGCGGCGCGAAGGAGGTGGACTTCGACGGCAAGAAGGTCAAGATAGGGCTCAAGGTAGAGACGTACAGGCTGCCGGGCCACGCGGACAGGGAGCAGCTGCTGCGGCTGATCGGCAAGGTCCAGGGGCTGAAGAACATATTCGTGATACACGGAGAGGAGGGGAAGCAGAAGGAGTTCGCCGATGAGTTGAGCAGGAAGTACAAGGTCACGCTGCCCGTTCTGAAAGAGCACTACGAGGTTTGAATCATATCTTCTTGTCGTGCTCTATCCTGAAGTCCTCGTATTCGGAATCCGAACCCGGGCCCTGGTCAACTCTCTCTACGTGCATGACCTGCGGACCGTAGCGGTCGCTCACCTTTATCTCCTCCTCAAAGGTGCGCAACGAGTCCTCTTCTCCTACAGCCACTATCTCAACGCTCCCGTCCCTGACGTTGCGCACAAAGCCCCGTACCTTGTGCTTCATCGCTGCACCTCTTACAAGGTTCCTGTAGCCCACGCCCTGGACCACGCCATGAACCACCAACGTTACCTTCATCAGGATGAAATTACAGCACGGATATTTAAAAGTTCGACACCGATGTATGACAGTTTCAGTGAAGACCAAACTTTTTACCTTGGACAACGGGCTCAGGGTTGCCATATACCCCGCTCCGCAGTACCAGACAGTCGGAGTTGCAGTCGGAGTGAGATACGGGTCGATAGATGAAGACCCGAGGGTCAGCGGCGCGGCGCACTACCTGGAGCACATGCTCTTCAAGGGAACAAGGAAACGCACGTGGCAGGAGATCAACGACATACCCAGGAACCTGGGAATGATGCGCAACGCTTTCACAGACAAGGAAACCACCACATACTTCCTCGGAGCATACAAGGGCTACCTGAACAAGGCCATAGACCTGCTTTCCGATCAGATAATGAACTCGACCTTTCCAAAGAAGGAGTTTGAACTCGAACGCGGCCCCATAATCAACGAGAATCTGATAAACGACGATTCGCCAATATACATGTTCTACGACTTCCTGCCGAAAGTGCTCTACAAGAAGCACCCGGCAAGGCTGCCCACCGGCGGCGACGAGGCCAGTATAAGGCGCACGGATCTGCAGGACGTGCTGAAAATATACGACAGGTACTACTCGCCCCAAAACATGCTCGTGACGATCTACGGCGGGGTAAGCACCGAAAAAGCGCTTGCGACCGTGAAGAAGCATTTTTCGGGGTTTGAGAGGAAGTACAACGCTCAAAAGAGAATCCAGGCCAAGGAGAAACAGGTGAAGAGCGAGATAACCGTGCTGAAGAAGGGCATAAAGCAGACCAGGATAGGCATCGGATTCAAGACAAAAGGTTTCGCAGAGGCGCACACCAAGGAGTATCTCACTGTCTCTCTTATATCCGAGATACTCAGCAGGCGCCTGTTCGATGAGGTAAGGGAGAAGCGCGGCCTCTCCTATGACCCGCGGGCATCTTACTCTGCGTATGGCACCTTCGGGTTCATGGCTGCGGCAGCGGGAGTCGAGCCTAAAAACCTGCAGCGGGCAAAGGAGACGATCCTGAAAGAGTTCGAAAAACTGCAGGATGGAGAGATCGACAGGGACGAGGTTAAGAACAGGAAGACGGGATTGAGCATACGCTTCCTCACAGGCAGGGAGGACACGCTGGGAATGGCGCTCTCAATCTCCGAATCTTATCTCCTCTACAACAGCATAGCGCTCGCGGAGAAGATGCCAGAGCTGATAAGGGAGGTGTCGCTTGACGACGTGCGGAAGTACTGCGCCAAATACATAGATGTTGACCGATACGGGCTTGTCATACTGAAGCCGAAAGAGTGACGCGTTAAAGATGTGCGAGCGCCGATAACGGTGCTTGAAGTAACAATCTCAACCGCTATAACGACTATTGCTTTATTACATCCCTATATCTGAGGACTCTTATCTTATAGATGCCTTCAATCATGGCCTTCTTTTTGTTTATCTCGCTATCTTCAGTCACCAAATCTTCTTTCAGCGCTATTGCCGTAGCTAATATAAGGCAGTCGACGTAATCACTAAGCTCCCTAGACAATTTATCGGCCACCTCTATGACCTCAGGATTATAAAACGGCTCAATTTTTAGGCTGCTGTTTATTATGTTCACCGCATCAACTGAGATCG
>JAKASF010000004.1 GCA_021828295.1 Microcaldota archaeon
ATCGAGAAGAGCGCGTTGCCAAGGGAAGTTATCGAAGCGGCAAAGGGACTCAGGCCCCAGGAGAGTAAGGCCGTGCTTGGAACCAGGGCGGGATCGTATGCGTGGATAGAGAAGCTGCTTGCCAGCCCGATCGCGGACGTAAGGCACAGGTCTGTCAATCTGATTTTTGCGCCGTATCTCGTCAACGTGAAGGGCATGGACGAGGAGGGCGCGGCAAAGGTGATAATCGACTACATAGAGCGCTGCAAGGCTATAAACCCGAACACGAGAATAAACGAATCGTATATAAGATATCAGTGCAAGTATGCAAAGAGCAAGGGAATGAGGCCGCTCTCGCTCACCAAGGCGAGGGACCTGCTCAAGGAGGTAGCCGAGTTCGAGTGACGCTTATGGAAGCGAGAAAGTCTTTGGGGATGTGCCACATCTGCGGCAAGCTGGCCACCAACACCTGCCACGCCTGCGGGAAGATGGCATGCGACAAGGATTTCGACTCGCGATTGGGAATCTGCATGGCCTGCAAACGGGGACGAGTGGTAAGCAAGGTCTAGTAGCCGGTGAAATCCGAAGCGCTTGTGCCCTTCGGGAAGGCCTTGCCGTTCGGCGCCTCTACCGGCAATCCGGTCTCTTCAGATATCTTAGTCAGCTCGGTTAGCTCTATCGTCCTGTCGGTGAAGAGCTCTACGTACTCAATGTTGCCCAGCCTGGTCCTCTTTACAGTGAACGTAATCTGCTGAAACATGCCGCTGCGGTTGACGCGCAGCTTCACGCTGCCCTGCCTGATGATTCCCATCGCCTTGTCTGAAAGCTTCAAAGCCGCGCCTCTACGATGATAGATAACATACGAATATTAACATTTTGAGCTTATTACCTCTGATGGTCGACCAATACCTTCAGGTGCTCATTTTTGCTGTGATAGCGGTGCTGGTCCCCGTTTCCACGCTCTTATTCTCCAAGATGGTCAGGCCGAGGAGCGACAAGAACGATGTCAAGACGCTCGTATACGAGAGCGCAGAGGAGAGCCTGGGGCAGAAGGTGGAGATAATGCACGAGTACCTGCACTACTTCGTGGCCTTCCTCGCATTCGAGATAATAGGGGTCATAGTGATAATATGGTCGACTTTTACGAGAGGCGTGCAGGGTTCCAGCGGCCTGTATATGGTGCTGCTGCTCATCTTCGGATTGGTGTTTGAGGCGCTCCTGCTAGCAATCAGCAGGAGCAAGGTGCAATAGATGGAGGTTTTGGAATGCGGATGTAGGATAGACGAAGGTGTCTTCATTGTGGGGAGCAACTGCACGTACTGCAAGGAGTGCAACGCCGTGGCTCAGATGCACCCGTTTGGGGACAAGCGGCTTGCAGATTTCGTAAAGGAGCGATAGGATGGAGGACCAGCCGTACAGCAAGGAGAGATTCCTGAACGCGGAGAAGGAGATGAGCGAGCTGGTAAAGGCATCGATGGCTGGGCATGAGAGCAAGCCCAATGTCATGTTCGCAAAGCTGTCAGAGGTGAGCAAGGCGCTCTCGAAGGGGCTCGTAGACTGGTCGAGGGTGAGGTCGCTGTGGCCGCTGCAGTTCGGGCTGTCGTGCTGCGCAATGGAGCTGATGGACTTCGGATCCGCGCGAATCGATGCGGAACGCAGAGGCTACCTGTTCTTCAGGGCAACGCCCCGCCAGGCGGATGTCATGGTCGTCGCCGGCTGGGTGACAAAGTCGATGGTGCCTGAGATAAAGAGGCTGTACGAGCAGATGCTGAAGCCGAAGTACGTGATCGCTTACGGGGAGTGCGCCACATGCGGTGGGCCGTGGTGGGAGAGCTACAACATAATCAAGGGCATCGACCAGGTGCTGCCCGTGGACGTATACGTCGTCGGCTGCCCTCCAAAGCCCGAAAACCTTTACGCTGGATTCATGAAGCTGCAGAAGAAGATCGGTGGAGAGATTGAAGATTGAGAGAAGCGAGCTTGGCAAGAAGGCAGGAGAGCTGAAAGCTCAGGGTTACTCGTATCTGGTCAAGATCACCGCGGTAGATTACGAGAAGTACATAGAAGTGGTCTACATGCTTAGGAACCTCTCGGAGAACAGGGATGAGACGCTTGAGGTGGATGTCGACCCTGCGGATGCATGGGTGCCGACGGTGATTCGAGAGTTCCCAGCGGCTGACTGGTACGAGCGCGAGATGTTCGAGATGTTTGGCATAGAGATCAAGGGCCGCGAGGCACGCAGACTGCTGCTCGAGAAGTGGAACGGGAAGCCAGCACCGCTCAGGAAGAACTTTGTGTGGAACGCGCCATACGAGACTAGCGATTGAGATGGTGACAAGAATAAACATAGGCCCTGTGCATCCGAGCACACACGGGGTGCTGCGGCTTGTCGCAGACGTGGACGGAGATACCGTGGTGAACCTAGAGCCGCACATTGGCTTCCTGCACAGGGGCGTGGAGAAGCTGGTCGAGACCCGGATGTATATGCAGAACCCACCTTACATGGAGAAGCTTGACTACATCGCGCCGATGTCGTACGACGATGCTTACGTGGCAACTGTGGAGAAGGCGATGGGGGTGGAGGTGAAGGAAAGGGCGATGTGGGTGAGAACTGTGCTGCTAGAGCTGCAGCGAATCGCAAGCCACCTGCTTTGGCTCGGCACGATGGCGAACGACGTGGGCCAGTTCTTCACAGTGTTCATGTGGGCGTTCACTGACAGGGACATGGTCATGCGCCTGCTCGAGGAGGCGTCTGGAGCGAGGATGTTCTACGTTAACATGAGGATAGGCGGGCTGATAAGGGACCTGCCGCCGGGGTTCGGCGAGAAGGCCGGGGAGGTGCTGGCGTACATCGAGAAACGGATCAAGAAGTACGAGAACTTCCTTGAGAAGGACCCGCTCTTTACCGAAAGGATGAAGGGCATCGGAGTCCTGAGCAGGGAGAGGGCCATAGAGCTGGGGGTTACTGGACCAGTGCTGCGCGGTTCGGGGGTCGGCTACGACGTGAGGAAGAACAACGCATATTACGTCTACGACAAGCTGAACTTCAGGCCGCAGACAAGGAGCGATGGCGACTGCTTCGCCAGATACAAGGTGAGAATGCTCGAGATGGCGGAGAGCATAAGGCTCGTGAGGGAGGCGTTGGCAAAGATGCCAGAAGGTGACGCGCTCGGCATGCCCATAAAGCTGATACTCCCAAGCGCGAAGAACAGGATGGTATCGCTGAGCAGGGAGACGCCGAGGGGCGAATGCCTGATGTACATGGTCGCGGATTCGCAGAAGCCATACAGGCTCTCGATACGCGCGCCGACGTTCATCAACCTCGCCGCAATGCCCGAGATCTCGAGGGGCTGCAGGACCGCGGACATCTTCGCGATAAGCGGCAGCCTGGACCTTGTGATGGGCGACGTAGATAGGTGAGCCTGTGCCGATAACATCGATCGTTTCCGGCTATCTGCATCTCAGCGGCACGCTTGCTACCGCGGCGGACACGATCGCTTACGCGGTTGCAATATCAATACTGATAGTCGCGTTCGATTACGTGTTCGGCTGGCTAGAGAGGAAGACTATAGCGAAGATACAGAAAAGGCACGGCCCGACATACGCAGGCAAGTACGGCATACTTCAGAACATGGCCGACTTCGTAAAGCTGCTCTCGAAGGAGCACGTTGCCCCGAAGAGGGCCGACGGGCTCCTGTTCCTCAGCACCATACCCATAATGCTCGCCCTGACAATATTCCTCGTCTTCCTGCTGCCCCTGGCACCGACGCTTCTCGAGACCAATCTCGGATTTGGGCTCCTGGTCGTTTTCGTGCTGCTCTCGTTCATGCCGCTCATAATATTCGCCAACGGGTTCGGAAGCGGAAACAAGTTCGCTGCCATAAGCGCCCAGAGGTCCGTTGTGATGCTGCTAAGCTATGAGATACCGCTGATATTCGTAATCGCTTCTGTGGGTGCGCTCGCCGGAAGCTACAACCTGGCAAGCGTGGTCAACGCGCAGAGCCAGTGGTGGTTCGCACTGCTTATGCCGATAGGTTTCGTGGTCTTCTTCGTCGCCATGCTCGCCGAGCTCGAGAGGCCGCCGTTCGACATACGCGAAGCAGACAACGAGCTGATCGCGGGATGGCTCACGGACGTGAGCGCCCCTTACTACGTGCTCGCCCTCTTCCTCGATTACAGCCGCATGTTTCTTGGCAGCCTCCTGATCGCGATACTCTTCTTCGGGGGGTGGAGCGGCCCGCTTCTCCCTCCGGTTGTGTGGCTGCTGATCAAGGTTTTCGTAATCTCGTTCTTCATAATGGTAATCAGGGCGACGATGGTGCGCATGAGGATAGACAGGCTGCTTCGTTTCGGCTGGACCTGGCTGCTGCCGCTATCGCTGATTAATTTAATACTTACCTATCTAGTATTTATCGGGTGACCGCATGGTGCTGAAGCCGCTGCTTGAGAGCATAAAGAGCTTGGGAGAGGAACGCTTCACTGTCGAGTTCCCCGAAACGCGGGAGTCGCTTGACGACCGCGAGAGGTACATGTTCAGGCTCGACATGGACACGTGCATAAGCTGCTCCGCGTGCGAACGCATCTGCCCGAACAAGACCATAACGATGGTTGAGGTAATCACCGGGAGGGGGCCAAAGGTGATGCCCCAGATCGGCATAGAGCGCTGCCTCTTCTGCGGCCTCTGCGAGGAGGTGTGCCCGCCGAAGTGCCTCACGCTGACCAAGGGATACGAATTCGAGGCCTACGACAAGAGGAACTTCATAAAGAGGCCGGAGGAGCTTCAGGGATAGGCGATGCCTATTGAATCTTTGGAGATTCTGCTTGCTGCGGTAACCGTAGGGTCGGGGGCAGCTCTCTTCCTCCAGAAACGGCTGATGCGCTCTGTAATATTTCTCGCGCTTGCGGCGGTTGGGAGCTCGCTCATCTTCATTTACATAGGGCAGACGCTCGTAGCCCTGCTGCAGCTCCTTGTGTTCGTAGGCGGCCTATCCACCTACCTGATCGTTGCGGTTGCGGCTGAGGAGAAGCAGGTCAAGATGAGGAACGTATTCGTATTCGCAGCCTCTGCAATCGTATTGGCAGTGGGCTTCGTAGCTGCGCTTTCTGGATTAGGGCCGACACAGGTCTCTGGGAACGCTTTCTCCGGGGCTGCACAGAACGCTTTCTCCGAGTACTATGCCGTGCTGTTCGCCTCTGTCTTCCTGCTGTTTGCCGTTGCCGTAGGAAGCGTGGCTGTCATAAAGAAGTTTGCGAAACTGGTTGTTTGATGATAAGCTACATTTTGATCGGCGCGGTTGCGCTCCTGGCAGTGGCGCTAGCGGGCATAATATCCGATAGGCACTTTGTTGTGATAATGCTGGCTGTAGAGCTAATGTTCGTGTTCAGCAGCATACTCCTTGTGTATTTCTTCTCCTACTCTGCAAACCCCGACTCATCAGCTGTACCGATGCTAATTGCTATATGGTCAGTGGCCGCTGTCGAGGTCATCACACTCATAACATTTTACGTTTACATGAAGTCGCGTGGCTTCGATTTCGATGTCACCAGGCTTTCGAAACTGAGAGGATAGATTGACACCGTTCGCTATTCTTATCCCGATGCTGGCCGCCATAATAGCTGTGGCCGTGGACTCGAACCACAACAGGGCCAAGTACTACGCGATTGCAGGCGCTGCAATCTCGCTGCTCATGTTCCCGCTCGCTGACAAGGGCGTGGAAACCACAACCTGGTTCTCGATAGGCGGCGTCGGGATCACGCTCACCTCATCGGTAATGCCGATAAACGAGCTACTGATGCTGCTCGTGCTCGGCATAGGGCTTCTGGTTCTCGTCTACTCTGCGGGATTCATCGACCTACCAAGCGAGCAGAGGAGGTACTACGCCGAGATGCTGGCGTTTGAATCGGCGATGCTGGCGTTCGCGATGGCCGGAGACTTCGTCGTGCTCTTCATCGCATGGGAGTTCCTGAGCCTGACAAGCTACCTGCTCATAGGCTTCTGGTACGACAGGGAGAAGGCGATTGCAGCGGCGAGGAAGGCCATAACAATAGTGCTTATAGGAGACATTGCGCTGCTTGCGGCGATGGTGATGCTGCAGAACGAGTTCGGCAGCCTCCAGTTCGGAACGATATTGGCGGGGATCGGCGCATCTGGATTGCCGCTGGCGCCCATCGCCCTGCTCCTCGTAGCGATCTTCTCAAAGTCGGCCCAGTTCCCTCTCGAGGAGTGGCTGCCCGACGCGATGGAGGGACCGACGCCTGTTTCCGCATTCCTGCATAGCAGCACAATGGTAAAAGCGGGCGTCTTCGTAACGATAGTCCTCTTCCCCCTGTTTTCAGCAGCGGGAGTACTGCCGTTCATGCTTGCTATCGGGGCGGTAACAACCGCGATAGGGATATTCGGCGCTACAACAGAGACGCACGTGAAGCGCGTGCTCGCCTACTCGACAATCGAGGAGCTGGGAATAATGATAGTTGCCGTAGCTGGCAACGCGCTCCTCGCCGCCATATACTTCTTCTTCGCTCAGAGCTTCTACAAGGCGCTCCTCTTCTTCAGCGCCGGCAGCACAATGAAGGCCACAGGGGAAGAAGACCTCAGGAAGATAGGTGGCATAGGCCAGAACAGGCTCATCTACATAACCACTCTCTTCGGGGTGCTTGCACTCGCTGGATTCGTCCCGTTCGACGGATTCTTTGCAAATGCGGGAGTGGATTCTGCGTTTGCGGCCAATCTGATTGCGTACGCACTCATGCTGCTTGTCAGCCTGACGACGAGCTTCTACATATTCAGGTGGCTCTTCATGCAGTCAAAGAAGAGCCCGAGCCAGAGGACGAATCTCGACTACGCGGCCGCTCCCAGAACTATGACCTACAGCACGGCTGTGCTTGCTGCCTTAGTCCTTGCCGCCAGCGCGGTGTTCTTTCTGGCGCCGAGCCTGTTTCCCGGAACAGCAGGAGCTCAGTTGAACACGAACCCGAGCGATGCTGTGGCGGAGACTGCAGTGGTGACTGTTGGAGTGGGGATTGCCTACTTCATCTACGCCAGCAAGAGGAAGAGCAGACTAAGAAAGTTAATGCCAGAAGTTGTGGCGAACAGGGTGTACACTGCTACGGTGATGAACTCCGCATACAATCACATAGCGTACTTTGTAGAGGCGTTGGCCGAAGGGTTCGCATACATAGACTTCAAGCTTAACGCGGCATTTGACCTCTTCGGGCACGCGGTAATAGGGATGTCGCATGGTGTCCGCAGGATATCGAGCGGAAGCATCAACGCCTATGTGGCGCTGTTTGCGCTGGGAACTTTGGTGCTTGTGCTGGTAGTGGTGGCGGTCTGATGTTTGAGGCGTATATTCTTGCTACTGTACTTGCGATACTCGCACTAGGAAACATAATCCTGAAGGTGTACGGGAACAAACGTGCGCTCCTCGCGTTCAACATAATTGTGCTTGCGGTGCTCCTGGCAAGAGCGTGGTTGTTCGGGGGCAGCCCTGGGACCTATTTCAACCTCCTCTCATCCAACCCCTTCTCGCTCTTCTTCATCATGCTCTTCACGGCTTCGATGATACTGCTGAATCTTGTTGCCTACGCGAGATCAAAGGACTATGAGAACTTCGCTATGCTCGGTTCGTTCGCGCTGGTCGGAATGTACCTCGTAGCGTCTTCGGTCTCGCTCATCTCAATCTTCCTCGGCCTCGAGCTGATGAGCATACCATCAGCGTTCATCGTGCTGCTCTCGAGAAGGGGCGCGCTCGAAGCGGCAACCAAGCTCTTCATCATGGCATCGGTAGCCATCGCCTTCCTCTCGTTCGCCATAGTGCTTGTCTACGGATCTGCAAACTCGCTGACCCTCTCCGGACAGCAGCAGAGCAGCGTGATGTACTTCGCTCTTGTACTCTTCGTTGCCGCGTTGGGCTTCGAGGCCTCTATATTCCCATTCAACGTGCTGCTGCCTGACGTCTATCAGGGCTCGGCGGGATATGCGACGGCCATGCTCGGGGGACTGAACAAGAAGGTTGGGCTGGTTGCGCTGATGCAGGTGCTTATACTCGTCTTTATCTCATTCCATCTGGCGTTCGAGATCGTTGCGGCGCTTGCAGTACTTACGATGTTCTACGGCAACATTGTAGCGCTGCTGCAGGATAACCTGAAGCGCATGCTCGCCTACTCATCCATATCGCAAGCCGGATACATACTGATAGGAATAGCGGTGGGAAATGCTGCGGGCCTGGGTGGCAGCGCCTTCCAGATATTTGCGCACGCCTTCCTTTTCATAGGAGCGATGAGCATCATCGCGTGGCTGGAGAGCAGGGACAGGAACGAGATAAACGACCTCATTGGGCTCTATAGGGAGAACCGCTTCGCCGCTGTGTCGCTGACCATCTTCATGCTCTCCTTGGTGGGCCTCCCGTTCACGACAGGGTTCTTCGGAAAGTTCCTCATATTCCTCAGCGCGGTCAACTCGGGCCTGGCCTGGCTTGCGTTCATCGGCATAATCAACAGCGTCATATCCGTGTTTTACTACGCCAAGGTGCTTACCGCAATGTACACAGGCAAGCTTGGTTCGTACAGCATGAATCTGGATCGGCCGACGCTCGCGGTAGTTATCCTCTGCTTAGGCGTCACGCTGCTGTTTGGAGCTTACCCGCAGCCTGTGGCCCAGTTGGCGGAAGGAGCAGGTGGCTACCTGTTCGCAAATGCTACCGCGGCGAACCTGACCAACCAGACACAGACAGCAAGCTCGACAACAAGCGCGATGACTACATCGCTGATTACTACTCTAAACACCACCTCGACTAGCACATCAAGCACTATCAGTGCCACCACGCAAAGCAGCACCAGCAGCGCCACCACCACAGTGAACGTCACCTCAAGCGCGAGCACCACAACGCTCAACGCTACCACCACTGCGCTAATAGGAATAGGCATAAGGACTGGGGGCTAACAGCCGTATTTGGCTACCTTTTCCCGTACCTGCTGAAGAAAGTCAGGTACCTCCCGAGGACTATAGTAGGGGCCGATGGCCTCGCCCTCTGCATTAGGCCGAGGATGTCGCTAATCTTTATCTTCGTCTCGCTGCCAGAGTTTAGGCTCGATTCCAGCGTGTTCATCTTGACCTGCCTGCAGATGTTCGCGATGTCGGCTCCGGTGTAGCCCTCTGTCGCTTGCGCAAGCTTGCTGTAATCCACGTCTTCGGCCAGCGGAGCCTTCTCAAGATTGAGCTCGAATATCTTGGCCCTGCTCTCAGCGTCGGGAGGCGGCATGAAGATCAGTCTGTCGAATCTGCCGGCCCTGAGCAGTGCCGGGTCGAGAACGTCGGGCCTGTTCGTTGCTGCCACGACCACTATGCCGGTGCTGTCCTTTATCTTGTCGAACTCCTCGAGGAACTCGCCGGTCATCTGCAGCGAGGAGTCCTTGGCGTTGTCCCTGGAAGGCACAAGCGCGTCTATCTCGTCTATGAAGACTATCGCAGGAGCGTTCTCCTTCGCCCTGTCGAATATCTCCTTGACGGTGGCGCTCGCCTGGCTCGCGCCGAACTTGACAACATCGTAACCCGATATCGACAGCACATGCACATCCCCAAGCTCGTTTGCTATCGCCTGGATCAGCATGGTCTTGCCCGTGCCGGGGGGGCCGAAGAGGAGTATGCCCTTTATGTTGCCTATGTCGTATTTCTTCAGGAGTTCGGGATGCATTATCGGTATCTCCACCGCCTCGTGCAGCGCCTTCTTTGCGTCTTCCAGGCCGATAACGTCATCGAGAGTAATGCGCTTCCCCTCCTCGATCTGGCTCTCTGGATGGGTGCGCCTCTCGTAGTCCATCCTGAACGTGTTGTACTCCTCGAGCTGTGAGAGCGATGTTGACGGCTTGGTGCCCTTGACAACCTTTACGACGTCACCCATGCGTATCGTAAGCACCTCCCTCTTCGATATGGCCCGCTCGCCCACCTCTCTCCCCACCTCCTCGGTTACGTTCTTGATGTCCGCTGCTGAGAACCTGTTAGTCATTCCTGCGAGCTTCGGATAGTCGATATCCTTGCCTATCGGAAGCACGGAGAGATAGTGCTGGAATATCTTCTGCCTGGCCGGCTGGTCGGGCAACGCCATATAGAGTATCTTGTCGAACCTGCCGGGCCTCATGACCGCCGGGTCCAGCAGCTGGGGCGCGTTTGTTGCGCCTACAATGACTACATTGGTGATCGTCTGGAAACCGTCCATCTCGCTGAGCAGTGTGGTGATGAGCTCCTTGCCGGCCTGGCTCTCTTGGCTCTCCCTCCTTCCGGCTATGTTGTCCACTTCATCGAAGAAGAGGACGCACGGCGCGTGCTTCTTCGCAGTCGCGAATATTCTCGCGAGTGCCTGCGCGCTCTCTCCAGGGAAGGGCGAGATGAGCGATGACGTCTTGACGTAGAAGAACCCGGCCCGTATCTCGTTTGCAAGGGCACGCATTATCAGCGTCTTGCCCGTGCCGGGGGGGCCGAAGAGGAGTATGCCCTTAGCCGGAGTGACCTTGTAGGCTCCGGCTATCTCCCTGTGCTCTATAGGACCGAGTATCGCCTCTTTGAGTTCCTGCTTTGTCTCGTCGTAGTTTGCAACATCGTTAAGTGTTTCTGATGTGCCCTTTGTCAGATCTTCGAATGCGACCCCGAACTTGCCAAGAATGTCCTGCTTCATGACGTCCAGGGCCTGGACCACCTCGACGCCGCTGGCTTCGAGGGCGAAGACGGCGATGGGCGTTATCACGAAACTAGCTGCTACAAGCGGATTGAAAGTTGTGCCGCTCAGATACGAGAAGATGAACGATGCCGCCAGGATGACAGCGGCGAACAGGCTAGATATTGCGCCGCTGTATGCGGACCTGCTCTTTATAGCATAGTTGGAAACGCTGAAGGCGACGAATATCCACAACAGGATCTGCGGCAGCGTGTATTGGATGTCGTACGCGATGGCCACGCCCGCGTAGTAGAAGGCGTCGAAGAGGTGATCTGCCACGGCCCCGCTGAACATGGCAGATAGCGATGACGAGAACGCGCCGAGGAATGCGCCTAGCGATGGCGTTGGCTTTGAGGCCACAAAGTACTGCTCAAACTGTAGCCCTGAAAGGTATTGGGAGTGAACGGCCAAAGAGTTGTACGCTATAGGCCCGTATACTGGGATGTTGGCCAGCCCGGAGAGCGCCGCGACCGCCAGTATGACGAGAACGCCCACTATAGCGCTCCTCTTGAACCCCAGGACCAGGATGGCGAAGATGAATGCCGGGATCTCGAATATCAGGCCAAGATACGACAGGGGGAGCGCCGCAAGGGCGTAGGCATAGGAGATGGACCGGTAGTGTTTGTAGCCAAGGAACAGCGATGCGCTTATAAGGACTGTAACGATCCAGGCAACGAGCGGGGCCTGGTATATGAGCATCGGGAGAGTAAACAGCAGGAGCGCCATCAGGCCAAGGAGCGGCGCCAGGTACGTCAGCACTAACACCAGCGCAAGAAGCGGCAAGAATA
Organism: Microcaldota archaeon; assembly: GCA_021828295.1. Taxonomy (GTDB): domain Archaea; phylum Micrarchaeota; class Micrarchaeia; order Micrarchaeales; family CABMGC01; genus JAJYVH01. Next base: position 11,477 of record JAKASF010000004.1, read on the forward strand.
TCGCGAGCGGAAAGAACGGAAAGGCTATGCCTAGGCTTGCGAACGCAAATGACGTGGAAAGCGAGTCGTGGAAGTTCTTGTTGGAGACGACCTGTTTGGCAAAATCCTTGAACCAGTAGACAGATAGCGGGATCAGCTTACGTTTTAGGTCCTCGAGCGTGCTTCCCTTTGCAGGCGGGTCATCATCGCGGTGCCTACGCTGGCCGCCAGCGCCCATTCTCCTCGACATATCGTCTAGTCTCGTATATGTATAGTATATTAATATGCACAATCTGCTATATTATGTTTCCCGCAGTAGCTCAACGGCAGAGCGCTCGCCTGTAGTTTTTGAACACTTCTCAAGAGAAGAAAGCGAGATGTTGCTGGTTCAAATCCGGCCTGCGGGATGCAAAACGATCGCATGCTAGACACCGCCACTATAGTAGGCTACCTTTCAGGCTTCGCCATAACTGTTGCGTACGTTCCTCAGGTCGTAAAGGCGTTCAGGACAAGGTCCACGCGCGACCTCTCGATCGTTTGGCTCGCAATCCTTGTCGTAGGGGACATAGGACAACTGGCATATGGCGCGATGATTGCATCGCTGCCGCTTGTGGTGCTGAACATTGTACTCTTCATCCTAACGCTTACGCTGCTTGCGATGAAGCTGAAGTTCGGATAGACGTCCTGTCAACTATTATAAACCTGAAATGCGCAGTCCTATCGCGCCTTGGTAGTGTAGTGGTCTAGCATACGAGCCTGTCACGCTTGTGACCCGGGTTCGAATCCCGGCCAAGGCGTAGCTAAACGAATTCTGTATGCAGGTATACTGGCAGAAAACTCCCATTTAAAAGGTTTCATCAGCATCAGTAGATACAAGGTGGGTGCATGCAAGAAGTCTATGAGAAACCGCTGACGGAGAGCGAGGCGATGTCGCTGGCGGTCAGGGACATAATGAGCTATCCGGTGGTGACCGCGAAGGAGAAGACGAGCATAAGGGACATAGCCAAGCTGATGAAGAAGCATGACGTCGACGCCGTGGTGATACTTGACAAGGCTGGGAGCCCGGCGGGCATCATAACGGAGGGCGACATAGTGAGGAGGCTGGTGTCGGCGAAGAGGAACCTGTGGTTCATAAAGGCTGACCACGTGATGAGCAAGCCGCTCCTGACCATAGGGAGGGACAGCACTCTGGAGGGCGCGGCAAAATACATGGCCGAGAAGAAGGTGAAGAAGCTCTGCGTCGTAGATGATGGAAACAGGCTCGCCGGGATGATAACCACAGAAGACATCACTAAGAACGCAGGCTACCTGATAAACGTGCTTGAGGAAGTCATACACACCGGCTACTACATGAGCGTGCTGTAGCTACACAGCAAAGGGCGACAGGAGCAGGAATGGCGCGATACCCAGCAGTATCGTCGCGGCAGATAAGAACACCATAGAGAAACCGATGCGAGATTCTGGAGATGAACGCGGTTCCACGGCCTTGGAGGAGTTGAAGAACGCGCGTTCGGCAACAAGGAACATGAAGGAACCCATTATGAGAACCGCGGCAAGCGGCACTACGCCTCCGATGCCAAAAACTCCGAACGCGCCGATGAAGACCAGGAGGTCGCCGATGAATCCTGAGGTGAGGGGTATGCCTATGAGCGCGAACACGCCGAACAGGAAGCCGTACGCAAGCGACGGCAGGTTCTTCACGATTCCCTTGAGCCTTGCAATCAGCAGCGTGCCATACGTCTCGTCTATGGTGCCGGCTATCAGGAAGAGCAGAGAGATGATTATGCCGTGGCTGAGCATCGCATACAGCCCTCCGGCTATCCCGAAAGAACCGAGCGACGCTATGCCGAGCGAAGCGATGCCCATGTCGACTACGCTTGTGTACGCGATAAGGCGCTTCAGGTGCTCCTGTCGCATAGCCACCATCGCGCTATACAGGGCGGAGAAGCCGAAGATCGCTGCTAGGGGCAGAGCGTAGTTGCTGGCGAGCGGGAGCATGAGGAACATGAGCAGGAGCCCATAGCCCCCGAACTTGAGCAGTATGCCGGCAAGAATCATGCTGCCCGTTGTGGGCGCCTCTGTATGCGCGTCGGGCAGCCAGCCATGGAACGGAAACGAGGGTATCTTTATCAGGAAGGCAACGGCTAGCAGGGCGAACGCCAGCAGCTGCGTGCCCGAAGGGAGCGACGCTGATTGCGAGATTATTGAAGTGATGCTAAACGTCTGCGTCGGCAGGCCAGAGTATATGACCATTATTCCCAGAAGCAGGAAGAGGCTGGCGGCGAGCGAATAAAGCAGGAACTTTATCGCGGCGTACCTGCGGTCGTAGCCCCCGAAGATGTATATTATGAAGAACATCGAGATTTCGCTTATCTCGAAGAAGACGTAGAACAGGAAGAGGTTGCCCGCAAGGAACACGCCGAGCGTGGAGCCAGCGGTAAGCAGGAAGAGAAGGTTGTAGATCCTGTGCGATTCCTTGATGAAGCTTTTTGCGACTATCGCCGCGGAAAGGAGCACGATGGCGCTCATGACCATGAAGATGTTGCTGTACTTGGTGAGCTCGAGGTCGAGGTTGATGCCTATGCTCTGGATGTAGCCCTGCTGGAACGACAACTGCGCAAACCCTTGCGACAGCCCAGACCACGCAGCTAACACAGCCAGCACGATGACAACAATAGAAGAGACCAGTGCTATGTCGAACGACCGCTTCTCGCCCAGAAGGAATAGAGGTACGATGAAAATGAACGGCAGGAAGACAATTAACGGAAGAACTGGAAGCATCGGGTCACCGCAAAAGCTGGTGAGAATCTCAAGCTTATATGGGTTGTGCAGATGCTATGCGAATGCTGCTGCAAATCAGATCGCTGCGTCTATGCTGCCTTCCTGGAAGCCGAGGTTCACGAGCTCCTTCTTCGCCTCTGCGATGTGCTCTCCCTGCAGCTCTATGACACCCTTCTTGTGGGTGCCGCCGCATGCCAGCTTGCTCTTCAGCTCCTTTGTGGTCTTGTCGAGCTCGTCGCCGCTCAGCCCCTCCACTATGGTCACGAACTTGCTGAACTTCGCCTTTGTCTTGTAGATCTTTATGCGCCTGGTAGCCTCTCTGTCGAGTATCTCGCAGACACATATCTCCTTGGGGAGACCGCACCTTGGGCACATCTCAGGCATTAGTTGCTAACACCCTTCTCCTTGAGCAGCGTAAGTATCTGCGCGCGCGCCCTCCTCATCTCCCTGACCTTGACCTTCTTGCTCTGCACACCTGTGGCTGCTATCTTCCTCTTCTCTATAGACAAATCGAGGGTAAGCTGCTGCAGCTTGCCCTTAAGCATCTCGGCACTCATCGCCCTTAGTTCCTTGATACGCATTACAATCACATATTGGGTGCTTCCTTATATTTATAGCTTCACTTGGCCCCCTCCAGCGACTTCGGCAGCTCTATCTTCTTCATCTGCCTGTCGGGGAACTGGGTTCCTGGCTGCACTATCCTCACCTGTATGCCGATCGCCCCGTACTTCGGGTACGAGGTCAGCTTCGCTTCGTCCACGAGCTTTACTGTGTCGCCGGCCTTGGGTATGTAGCCGAACCTGACCTTTATCTGCTTGGCCTTGGCTCCTTTCGCGGCAAGCTTGCCTGTCGCGACTATCTCGGCCCCGAGCGCGCCGTTCTCTATAACTGTCTTGAGCGTTGAGTGCATCAGGCTTCTCGCGTTGGCGCCTCGCTCGAGCGCGTTTGCTATGTGCCTGGCCACCAGCCTGGGCTCGAGCACCTCGTTCTTCACCTCCGCGACGCTTATCTGCGGGTTGTCTATCTTGAACTTGGTCTTGATATCTTGGGTGAGCGCGTCTATGGTGGAGCCTCCCCTTCCTATGACCCTTCCTGGGTTTGTCACATATGCGGTTATCCTGGTTATCACAGGCGTCTTCTGTATCTCGACTCTCGAGAAGCCGGCTCTGCTGAGCATCTTCTCCAGGTACTTGGATATCTCGTGCTTGACGAGCGCGTCCTCTATAAACTTCCTCTCCACAACCACTGTCTCACTTCTTTGCCTGAACCTCAGCCTTTGCCTCTGCCTTCTTTTCGGCCTTCGGCTTGGCCAGCGGCTTGGTCTTCTGCTGGCGGACCGGATTCCTTACCTTCATCATCAGTTTCATCCTGCTTGTGAGCGATGCCGTACCCGGATTGGCAAGCCCAAGCTCTATCTTTGAGTACTCGAGGTCGCTGTGGGTCCTGGCCGACATGCCGTACATCCCCCTGCCCCATGTGAGCGAGCCCTTAGACGGGCTTCTCCTCTCTATCCTGGTCTTGTTTGCCGATGCATGTACCACGTAGAGCGAGTCCTCGTCGAGACCCTTGTTCCTCGAGTTTGCAATCGCGTTGATCAGCACGTGCCTTACCTCCTTTGCTGCCTTCACCGGGTATGCACCCTTTCTTCCACCCAGCTCGTGTCGCGAGCCCATGTGCTTGTTGAAGGCGTTGAAGAGAATGGGGCGCTGCATGCTCACTACTCCATCGATGACATCCAGGGCCCTGTCTGTCTTGAGATACCTGATGGCGTCGCACACCGCGCAGAGGTCCTTGTAGCTGGCGTCTATGTCGTAGCCCTGCGCCAGCGCCAGCGAATCCCTGCCTATGTTGACCGAGTACTTCATCGTTATCACTTCACAGCGAGGAACTTGCTTCCTCTGGTTGCCCTTATTCCAGGCGCGGAGTGCTGCACGCGCTTCGTCGTGTACGCAAACTCGCCAAGCCTGTGGCCGAGCATCTCCGGCGTAACCACTATCTCCTTGAACTCCTTGCCGTCGTGGACTCCGAACCTCGTGCCGACCCAGCTCGGCAGTATAACAGCCTCGCGGAGCTGCGTCTTTATCGTCTTGCCGCCCCCTGACTTCTTCGCTTCTGCTACGATCTCTATTAGCTGCTTGTAGCTGAGGCTCATCCTCTTGATGGCGCGCCTCTCCCTAGAGGTGACGAGCCTTGAGTAATCGTCGATGCTCATCTTCTGGAGCTCGTCGAGGCTCTTTCCTCTAAAACTGAATACTCTTGCCATGATCAACCTCTCTTCTTCCTGCCTACCCTCCTTGCTGCTATGTGGCCGACCTTAGCTCCAGGCGGCGCGTTCCTCGAGGTCATGCTCGATGCTCCCTTGTGGTGCTGCTTGCCACCGAACGGGTGGTCTACAGGATTGGACTTCACGCCACGGTTCTTGGGCCACATAGCGTTTATCGCGTGATGCATGTAGTGGCTCTTGCCAGCCCTAAGTATCGGCTGCGCATCTGCGCCCCCGCCCGCGGTGGCACCTATCTGGGCCCTGCACGCGGGATTTATGTCGACGACCTTCTTGGACGGAAGCACCAGGCTCACAACCCCTCTCGTATGCGAGACCACTGTTGCGAAACTGCCCGCTGTCCTAGCGAACTTGCCCCCGTCTCCTGGCAGGACCTCGACATTGTATACCGGCGTGCCGTCAGGGATCGCCTCGAGGGGCAGGATGCTGCCCAGCGTAATGTCCGCCTGTCTCCCCTCCTGTATCCTGGAACCTATGCGAATGCCTTCGGGCGCAAGGAATATCGCGCTGGAGTTGTCCTCGTACTGCACCCTCATCAGCGGGGTGCTGTGGCCGGGATCGTCGATGAACTCCATGACCTCGCCGGTCAGCTTCGCTTCTATCTTCCTGCTGGGGAAAGCGACGTCTGCCTTGAACGTGTTGGGCGGCTTCCTGAAAGCGTTTGTGCCGCGTCCTCGTCTTTGCTGATGAAGATTCTTTCCCATTTGATCACACTAGTTTGAGCTTGAGCGCTATGTCGCTCGCCTTGAACTGGCCGTTCAGCTTGATGTAAGCCCTCTTCCTGTTCCTCGGCTCTATCTCCGTGTTTATGCGCTCGACCTTTACCTTGAACACGCTCTCGAACTCTTTCTTTATCTGGGTCTTGTTCGCCCTGATGTCCACCATGTAGGTGACGACGTTGTTCCTCTCTATCATGTTGATTGCCTTCTCGGTTGCTATCGGATACATTAGCGCGTCCATACGATCACTGTTTGTAGCTTGCCGTCGACTTGGCGATGCCGTCGGCTACCGATTCGACTGCGGATTCTGACCAGAGCGCAAGCCTGGGCTTCGCGCCGGGCGCCAGCCTCTCTATACGCAGAGCGTCTACTCCTATCACATCCACGCCTGGCAGGTTCCTGCCTGCGCGGCCGACCAGCTTCGGGTCCTTGGCGATTATCAGGACGCTGTTCCTGAAGTACCTCTTCCTGCTCCTTCTAGAGTTGTCCTCCTTCAGCCTTGGCGCGTGCGATCTTTCCATGTCTTCTGAGAAGCCGAGGGAATCTAGCGCTTTCACCAGTTCAGACGTCTTCGCCATCTTCTCGATCTGCGGAGACACGATGACTGGCAGGTGTTCCTTGCCGAAAGCGTAATTCTTCTTTATCAGGGAGGCATTGCTTGTGGCCGCAACCGCGCTAGTGAGCGCCTTTGCGTACTCCTTCCTGTTGATCCTCTCAGCTATTACCTTCTCGACCTTCTGCGGGTGGGCCCTTCTTCCCTTGACTGAAGACGGTATCTTCCTGACCGCCCCCATGCCGCCCTTGGCCAGCCTCTGCCTCGGCCTGGGCGGAAGCCCCGTGTGCCTCTGGGTCCTGTACGTACCGTATCTCCCCTTGTAGGAAGCAGATGTGTCCATTCCTGCGAGAAGGTAGCGGCCCTGGGGCTGATACGCCTGGCTCTGCTCCGCAAGCAGCGCCCTGCGCACTATGTCCTCGTTGAACGGCGTTCCGAATACGTCAGGCAGCGCTATCTTCTTTCCGGGTTTGCCGTCAAGTTGGTAAACTTCAACCTCCATGTTCATGCACCCTGTTTCGACTCCAGCGACACGTATGTGATCTTCGGTGCCGCAGCCTTCTTTGAGGAGCGAAGCGCCTTCCTTATGCGGATAAGCCTCTTCGCCGGCCCCGGTATGGAGCCGTCTATAAGCAGGTAATCGCCGTTCACTATTCCGAACTTCAGGAAGCCTCCGTTAGGGGTGACCGTGGCTGCGTCCTGCGAGGTGCCCACCTTGAGCACGCGCTTGTTGAGCTCGGTCCTGTAGTTGAAACCAAGGTGACCGGCTTGAGGGACAGAGAAAAGAACCTTCGGGGGGCTGAACGCGCCGAGAGGCGAGATGTGCCTTATCTTGCCTGTGGCTTTGTGGTACTGCCTGGCAGCGCCGAACCTGTGGATCGGGCCTTCCCATCCCTTTCCTTTCGATACCGCAGTAACATCAATAAAGTCGCCATTTGCAATCGTCTCCGCAAGCTTTATCTCCTTGCCTAGCATCTTCTCAGCGAACGCGAGCTTTGACTGGACGTCGGCTCCGCCGATTGGAACCTCGAACCTGAGCTGCTTCTTTATCCCTATCTTGAGCGATTCTGGATCTGCGAAGGCCAGCATCGTGAGATCGCTGTATTCTTTTATGCTCTTCTTTGCGTCTTCTACGCCCTTTGTCTTCGTCTTCTTTATCCCGACCTTCTGGGCCGTTGGTGCGTCGTATATCTCGTCAATTGGCTGCTTGTACAGGTACTTCTTGCCGTAGAACCTTATTCCGTAGACGAATATCTTTGGAAGGACCACAACTGTTGCGGCCCTCATTATCTCCTGCCCCTTCGTCGGCGAGAGCGAGTCATCCATTATGCCTATGTGCGTCATTCCTGCCTTGAACGCGAGGAGCGAGAGGGCTGCGGGTTCCTTGGAGTCTGGCCAGTTCCTCACTCTTGGAAGTAGCCTCTGCGCCCGTCTGTGGGGCCAAAATTCTAGCGAACCTCTGTGACTCATGCCTATGCACTTGGAAAAGTAGCACAGTATCGCTGTCCACGCGAAAAACAGCTAACATAATGGTCGATTTAGCTTTATAAAAGTGTCGGGAGCGGCGTATTTGTGGAAGTGAGTCACACTATCAGTGAGCTTACGTCTCCTACGACCTTCAGCTGCTTCACGGCGCTCGACACCGAGGCCAGAAGAGCAACGGGGTCGTCAGCCTCCACGCTTATCTCTATACTGTCTTTCGCCGCCTTGAAGGACACGCTGCCGCGCTTGTACTTCTCGCCCTTGCCTATAATCTTGACATAGCTCCTTGCTCTGGGGCCCAGCCTGATTTTCAGAGTTGCAGAGGGCATTGGATGCGCCTATCTCCTTCTAGAGTTGGCGAGGGGCTTGCCCTCTAGGAGATATTTTTCCCCGGCAGGAGTAAACTCCCATTTCCCCGGAGAGCCAGTAACTATCTCCTCTATTTCAGACTCGCCCTGAAGTCTAATGTCCAAGAGAAGCTTCCTCTTCCATGGTTCTTTCTGCAGCCCCATAATCAGCTTTGGGCGGTACGCTGAGTCTATAAGCAGGTTCTCTGGCGCCTCGCCGATCGCCCTGAGCTTTTCCACTAGTTTGGAAAGGCGGAAGTTGTGCGCTATCACCTTCTCTCCTTTTATGGCTATGAAGTCATCGTCGTACTTCTTCTTCAGCTCTTTGCGGTGGGCTTCAAGCCATCTGACATCTTTGGCAAACGCATCTATCAGTTTCTTTTCTTCTTTCGCTGAATTAGAAAGCGGTTTGGGCCTTACGCCGTAGACGAACGTCATGCAGAAGGATTCGCACAGGAAGCATTAAAGGCTATCTGTCACGTCTACTCATCCCCTGCGCGACGCTCGGCCTGTTCCTGCTTGTGCCGAAGCCTTTCTCGACTAGGCCCCTGAACTTCTTCCCGGCGCTTGTGAGCCCGCGTATCGCCCTGCCCTTGTGGGCTATCACTCTGGCGTAGTTGGGGTCCGAGAGCACCGAGGGATGCGACTTGTCTAGAAGTATGACCTCGAAGAACTTGTACTCTCCGTCCTGGCCGACGAAATAGGAGTTGAGAACTTCGCAGTTTGCAAACCTGTTCGACGCGCGCTCCTCGGCCCTCGCCTGAAGCGACTTCCTGAAAGCGTAGAATCGTCCCTCTTTGGATGGCTTCCTTCCAGCCTGTATCTTCCTGCGCTTGTTGAGCCCGCGGTCGACGCGTACCCTGGCGATGACCACGCCCTGCTTGGCCTTGTAGCCGAGCTCGCGTGCGCGGGCCACGTTGGTGGGTTTCTCTGCGCGGGCCACCGGAGGCTGCGTCCTCCACGAGGCTATCCTCCGCTTGACTTCCTGCGATCTCGTCGCGTAAGCGTCCTGGAATGACCTGTTTATCTGCTTGTAGGCGTTCACTTCTTCACCTGAGAATTAGCTTGCTCGCTGAATCTCACTTGCTGCTAATTATATCTGCCAACCCTTTTAAATAGAGGTAGGCTGCTGCGTATGTCGGCAGCTCCAGTTCCTCGTTCTTGTAGGGTCCGAACTCTTTGCCGTTCATCACGAGCCTGTATCTGGAGTCGACTCTTACCGCGAGTTCGCCGGTATTGAACGCTACCGCGCCTTTCATCGGATCGAAGAGCTCGAGCGCCGCCAGCGACGGTACCTTCTTCGCTATCAGGCCGGTTCCGCCGTGTATGCTGTTGGGCAGGCGCATCAGGTGCGAGGGGTCGTTGGTCACGCCCTTGTCTATCCTGTTCCCCTGGTTTATGACCTGCCTGCTGAGCAGGTTCTCGAAGACGCTCTTCCTGTTAGGTATGCTGTAGAAGTCCCAGTTGCCGCCCTCGATCTGCTTCCTCACGCTTGCGATGTTTGCGAATATCTTGTTTGCAACTGTCTTGTCGATGCCCAGCGAGGTCAGGTCCTCCTTGCTGTGAGCCGCATTGAGGAACGCGTTGGCTACCTTTCCGCGCCAGCCGCCGTCGCTGGGCCTTGGACCCATCTGCTTCTCGTGCCTCGGGTCGATGCGCACGGTGTAGAAGAACGAATCATAGTCGGGCTCCTGCCCGAATATGTAGTTGCTTATCTCCTCTCTAGCAGACTTGCCGAGCGAGAGCACGCTCTCCTTCCTTATGTGCACGTGGTAGCCCCTGTTCCCGCTGAAGTTTATCTCCATCTCCCTCGCGGAGAACCCGAAGTCTGGCACGAGGAAGTTCTCGATGAGTTTGATGACCTCGCCCTTCGCCGCTTCCAGGCATTTCTCGCACGCCCATTCCTTGCCGTGCTCTATCCTGCACGGAAGCTTGACTATATCGCCGGCGTCGATGTCGAACCTGAGTTCAGAGCCGAGCCAGCCCTTCTTGTCCATCGCAGCCGTAGGGTCCTTGTAGTAGGCCGCGGAGTAGTCGACGTGGAGCGGGGCCGCATCGACCAGATACGAGCGCAGCTCTTTCTCGCCTCCGAACGCGGTGTGCCTCACTGCTATCCTGCTTGCGAAGCTGCCGAAGCCGAACTCCCTCTCCTCTATCCTGTCGGGGGCTATGCCTGCTACGCTGGCATAGTAGCTCTTGATCTGGCCGGATATCGCTTTATTGCCGAAATCAGACAAAGGAATCGCATATTATTTCTGCGAGGAGCCTTTTATAGTTGACGCAGAGTTCGCATCAAAATGGGGCGATCTAGCCGCGCCTGTCGCCCAGGAGCCCATCGCGCAGGGACCGCCTCTGGTCTCTGCTGCGTTCGTCTGCCATCCTTCGCTCGCTCTCTTCTATCTGCGAGATCATCTTCACCTTCACGCCGTGCAGGAAGTTCCTGAGCATGCTCTGCCTTTGGGCCTGGAGTTTAAATGGATCTTCATGATGGTAAGCGTTTTGCCGAAGCGATTCGTCGATAGCCTAATAAGACTGCTAGCAGAGAATAGCCCATGGACGAGGTCAAGCAGGTCATCGTGGTCAGGAAGGACCTCAAGATGGGCGCTGGCAAGCTGGCAGCGCAGGTGGCGCACGCGTCGATGCTCAGCTACGCAGAGGCGCAGAAGAAGGACAAGGAGATAATCAAGGCGTGGCTCGACAGCGGGCAGAAGAAGATCGTGCTGGAGGGCGACGACGAGAAGATGCTTGAACGGCTTTACAAGGCGTTCCAGTACGAGAAGGTGCCGTGCGCGCTCGTCAACGACGCCGGATTGACACAGCTCCCGCCAGGGACGACGACAGCGCTGGGCATCGGTCCAGACTTGGCTGCGAAGATAGACAAGTTTACGAAGCCGTTGAAGCTCCTTTGATACACTATTTTAATAAAGGCCAGATGACACTAAGTATGGGGCTTTCTCTTGAAAGGCAAAAAAGTAATCATTACTGGCGGGGCCGGGTTTGTGGGCAGCAACGTTGTGGAGGAACTTGCGAAGGACAACCAGGTGCTGGTGTTGGACAACCTGCACACAGGAAACGTGCTCAACATAGATGCCTTCCTTAAAAATAATAACGTAAAGTTTAAGCAGTTGGATGTTTCTGACATATCCAAGTCAGAATTCGTGCCGGACGTGATATTCCACTTGGGTATGTACTCATCTACACCGATGTACAAGGAGGATAGAAACTTGGTGCACAAGGTAATCGACGGCGCGATACAGGTCATGGAGTTTGCGAAAGAGACGAAGGCGAAGGTGGTAATAGCCTCTTCTTCCTCCATATATAACGGCCATAGCGTGCCGCAGAAAGAGGAGATGATACCAAAAGTCACCGACTTCTATACCGAGGCGCGATATGAGGTTGAAAGACTTGCAGAATTGTACAACAAAATGTTCGGTGTCGGAACAATATGCATGCGGTTCTTCTCGGTTTATGGACCGCGAGAAAGGAGCAAGGGCAGATTTGCAAATCTTATCTCGCAGTTCATCTGGGACCTGCAGGATGGCAAGGAACCCGTAGTGTATGGAGACGGCCTTCAGACTAGAGACTTCATCTACGTGAAGGACGTTGTTGACGCGCTAGTGGCAGCAGCAGAATCGGATAAGACTGGAGTGTACAATGTCGGAACAGGCAAAAGCTATACGATAAATGAGATGCTGAAGAAACTTGGGGAACAGATGGGTAAGAAGGTGACTCCAAAGTATATCGAAACGCCGTTCAGCAACTACGTCATGCATACATGCGCCGACATGAGCAAGACAAAGAGGGAGCTTGGTTTTGTCGCAAAGCGCTCGCTCGATGAAGGAATAAAGCTCACGATAGAACACAACCTGAAAGACAAGAAGAATTGAGCTTGAACTGGGGGCTTCCCTTATGCTAAGCAAGAGAGTCGTGGACATTAGGCCATGGGGATCAGAAGACTGGTTCGTATCCAACGAGAAGTGCACTGTGAAGCTGCTTTATGTCAAGAAGGGGAAGCGCAACAGCTACCAGTACCACAACAACCGCGACTCCGAGTTCTGGCACGTCGTTTCCGGAGAGGTGCTGGTGACGCTTGACGACAAGGAGATGAGGCTGCGGGAGGGCGAGGAGATAACTGTACCGAAACGCGCGAAGCACAGGTTCTACGGCATCACGGACGCCATACTACTCGAGATAATAAGCGGCGATTTTGACGAGAGCGACATAGTCAGGCTGCAGGACGACTTCAACAGGAAGTGAATCGGCTACACGTAGGTGAGCCAGTACGAGAAATCGTCGTTCTGCCCTGTGACGGCCTCGTCGTATGAATCGAGGAGCAGCTTCGTTATGGGTCCGATCTTGCCCTTCCCTATCCTGCGCGAATCTACCCGCGTTATCGGCGTTATCTCGGCTGCGGTGCCTGCGAAGAACGCTTCATCGCTCGTATACAGCTCCTCCCTGTGAACCCCGCGCTCCTCCACCTCTAGGCCCTTCGCCTCTGCTATCTTGATTATGCTGTCCCTCGTTATGCCGAGCAGTATGTCTGCCGATTCGTCTGGAGTGACCAGCTTCCCGTTCCTCACCAGGAAGAGGTTTTCTCCAGGGCCCTCCGCCACGTAGCCGTCAACAGACAGCATTATCGCCTCGTCTGCGCCCTCCCTCTTCGCCTCGGTAGATGCGAGTATCGAGTTGAGGTAGTTGCCGCTGCCTTTCGCTTCCGGCGGCAGTATCTCCGAGTTTATCCTGTGCCACGACGAGACCCTGCAGCTTATCCCCTTATCTTTGTTCTCGAAGTAGTTGCCGAACGCTATCGCTGCAACGACGACGCTTACCTTCTTCCCAAGGGGACTGAGCCCTATGTGCTGGTCGTTGTAGAAACCGAACGGCCTTATGTAGCACTCGTTGAGGGAGTTCTTCTCTACGGGGCTGATTATCGCCTTTTTGAGGTCTTCGCGCTTCATCGGAAGCTGCATGCCGTATATCTTGGCTGTGTTGAAGAACCTCTTGACGTGGTCGTCGAGCCTGAAGATCGCTGGTCCCTTGGCGGTCTTGTACGCCCTTATGCCCTCGAAGATGCCACTGCCGTACTGGAGCGAATGCGTGAGCACATGCACGTTCGCCTTTTCGAAGGGCACAAACTTTCCGTCAAACCAAACATACTGCGACGCGGCGGCCATGCTAGCCTCTTGCATTACAAATTAAAATACACGTTCAGAATGCTGGCCCAGGCCCAAATCCAATACCGGAGAGCGGATTATTCCGCCCTTCCGGCACCAGACCCCCATCCTTCCGCACCTCGTACATGAACGCGCGGAACGCCTCCAGTCCCTTCTCGGTCATCCTGAGAGGCTTCTGCTCCTCCCCTTTCTCCGTGAATTCCACCACACCCTTCTCCTTGAGCCTTTTCAGCGCATACCAGGCTCCGCTGCGCGATATCTCGTAGCGGTCGCATATGTACTCCACGAAGCTCGTTGCCGTGGATCCCCAATCCATCCCTATCTCCGCGAGCATCTGCGCCTCCTTCCCGCTGAGACGGAGCACCGCAATTGCATAGCTACTAGTTCGACCCACTTGCATAAGAGCACCAGGAAAACAGACAGACCTTAGCCCTTACGCAAGGGGCTTGATTGTATTAGCAAAGTAGCATGTCAGAGGCATGCCCGTGGCTATCCTTGAGAATGAGTCGTGCCACAGCCTTACGCTCTTGCAGCTTTGCATACGAACACAGTATTTTATGTATTGTTGGGTTCATCATATTTAAATCTTTTGTACTGAAAGGACGGGAGACGGATGGATATAGGGTTCACTGCATCGATGCTTTCGCTTATAGCGATAGCGGTTCTGTACGCTGCTTTTGACCTCTTCAACAAGAGGAACGTGCCGGACGTGTTCGCATACGCGAGCGTGCTGGTGGGGCTGGCGGTAACGCTGCTCTTCTACCAGAACGAGCTGCTGCTCAGCCTGACCGTGGCACTGATCGTAGGAAGCCTGGGGTATGTGGTGTACAGGATGGGGCTCTGGGGCGCCGGAGATTACTTCGAGCTGGTGGCCATTAGCCTGGTGTTTCCTGTGCAGCCCGCACCGATGTTCTCCGCTGCTGTGCAACTCGGTCTGCCGTTCATACTTTCGGTCTTCGTGGCGACCGGTTTCGCTGCGATATGGGTCGTGCCGATATACTACCTGCTGTTCGTCAAGAAGATGTGGAGCCGGGTCCCCGATCTGAAGCACGTAGCCTACGGCGCCTCCCTGTTCACGCTTTATATGGTGCTCCTCTTCTTCGTCTACTATTTCTACGGGTTCGGCGCTGGACGGGTTGCGCTCATACTGCTTGTAGCGATACCATCTTCCCTTACCCTCGTGTTCGAGGAGGAGATAACCACACGCATGGTAGAACGGATATACCCGAGGCGGCTGGACGAGGGCGACATAATCGCGTTCAACATGATGAGCGCTTCTGAGAGGCGCTACTTCTCAAAGTACTCGGGCTTTGGCAGGCTGGCAACCAAGCAGCTTATCGCGAGGATAAGGAATGCGAAGATCACGCTTCCGGTCTACAGGAACGCGGCGCCGCTCGCTGTCTTCATACTCATAGGCGTTGTCGTCTCGCTCTTCTTCGGCAACGTGGTGCTGTTCATCGTCTGATCAGTAGACGATGTTGAGCAGCTCGTCCTCCGAACTTACCTTCGACAGCTCTGCGTTGTCGACAACAGGTATGCCCCTTATCCTGCCCTTCGCGTTCTTGGCCAGGAAGAACGGATAGTTGCTGTCGAAAGTTTCCTTTATCGCGGCGAAGAACGCGGCGCGCTTCTCCATGGTCCTGAAGTTGGCGTCGAAGCTTATCTCAAAATAATTCCTCTCCTTGGCGATGATGTCGAACGGAGCGCTGCGTAGCTCCAACGCCTGCAAGCCCGTCCTGCCGAAGGTTTCGTCCCTCTGCTTTCTTTGGACCTTATGCTGCAGCACCTCTTCGGCCCCTATCCTACCATTCAGCACCCTCTCTATTCTAAGTATCGTGCTTACTGCCGCGTATCCCTGCCCTTCTTCATGCTTATAGAGCGTAGACTCGGACAGGCCTGTCTGCTTTGCCAGCTCCGACATGCGCATGCCACTCACCTTCCTCAAGCTCCTGAGTTTCATGCCGTCTATAGGCCCCTTAACCCCGAACGACCTCGAAGAGAAGAGCTTCGCTTCCCCGTGCAGCAACGAGCGGAGCGTGCTCGGAGATACGCACCTGACATCGAACCTGTAGCTGCTCACGTTCTCCCTGAGGGGCCTAATCCCGGCCATAGAGCCGAGGATTATCGGTTCTGCATCGAGGAATTTTGCAAGCTTGAACAGGCTGCTCGCCTCCTTCTTTGTTACAGAGTCTATGTTGTGCGCTACCTTGATTATGAACTTCTGGCTTCCGCGCGCTGCTATCACATCGGCGCACGTGTGCATATTGCTGGCCAGCACGGTGGCGAACCCGCTCTCCTCAAGCTCCTGCTTGGCGAGCCTGGCTATTCGCTCCTTCTTCATGCTAATGAATTGGCAGCGAAGGCTTTTATCCTATATCGCGGCCTGGCGCTAGCTCCTCCTGAACAGGAAAGCGTGGTTTGTCTCCACGTAGAAACGATTGAACGGGACAAATCCGGAGTCGTGCATCAGGGCTATTATCTCCTCGGGCGAAAAGCGCCTGTAGAACGTCTGATGCCTCCTGCCGTCGCCAAGCCAGATTCCGTCTGTGCACTCCTTGCCCTCGTGTTGAAGCTGCCTATAGCGGTCGTCGTCCTTGAGCCAGAAAACAAGCGCGTACTTGCCGTCGCGCAGCTTGTCATGCAGAAGATCGAGAACTTCGACGCGCTCTGGTGCATGGGGCATCGTCGCTAAGACGTTTACCAGCATCGCAAGATCGTATTTCTGCTCGTCATGGGCGAACTCTTGCGGAGTCAGCCTTCGGAACTTCTCGCCGTATGCCTGGCATATGGAATAGTTGCGCTGTGCCAGCCGGTTTGCATTGAGCCTATCGAACTCTACAGCGCTTATGCTCTTGCCGGCTTGGAGCACGAACGGAACGTTCTTCAATTTCCCAGCACCGAACTCGACCACGTCGTTTATGCCTAGGGCTGTGTTGCTAAGCACGGACCTGAGAACGGTCTTAAGCCCGTCTCCGACGGAGGAAAATGAGGACGCGGACTTGGTTACGTCAATCTCGATGCTCTTCCATCTATCACCGTCAAGCGCGGTAAGCTTGTATAGAGGTCCGCCCATGGTAAACAGCTTTCTAAGCGACGTGATTTGGGAGATCTGCCAGCCTGCTGTCAAGTTTGCCCCTTGCGACCATCTCCTCCGTATGGATTGCACCGGCGATGTTCCACATCGCCTGGGCCAGGTGGTCCTCGTCGCGCTTGCCTTCTATGTGCTGGTTTATGTGACGCAGCGCCGAGTCGAGAAACCTTGAGATTGGCATGCCTTTCTCCCAGTTGCGCTCCCCGTACTTCTTTGCGCCCTTCTCGTAGACTATGGCCAGCCTCCGCAGCGCAGCGTTGGGTATCAGATCATACCTCCCCTTTCCTTCCCGGGAGTCGCGCTGCGCCCCCGAATCAAAAACCTGCTTCTTCCCGGAATCCTTTAACCCCGCCATACCATCACTCGTAATCGCAAACCTGCTCCCACCGGGATTTGAACCCGGGTTACAGGGTTGAAAGCCCTATGTCCTTGGCCGGACTAGACGATGGGAGCGAAGGATACTGCGGCGCTGGCTTATTTATTGATTACCTTCTCGTGAGGAACTTGTCCACAGTTTCCGCTATCTCCGTGTCTACAGCCTCCTTTTCCTGCTCCCCGCTGACTATCCTGAACCTGAATCTCTTTGCAAGGTTCAGGTACGCTTTCCTTACCTTGCCCAGCGTCTCCCTCTTCTCGAAGATCTCCCTGCTCCTCTTTTCCTTTGCTATTCTAGATATCGAGAGGTCTGGATTTATGTCGATAAAGATTGTCAGGTCTGGCATCTGGAACTCGCGGTTCACGTTGTAGAGCCAGTGCGTGTCTACCCCGGATGCGAAACCATAGGCGAGTGTGGAGAACATGTACCTATCGCAGACGACAACCCTTCCCTGCTCTAGCGCGGGCAGTATGTCATCCTCCAGGTGCTTTGCCCTGTCAGCGCAGAAGAGAAGCTGTATTGACTTGAAGGGCGCGGCGCCGCTCTTTTTCAGAACCTCCTTTATCATGCTGCCTATCGCGCCGGTGGTGGGCTCCTTTGTCAGCAGTGTCTTGTACCCGCGCTGTCTAAGATGCGACTCAAGACTGGCAGCGTGCGCCGAGACCCCGGCGCCGTCGAGCCCCTCGAGAACTATAAAGGTGCCTCTAGCCACAGAACTCCCCGATTCACATAACGACAATCCTGAAAAATTATTTATTAATATGCACAAAAACCCTGCACCTTGATGCCTGCTTTTACGTGCAGGAAAATTTTGATAGGCAAGCGGTAAAAATGCCTGCTGCGCATTCCCTTGAGAGTTCTGGCGCTTGGATGAGAGGACTGCTTGTCGTGATAGAAGGGCCCGACGGGAGCGGAAAACGCACACAGACCGAGCTCCTGGCAGAGCACCTTGTAAAGGAGGGGCTTAAGGTGAAGTGGTACTCGTACCCTGATTACGGGTCGCCGTACGGCCGGCTTCTCGCCGAGCACCTGGAGGGTAGGAAGACGCGAGGCACGAAGGAGGTGTTCCTCCTCTTTCTGGCTGACATGGTGGCAAACGCGGAGGAGGTAGAGAGGGAGCTGGAGACGGGCGGAGTGGTCCTCATGGATAGGTACTTCCAGAGCACCGTTGCCTACCAATCGGCCACTGGCTTCAGATATGAGGACGCCAAGCGGGTTGAGGACATCTTTGGGCTCAGGGAGCCTGACATAGCGATTTATACCGACATTCCTAGTGAGACTGCAATGCGCAGGAAGAAGCGCCAGAAGGAGCTGGCTGGAGGGAAGGCCGACAGGCACGAAACCAGCAGGGAGATACAGGACAAGGTCAGGGAGGTCTACGAGCGCATGATATCAGAGGGCTATGGGGCAAAGCGGTGGGTAAAAATCGACGGCACTGGAAGCAGGGAGGAGCAGCACAAGAGGATAGCTGAGGTGGTCGATGCCGCATGCTCCGCCATACGTGAAAAATCAAACAAGTAGGCGTGCTACTTCGAGAGGTCGTTTACCTCTTCCTTTGTGGTCTCCTGACCGCCAACCGAGGGTGCGGACACGAGCACAACGTCGCCGACGTTCTTGACGCTCTTGTACAGGACGCTCTTCTGCATCAGTGTCCTACGCATGTCGCCACGCATGCTCTTCATCGGAACCATGAGCAGCCTGCTCACCTCGCCCTTCTCCAGGTCAACTATTATGTCCTGGACCTCGCCCAGGTACTGCCCTGAGTCGCTGTAGATGTCCATCCTGTATATCTCGGAAAGCTTCATCTTCTCGCCTTGTCGCCGCTACTATACCGACGGATACATTTATAAGTTTTTTAGAATAGCGGCACTGCGCCTCTACTCATCGCGACTTGACCAACACAGGAGCGGCATGCTTCCTCTGCGTGCTCTTCAAGTGTATCGTTTTTTCCTCGTCCAATGCCTTTTCGTACGCCGTGCTTGGTTTCTGCAGACCTTTTGCTATGAGGCTGTTCTCAGTTACCAGCTCTGTGGTCTGTCTCACCAGGCGCGACTTGCCATACTCGTCCATAGCCGCGTACACGTCCTGGACCACGCCTCCGTTGATGCCGCGCGTGCTTGTTGGTACTTTTATGCCCTTCAGATAGTTGTCCTGTGAAGCGTCTTGGATAGAAAGACCTCTGGTGAATACGTGATTGAGCGTCTCCGCCTGCTGGGCGTTATGGAGGTCGTGCGAGAAGGTCGCCAGCGACTCCGTCTTCCTCTTCTCCAGTTCATTCACCATGCCAGATTTGCTCGCTGCGCCTCTGTGCGTAACAGTAACCCAGAAGTCATTGAACTCGTCCTTAACCCTGAACGAGGCCGACCCCTGTTCCGTTCCCCTGGCCACTTTTATCCTGCTCTCCCACCCCTCCGGCAGCGCTCCGTTCTGCCCCTCGCGCATCAGGTACATCTTGATGTCGTTCCTGAGCCTGGTGGCTTCATCGTGGGCGTCGTCGGCGGTGGTGTTGTTGTAGTGGTTGCCAGAAGCGATCACTATCGAGCCACCTCTCTTTAGCACATCGAATATTAACTCCCCGAAGTGCTGCATGAACACTATGTCTTGAGAGTCCACGTTCTGTATGACCCTCGTGTGAGGCCTCTGGAGGTCTATCTCGGGGTCGTTCGCCTCCTTTATGGTGTTCTTGAAGCCGAGCTTGTTGCCCCTGTTGCCTTCAAGGATATCGCCGCCGAAGATCAGGAAGTCGGGTTCTAACTGCTTCAGGTACTTGACATATGCGTCTATCACGTCCTCCTTGGCCCACCCACCTATGTGTATGTCGCTCAGATCTGCGAACCTGTAGCGCGCCGCAGGTATAGGCTCGGGGCCGTTCATATAAGGAACCATCTCAACGAGTGTCTTCTTGTTCAGCCAGGCCGCATCCCTCTGCCTCAGCTCGCTGGGCCTGCGGCTTTTTGCGACAGCAACCTCCAGGTCCTCTTTGATCTCTATGCTGGAGTCTGCAGCCGATTTTCCAGCCTCCCCAAAAGCGGGATCCTTGACAGACGCGAACAGCTTCTTTACCGCCTCTCTCTCCTCTATGTCGCTTAGTGCGCGCTGGTCCCTTAGCATCCGCTCCTTGAGAGAGTCGATAATTATGCTCTGGTCGCGGCCGATTGTCACCATCGTTGCGCCTACGTCTATCAAGGTTCGTTCGACGCTTCTGGTCTCTTCTGTTATCATGCCCTTGTTCCAGTCTGTCGCAACGCCGCGCTGGCCGTTGCTTCTCCAGAAGGGCCCTTGCTCGAGAGTCACGAGAAGCGACTTCGACTCGCTCCTCAGCAGCTCGAGGGCTCTGGAGGTGTAAGCAAAATGGCCGCTTACGAGCAGGTTGATTGGCGTATCCTCAAGCCTGTACTTCAACAGCTCTTCGCTGTTCTCGATGTACCTGTTAAGAACCTGTGCAGGGTATGCGTTGCTGTTTTTAGAGAGCATGGAGCTTAACTGCCCGAGCTCCCTTCCGACTATCACGTTGACCCTGAAGCTGCCGTTCTTCAGTGGATAAACCATAATCTTCTCTTCCTGCAGTATCACGTCTCTCTTCCTTCCGAAGACATCCTTGAGCGTAGATGTGTAGAACGACTTGCTCACCGCGTGTATCACCTTCATCACGTCAGGAGGAGTCCTTGGGTTGTGCGCGAATCTTGTGACTTCTCTCGTCTTACTCTGTACCTCCTCGCTCACTGCAGCGAAGCTTCCCTCTTGTAGCCTCTTCTCGATCCTGCTGAGCGAATTGGTTACCTTCTTCTCCTCGGCCATCAGCTTCTTCAGTTCAAGGGAACCTTCTTCGAGCCTCTTCTTCTGCTCCTCGAGCAACTCCTTCTGCTCCTTCCTCTCGGTTTGCAACTCCTGGAGCTCGTCTTTGGTCAGCTTTTCGGCCTGCATGCCGTACAGTTTAGTGAGCAGCTTCTGCCTCTCCAGAAGCTCATCAAACTGCTCCCTGTTGATCCTTAGTTTTACCCTGAGGTTCTCAGCCTCAAGCAACATGTCATCGTCCTTTGTAAAGGCAGGTGATTTGACTATCTCCTGCAACGATGTGACGCAACTTCTTATTGTCTCCTCCTTAGTGTCCGAAGCTTCTATCGTATCAAGCAAGAAGTCCTCGATCGCCATAGGATCAAAAGCATACGCGAGCTGTATCCTCAAATCCAGATCGTCTGTGTTGTTCCTGTCGCTGACGCCGTGCGTATAGATGAGCAGCGACTCGCTCGGCAGTTGCCGCTCGATTCTTTCTATGTGCGGCTTCATCTTCGCTGCCGCATCGTATATGTTCTGTATCCCTTCCTTCAGCGAGAGCAATTTGTACTTCTTCCTCTTCGAAGCTATGTCTGGTATCTCTGGTATGAGGCCGCCAATTATGTTCAGGATGTCGGGGGTTTCGCTGGGATTGTGCTGCAGATAGTATGATAGACCGATTAGGTTGTCTGTGCTCATGGCGTTTGACGCTCCGGCTAGCTGGGATATCGTCAGCACTTTGAAGCTCTGCCTTCGCTGGCGCTGAGCGCCTTCAGTCTCTGAAACAGGAGGACTAGAGCCTTCCTCCACGTCGCCAATTCCAGCCTGAGCCAGATCAGTTCCCAAATGTCTCCCCGGTTTCTTGTGAAACTCATTGACAGAGAGGGAGTTATATTTAAAAAGAACTAAAAAGCACAACTTTACCTTGCGTGCTCTGGTGCTCAATTTGAATACAAGGTTCGCTACATTGAGAAACTTTCAGTTCTGGACTGTTTATAAATGTAACAATTCGCTGGCCGGGTCGAGCAGGACATCATGGCTGCATCCAGTCGATCTCGAAGTAGTCGTTCGCGCTCCCCGAGAGCTTTATCTGCCTGACCCTGTAGTAGGTGACGGCCGTCTCCCTATCAGCTATTGCAAGAAGCAGGTCGAGGCCGAGCCTCTTTGCCTCGTTTATCGCCTTAGCGAATTCCTGGCCTCCTATATACTCCTCCTCACTCAGGGAGAGCATCGCGAACCTTGGAGGGTTCCTGCCTGGTGCATCGGCCTCGCCCCCATGCCTGTGGTACAGAACGAAGTCCACGCCTTCCCTCACCGCCGACGTCTTTCCTGGGACAGCGAGTATGAGCGTCTTCCTGACCGAGTGCGCTACCCTTATCGCGCGGGCCCATTCCGATATTAGCATCTTCGAGCTCTTCGGGAATACCTGGATCACGTGCTTGGAGTGCGTCTGGTCGCCTCCTGCCTCCATCGGTTTAGCTCCAGGGAAGTAGACACGGAAATGGGTACCGAACTTGAACCCTGTCTTAACAACATAGCCCTTCTCTCTCCAGTCCTTGTACACCTCGTACAGGCTCGGGAAGTCATCCCGCATCTCGGTCGCCTGTGCCATAAGAGCGCCTCTCGTAGAGTTATCAAGCGTCAGCACACCGTTGTCCATGAGCAGCATTGACTCGAACGCATCGAGCTTGCTCAGGCTACCCCTGTCGGAAGCTTTGTAAGAGCCGTACTGGCCTATCCAAAACTTCTCGTATAGTTGCCTGCCCGCTTCGGGCTCTTCAATCACTGAGACGAGATCGTTACTGAAAAGCACCCCGTGCAGCTTCGTCTTCGGGAGCCTGAACGACGAAGCGGGGTATGCTTTGGGCTGGGCCAGGCGGGCTCTGGCGTGGGCTGTCGCGGCGATGGCGACAAGGCCCCTGTCCCTCCAGTCCTTGTATGTGAAGTACCTGGCCATAAATTTCGGCGCGTCTGCGAATTCTGAAGCAAGTTCGTTGAAGCCAACAGGTTTCCCGTCGCGCTCGCATGCTGCGTTGCGCATGTCCAGCAGGTATAGCGCCTCCTCCACGCTTAGCTCGAGGCTTTTGCCACTGCGCCTGCCATAGAATCCTCTCCTGAGTACGTCCGTTGTGGAGTCGTCTGCGGGGGTTATGCGGCCCCTGTCGTGGAGGGCAAGCTCGAGCATGTTCGTCTTAGGTATATCGGCAGCAAAGCGCTTATAAGCTTCTGGCACGTTTTGTGTATCGGCGACGATTTGGCCAGGGACCCTAGCTACGGGAAGAGGATGCGAAGGGCCAGGACCGCCGTGCTGACGATCCTTGCGCTAAGCATAGGCATGTTCGTGGTGATAGCCGCACTTGCGATGCTCAACGAGGGGGTAGGCAGGTTCCTTGGTACGCTGGCCTCGATAAACGTCTTCTACTATGCACTGGCGCTCGCCTGCGTCCTGCTCAGCACGATGATTGGATTCCCGAAGTGGGACATGTTCCTGCGCAAGCTCGGCATCCGGCTGCAGTGGCAGCAGAACTTCGCGATATACCAGTCGATGTTCTCCATGGACATAACCCCAGGGAGGTGGGGCAGGGCCGTGGTTGCGTACACAATAAACAGGCTCAAGGGGGTGCGCTTCGGGAAGACGTTCCCGGCGGTTGTAGCGGACATCCTCACCGACTTCCTGGGCTTCATCGCTGTGGCCATCGTGACCTCCTTCCTAGTCCACAGCTACACGCTGGTTTCCGTTGCCATAAGCATCCTGCTCCTGATCCCGTTCGTTTTCATATACGTGAAGGCGCCGTACGTGTGGTTCAAGAGGAAGATGAGGCGCAGGCGCATCCTGAAAGGCGTATTCAAGACCGCGGACCTGTATTTTGCGAGCAGCAGGTCGCTTGACATAGGAACCTACCTCTATGCAATGCTGTTCACGGTTCCATCTGTAGTGCTGAGCAGCCTCGCCCTATACTTCGTGGTGCTCAGTTTCGGAATAAACCTGACTCCTGATTTTATACCTACGATGCTGTTCATCTATACCTCGTCGCTGCTCATAGGAATGGTGACCGGCATACCGGGGACGCTCGGGGTGACCGATGCGGCCATGCTTGGCTACCTGGTCGCCTTTTTGGGCGGGGTAGGGGTGACGTTCGGGATTGCAGCGGCGATAGTCATCTTCTACAGGATAGCGAGCATGTGGTTCACAGAGGGGGTGAGCACAGCCTTTCTCATGTACACGCTCAGGTACTGGAGGGTTAGGAGGTAGCCCTTTCGAGGCTCTCTCGCTCGGAGAAGCTCAGCTCCCCGGGAACTATCAGCGACAGGACCTTGCCTTCGAGCTCTTTTGACAGGCCGGCCGCCTTGCTCAGCGCTGCGCACACCACCTTCTGGTCCTCCCTTCCAAGGTTCGCAAGCACCACTATCTCGCTGTCGTCTTTCAGGGCAGGGAGCTCGGCGTCCTTCAGCGCATCGGAGATTATAGACGCTGCTTCAGATATGCTCATCGGCCTGCCGTTCTTGTGGTCTATGTCAAGCAGAACGAGCGTGTGCTGGCCGTTCCGAATGTTTCTGTTTATCGCATCAATGAACGACCTTGGCTTGTATCTTTCTGACCAGAAGGGTATGGTGACCGTAGGTCCAAACTTGTAAACATCGAGGCCGCTCTCGCCTATGGCTATGGAAAAGACAGAGGGCGCGTGTATGACCTTGCATCGTACCTTCTGCGCCCTTGCCTCATTGAGTATGATGCTGTGTGTCGTTGCTATCAGTGGGTCTCCCGGAACCAGAAGAACCACCTTCTTGTCTTTGGCATTTGCCACCGTTTGTCGCAGCCCTTCTTCGAGATCTTTTCTAGTGACAGGAACGGGTTTCCTGCCTGCCTGCTTCTCGATGAAGTCTGCATATTCTTTCGGTATGAAGGAGGTGTAGGTTTCGATTAGCAGATCGTCTGCTTCCTTTATCTCTTCCAGCGCTAGGGCCGAGAGGTCCTTTGTCCCAAGACCCAATCCGATAAGAAAAAGCATGCTAATCTTTGATTCCTTCAGGGGTTATCTTTATCACTGTCTCGCCCTCCGGCATGTTTGGAGAGTCTACAAGCCTGATGATTCTTTTCTCTTCCTTGCTCTTCCTTATGTACAGTCTCGTGGTTGCCGCGTGCGCGACAACATTGCCCCCGACCGGCGTCGTCGGATCCCCAAAAAGCATGCCAGGATTGTCCATTACCTGATTGGTGATGTAAACTGCAAGCGAGTATGCATCTGATAGCTTCTGCAGCTTGTGTATGTGCGCGTTGAGCTTCTGCTGCCTCTCGTTGAGCGCACCCCTGCCAATGAATTCGGACCTGAAGAGCGCCATGAGCGAGTCCACTATGATCAGCTTGACGTTCTTCTCGCGGATAAGCTTGTCGGCGCGCTCTATCGTGAGTATCTGCTGCTCTGTGCTTGTCGCCCTGCTCACGTAGATGTTGTCAAGTACCTTCTTTGGATCCATACCCGCGCCTTCGGCATCGGCCTTGATCCTTTCAGGCCTGAATGTGCCTTCGGTATCGACAAACAGCACAGAGCCGTCCAGGCCTCCTTTGCCCACGGGCAACTGCGCGTTGACGGCCAGCTGGAATCCGAGCTGCGTCTTGCCGCTTGCGAATCTGCCGTACATCTCTGTTATTCCGTTGGTCTCCACTCCGCCGCCGAGGAGCTCATCGAGACCCTTGGAGCCAGTGGATATCCTGCCTATCGATTCCCTCTTCTCAAGAACAGCGGTTCCGGTCTGCACCTCGATATTGGTTGCCTCGCGCGCTGCGTCTATAGCCTTCTTCGCGTTCTCCGCGCTTATCCCTGTTATCTCAGACAGCTCGTATGGGGAAGAGGCTGCGACCTTCTCTATGTTGTCGAAGCCGTTGGTCCTGAGCTTCTCTGCGGTAGTTGGCCCTATGCCCGGCAAGTCCTCTAGTTCCTTTACGCTCTTGTCCTTAGCCAAAGAAGCCCCCAACAGATAGAACTATTGGGCAACCAAACATTAAATAGCTTCTATATGTGTTCTATCGCACTCCTGGAAGCGCACACCTGAGACCCTCGAGAACATCTCCTGTTCCTGTCTCTCTCAGCGTGGCGCTGCTGGGTGGGTTTATAATAATTATGAGGATACTACACGTAGAGCGACTTAAATGGGCCGAATAAAAAAAGGCCAGCGCGTGCGATGCATGCGCTGGCAAGGCGACCAGTTTCATACTTTTCCCCACAGTAGAGGATTGGTACGAGAACCTAAACATTCTTCGCTATTTAGGTTTAAAAAGCTTCCGAACTAGCGGAAGTTTTCAAAAAGATGAAACGATGACTGACGTGTTAACCCTCGACGGAAAAGGGGCGGCGCTAGCCGTGGCTTTTGGCGTGGCGATACTGTTTTTGGGCCAGAACCTAGGGCCCTTCTTCCTCTTCGAGATGCTCTTCTTTTTGGTGCTGGCTGCGCTTGCAACCAGGGCAGGAATATCCCAAAAGAAGCATCTCGGAGTGTACGAGGCAACGCGTGGATGGAAGAACGTGGTTGCGAACGGCCTGGCTCCGCTTGCAGTCTCTTTTATCTACTTCCTGAACTACAGCGCAGGGTTCCTGCCAAGGGAGACGATCGCAATAGTGTACGTTGCTAGCGTCGCTGCGGTCACAGCGGACAAGTTCGCCAGCGAGATAGGCATACTGGACGGTGGACCTGTGATGCTAATGACGCTGCGGCGTGTCAAAAAGGGCACGTCTGGGGGTGTAAACGTGCTGGGCGTTGCTGCTGGGTTTGCAGCAGCTGCTGTAATCGGAAGCGGCGTGTATCTAATAGGTGGGTCGCTCGTTTCGATCGTGGTGATTGCGATGTCTGGACTGATCGGGGACATCGTGGACTCCGTGTTGGGGTATTGGGAGGAGGAGAAGATAGGGAACAAGTACACTTCAAACTTCGCTTGCTCGGTTGCGGGCGCTGTTGCATGCGCCGTCATTTTGACGCTATTGTAAGCCGGTTTACTACCGGAAACTTTTCAGATTTGGGATTATAAATAGGCGTCGATTCAATTCAGTTTGGTGTTTTAACGTCAGTGATAACCAAAAATTCTGAAACTAGGGAAGCAAGGATTTCCCGCGTGAAGAACCCCGGGGCGGATGCGCAGATCGGGGTGGAGAGAAAGGTGCTCGACCACGGGGTCGTGATGCTTGTCGACTACATGGGCGGCGACGAATCGATAGTGAGGGCGGCTAGGGTATCGTACGGGGCGGGGACAAAGACACTGCAGGAAGACAAGGCGCTCATAAAGTACCTTCTGCGGCACTCGCACACCACCCCCTTCGAGATGGTGGAGATGGCCTTCTACCTCAAGATGCCGATCTTCGTGATGAGGCAGATTGTCAGGCACAGAACAGCCAACATGAACGAGATGTCGCTCAGGTACTCCATCGAGCTCGACGTCCATTACGTGCCGGAGCTTGACGCAATACAGGGCCAGTCGACTTCTAACAGGCAGGGGAGGGAGGAGAAGGGCTGGACCAAGGAAGCGAAAGAGAATATCCAGAAGGAGATGCAGGAGCACGCGGAGGCGAGCTACGCCCTGTACCAGAAACTGATACAGCAGGGGGTGGCACGCGAGATTGCTAGATTCGTCCTACCGGTAACATTCTACACAGAATGCTATTGGAAGATGGATCTCTGGAACTTGTTCCACTTCCTCGCGCTCAGAATGGACGCTCATGCACAGTTTGAGACCAGAGAGTTTGCGAACGCGATGGCTGATGTTGTCAAGGGCGTGGCCCCAGGCGCTTTCGAGGCCTTCGAAGAGTACATACAGGAGGGTGTCAAACTGTCTAAAAAAGACCAGGTGGCGGTAACCGCGTTGCTCAGGGGGGCTACGCTAGAAGACGCCTGCTCTACGGCAGGATTAAAGCTGACAAAACCCGACGGGACGCCACTCAAGATGGGAGAGGGGCCGGAATTCCTGCAGAAGCTTGAGATTATAAAAGAAAAGGCTGTAAAGAGAGGCTAGCCAGTTGAGAAGGGCTTCCATTCCCTGTGCTTCTCAAGAAAACGGGGCAGATAGGGGCAATCGGGCCTCACTTTCAGCCCTTTCTCCTTTGCGTACTCGAACACAGCAAGCGCGAGCCGCTCCGCTACGCCCTGCCCCCTGTCCTCTTCGGGGGTGAACGTATGATACGCGCTGATGACCCCGTTCCCAATATCCTTGTACAGCAGCTCCGCTTCGCCGTGCTCTGTCTTTACCGAGAATCTGCCGTCTTTGTGCTTTATTTCCATGCGAATACCTGCGCCAGCCGGGAATCGGACCCGGGTTTTGAGCTTGGGAAGCTCATGTCCGGCCACTAGACTACTGGCGCTTTAAAACGAATTAATATAAACCGAGAAAAGGGATATAAGCGCATGCAGGGGGGAGAACGCGCGCCTGCGGCAGCGACTGCAAAACAGCACTCTTTGCTCAGCAGAGCGCACTTCAAAGAAGTCGCTAGAGACGGGAAGGAGGCGCAGCGAAGATACATAGAGTCCGCGTTGAAACTTGGCGAGACTGTCATTGACAGGACGCCAGGGAAGCTTGCGGGAGTGCTATACGCTCCTGACAAAGAGGAACTGAGCAGGGCCATACGTGGAGTATTGAAGCCTAAGCACGAATCTGCTGATAAAATACTGGGACATATAGAGGAGTACCCGCAGTGGATTGGCGTTGTTGCACCAGGGTTCTGGGCCATGGGAGCGCGCCAGTTCATCGTCATATCCGAAGCGGTTTTTGGCAGCCTGTCGCACTTCAGGAGCATGCCCGAGATGCTTGCGCTTCTGGGGCACGAGAACAGGCACGTGCTAGACGCCCATGATGGCATAAGGTACGGAAAGGAAAAGGTCAGGGGCAGCTACAACTACTCGACCAAGTTCTTCAAATCGCTCGTGGAGATGCGGGCGTACGGCGAGGAGCTCGAGCTTGTGCGCAGCCGTGGGCTGAAAGTGAGCATGCTGCACTGGAGTGTAACACTTCATTGTTTTAAGGAGAACGCGGATTCGCTGAAGGCGTCTGTAGAAAACGAACCTGCCGCGCTGCCTCCTTGCGCCCCAGAGGCGGCGACGGTGCTGGAACTTCAGACAAAGGAAACACAGAGCCTTACGTGGAAAAGGGACTACGACTTCTACAACAAACTCATCGAGAAGGCGTCACGGAACGGCTGACCGACTGCCGTTGCTGCTCTACCTTATGTAGCTTGGGCCTTCCTTGAACTGGGTGCCCATTTCGGGAGGGAACTGCTGCATCATCTTGGGCCCTTCTAGTTCGGATAGCATCTTCTCGGTCTCGCCCCTCAGCTTCTCTATGCTGCCTAGCCTGATCTCTTTGCCGATGAGCTTGCCTATGACTTGAATCACTGCTTTTGCAGAGTTTGCATCTACGTCGAGCATGCCGGTCTCTCCCATGATGCACGCGGCGCTTATCTTGTGCTTCTTTGAGAACGCTACTATCATTCCTGCAGACCCGAGCACAGACATGCCGGTTGCGTCTGTAGGCGTAACCCCGAGCTTCTTCATCTGATTCACTGTTACGGCATCGGTAGCAAGGCCGAAAACCCGGGGGGCCTTGACGTACTGCGCACCCATGCTGTAGCCGCCGATCGTGAATATCTTGCTTCCGCCGAGGTGCTTGAAGAACTCAACTATGCGCTCGTTCACCTCGTACTGACCCTCTGGCGTGAGCGGCTGCGCGTCCCCAAGAAGCAGGATTATGTCGCTCTTGCCCTTTCCTCCCTTCGCGTAATAGAACCTGTTGCTCACCAGCCTGAAGGCTCCGTCCTTCAGCATGATTATCTGGTATGGGAAGTATGGAGAGTAGAGTGTAGCGAACCTCTTGGCCTTGAACTCCTTCTTCAGGTGCTCTGCCACGAGGCTCCCTATGCTGCCTATGCCGGGCAGGCCCACAAAGAGCACTGGGTCGTTGAGCTTGGTCTTCTTGTAGTATATCTTGGTCTCCTTCATGCAAATCTCTACCTCTTTATCTCCACACTCAGTTGCCCCTTGTACTTTTCTAGCAGTTTCTCGGCGTTTTTAATCTTGCCTTCGACATCGGGATAGCTCGCCCCCTTGGCCGAGAGCTTGTAGTGCGGCGCGCCCTCGTAAAGGACCTCAACACCGAGCGCCTCGACCTCCTGGAATGCCTTCCTTATCGTTGCGACGTTGCCCTTTCCGGCCACGCTCTTGAGAACAACCGCGTATCCGACCTCGTACTCCTTGGGCTTGACATTCTTTGCCACTATCTCCTCGAACGCCTTCTGCACGTCAGCGTCGAGAAGCCCAGTTGGCATCTTCTTATCGATTACGAGATCGAGCAGTTCCGAGTACGTCTGCACCGATTGCGCCGCCTTCAGCCTTATCTCGTTGAGCTTGCCCTCCTTGCCCGCCGCCTTGACTGCCTGCTCGAAGAACTTCTGTGCGCGCTTCTCGAGGTTGTACTCGTTGATCTTGTCCTTCTTCTCCTTCGCGGTTACCTTCTTCAGGGAAACGTCGAGCGCCCTCTTGACCTGGTCTACGAACACGACCTTAGCCACGTCGCGCTGACCCTCGCGTATGAACTCATGTATGTTCTTTATCCAGCCCGAGGCGACTTCGCCTATCGGAAGGTAGGCATCTGCCTTATACTCGACGAGCTCGCAGTATGCCCCGTGGGGCATTATCTTGGTTATGTTCACCAGTATTATTTCCCCCATTGAAGGGAGCTCTTTGGGAGCTATCACAGCGCTACCTCTTTACCTCTACCTTCTTCTTGGACCTGCCGAAGAGCGATCTCTGCACAGTCTTCTTGCACACGGTGCACTGCAGCAAAAGCACCTGCCGCTTGCCGAGCTTTTTGGGGTGCTGCTTCGGGGAGACGCTGCCGACATAACCGGTAATCTTCCTGTTGTGCAGGAGCGTATGCCACGCCTGCCCCCGGGGCGCGCTCTTCGCGAAGACGCTGACCTTGTGGAGCGTGTGCTTGTTGCAGTACGGGCAATAGGCCATTATTTGGTTCTCTATCTTCATAAACTCACTGTACCAGTATCTCCCCTATCTTGTTCTTTATTATGAACTCGACATCGCCGCTGTCTGAAAGCTCGACTATCTCGCCGTTCTTGTAGGGACCGACCTTCCTGCCCTGGGCGGTTAGCACCTCGGGCACATCGGCGATTATCTTCAGTTTCGAAAGCTTCGTTTCTGGTGCTCCTGCGTTAAGCGTCTTGTGCAGTTCGTTGAAGAGCGCCTCTTCTTCGTTTGGTATTGTTGCAGGAAGCGGCCTGCTGTACGCTATGTACAGGAGCAGTTTCTGCTTCCTCTTCTCTTTCAGCGACATGAGCATCTTCACCACATTCTCGACCCTTCTTGCTTTCTCCTCTCCCTGATCCTGTTTTGAAAGTGTTGCTACAAGCGCTGTGGCGTTCGCGTAGAAGTCGTGAGGCAGGGGCTGCAGTTCGCCCGTTGCCTTCTCCTGCTGCAGGGATAGGAACAGCGACTCTGCGGTTATGCTGACGGCCAAAAACAACACCACTAACGGTTCAATTCCAGTATTAGTTATTCGAACTTTTTATTAACCCTTCCAGTTTTTCTTATCTATCATAATACATAATATTAGATAAAGACCGCGATTTGTGGAACTGAACCCTGTAGCGAGATAGCGAGGGGAGGATTTGGACCTCCGGTCTTCGGGTTTCTCAATAACGCGTGGTGCTGTACTCATAGTTGACAAGCAGCCTAGTTTTCCCTTTGCTTATTGTCAGCCACAGCTTTTTATGAGCCCGACGGGTACTCCAGGCTACCCTACCTCGCTCTGATAAATACATGCCAGCCAACGTATAAAAAGCTTCTAACGCGCCAAAAAGGCGCTTACTTGCTTCTCCTCATCGGCTCCAAGGAAAGATCTGCTGCAACGACTCTGTAGAGGCCTGCAACAAATGGTTTTACGATGTCTAAAGCCCGCCTGCCAAACTCCTTAGTCATCTTATACTGCGTTATGGATACGTTTCCTATAGAGGAGGTCCTGCGCGTTACCAAGCCCGCGCGTTCAAAGAGGTGCATCAGATCCGATATCTTCTCGCTGGTAATCGGATCCAGCGGGTGCATGGAGTTGTAGTGCAGCATCAGGTCTATGGGACTTGCCCACTCGCGATCTCTGAGGTGCTCTATAAGTGGCTGATTTGCAAGTAGCGCCTCGGCTAATTTAGCTGTATCGCGTTCATTCTGTATTAGCCTAGTCGTGCTCTCGCTTATACCATCGCCTATTGATATTCAAGCAGGAGTAACTATTCCCGTCTCGGTCCCTTCCTTCTCGTCGAAGAGGGCCCTGGCCTGCTCCTTGCTCATCTGCCTGAGCGGCTTGCCGCAGCCTTCGCACTTGAACTGGGTCTCGTATGCGGCGTCGAACGGGAGTATCACCTTCGCCTCCTCGTAGCACTTGCCGCAGTAGAAGAAGTCGTTGCAGTTGTCCGGGAGAGCGCGCCCGTTCTCAGACTTTGCGGTCAGTGCAGTCTGATGCAGCTCTGTGAGCTTCTCGCCGTCAAGATACCACTTGAACGTGAGCCAGCCCTTGCTGTCCTTGTTCGTGTCGTACCTTGCGACGCCGTAACTGTCGAGCACGTTGAGTATGCGCCTCACCTCGTTTATCTTAACGCCAAGGTCAGCGGCAATCTTCTCGTCGGTCTGCGGCGCGTCGAGCAGCTTGATGACGTTTATGGCCTTCTTCCCCACGTTCTTCGATATGAAGTCAGCAAACGTTAGATTTTCAAGCAAGCCGTCAATCCTGAGCCTTTCGTTGCTTGCGGCCTCGGCAGCGAGCCTGGCCTGTTCCTTCATCTCCTTCTTCTGGGCCTTGAGACGCAGGAGCTTCCTTTCCTCAGCGCGGGCCTTCTTCTGGCGTTCGCTCATCCTTCGGTTATTGCTGGGGTTCGCCACAGCCTTCTTCGCACTAGGATTAGACTTCTTGCCCTTTGGCATCACACGACCGGTCTTCTTAATCATATATTACACACCACACGAATAAATATCCGCCTATTACTGCCCTAAACGCCTGCCCGCGCCTCTCAAAGCAGCAGTGACAGCACCTTTGATCCTGCTTCCATTAGCGTCAGCAATAGCGCCAGCCGGTATTCCCAGCGCCACGCTTACTCCTTGTAACATCTCTGCCCCATCGCCCCTAAGCACCCCAATCAGGGCTACCAAGCCACCGGCGGCAACAGAGCCGTAAACAACCCCCTGAGCAAACTCTTCCATTCCATCACAGCTAACAATATGCCTTCTCTCGTATTTAAAGGGTCGTTTATTTTGCAAAATAAACAGGAACTATTGTTATTATGTTAACAGCCCTCTCAGCGTCGCCAGATAGTATTGTGCATCTCCTGATATTTAAACACTCCGAGGGAATGCATAGCATGGACGAGAGGAAGTCCGAGATTAAAAGCGCCATCGATAAGGCCGAGATAAGCCTGATACTCGACAATTATGACGATATCTTCTCAAGCTTTGATCCAAGGCCGTATGACGAGCGGGCCCTCTCCGAGGACTTCCTGAAAGAGGCCAAGAACGCAGCGCGCGGAAAGAGGAGGGGCATAGAGCTAAGGTTCATGGTTCCGGCTACGTTGAGGAACACTAAGTCCGAGGACCTCATAAAGGCCAGGCTGAAGGAGCACTTTAGGAAGCACTACAGCGCGCTTAAGGGCGAGTTTGCCAGGCGCAGGAGGCTCGCCATTCTGATGATGCTGGCGGGCATTGCGATCGGGGTTGCTGACGCCATCCTGCTATCCTTCTCTGGCATCAGCATTGTCGTGAGAGACACGGTTGAGATAGTATTCACCCCGGCGAGCTGGTATACGATCTGGAACGGCCTCGACAGGCTGCTCATCAGGCCACAAGAGGATGCCGCGGAAGAGAGCTTCAACAAGAAGATGACGGACGCACAGATAACCTTCACTTCCTATTGAAAACAAGAGCGGGCTCGGGGGGATTTGAACCCCCGACTTGCTGGTTAAGAGCCAGCCACTCTGACCAATCTGAGTTACGAGCCCAAACATGGGTCACTTGACCCTTGCCTTTACAAACTTCTCTATTAAAGAATCAAATTCCTTTCCATGGGGCTGTATCTCGTAGGAGACCTGCACTATGGGCTTGTTCGCGTTTATTATGTTCCTCAGATCAGTGGGCGTGGCAGACAGCACAACGTCGCACTCGGCCCGGTTCACCGTTGCCTCTAGGTCGCGCACCTGCTTCGGGCTGTAGCCCATGGCGGGCAGCTCCTTGTCCAGAGCCGGGTACTTAACGAACGTGTCCTTTATCGTGCCTACCGCATAGTCCTTGGCATCAACCACCTTCCCTGCGCCGAACTGCTTTGCGGCCACAGTGGCGGCCCCGAACCTCATGCTCCCGTGCGTTATTGTAGGGCCGTCCTCGATGAGCAGAACGCTGCTGCCCTTCACTATCCTCGGGTTGTCCACGCCCACCACCGAGTCCGCTAGCACTACCTTGGCTTTCGGGTTGATGGACGCTATGTTCTTTGTTACTGTCTCTATCTCTGCCTTGCTGGCCGAGTTCACCTTGTTCACAAGCACCACGTCAGCTATCCTTGCGCAGATCTCCCCAGGATAGTAAGATATCTCGTTCCCTGCGCGCAGCGGATCTGCAACCGTTATCATGAGATCCGGCTTGAAGAACGGCGCGTCGTTGTTGCCTCCGTCCCAGATGACAAGCCGTGCCTCGCTCTCGGCCCTCCTCAGTATTCTCTCGTAATCAACGCCAGAGTATACGACAAACCCGTTCCTTATGTGCGGCTCGTAGTCCTCGCGCTCCTCGACAGTGGTCTTGTACTTCACCAGGTCCTTGAGCGTCGCAAACCTCTGCACAGCCTGCTCCTTCAGGTTTCCGTATGGCATCGGGTGTCTTATGATGGCAGTGCTTATCCCGTGTTTCCTGAGCAGTTTGGATACGTACCGCGTGGTTGGGCTCTTCCCGGCGCCGGTTCTCACGGCGCATACGGCTATGACCGGCCTCCGCGATCTCACCATCGCGCGCCACGGGTCAACGAGCTCGAAGTTCGCGCCGTTGGCGTTGACCCAGCTCGCCTTCTGCATGACCGTCTGGTACGGGAGATCGCTATAGGCAAGTATGCACGTATCCGCTTTGAACCGCTTGATCAGAGAGGGCAGCTCGGATTCGTCGTAGATCTTGATGCCCTTCGGATAAAACCTGCCGCTCAGCTCCTTCGGGTACGTCCTGTTGGAGATGAATGGTATCTGCGTGGCCGTAAACGCCACCACCTCATAATTCGGGTTGTCGCGGAACAGAACGTTGAAATCATGGAAATCCCTTCCCGCAGCGCCCATTATGATTATTCTTTCCTTTTTCAAAAGCTCCCCAAGCAGATTGAGGCGCAAAAATATAATACCTTTTAGTAGGTTCGTTCCCGGGCCAGAAATCTGCAGTTTTCGAGGTCAAATTTTCGACGACAAAACGCCCCGCAAAGCTTTATAATGGTTGAACCGCCATTGATAACATTAGGGTGCCAGTGGATTGGATGCAAGAAGAGCAAGACGAGTATAACGCATCAAAAATTCTAGTGCTTGAGGGCCCCCAGGGAATAAGGAAAAGGCCCGCGATGTACATAGGCAGCACCAGCAGCGCCGGCGCCCTGCATCTACTCTTCGAGGTTATTGACAACTCCGTGGACGAAGCGCTGGCCGGGTACGCAAAGAACATTAGCATAACCCTGACCCAGGACGAGACAGGCGACATAGGCGAGGTCACCGATGACGGCAGGGGCATTCCGGTCGACATAATGCCGAAGTTCGGTAAGAGCGCTGTGGAGGTAATAATGACCACGCTCCACAAAGGGGCGAAGTTCAACAACGACACCTACAAGATATCCGGAGGTCTGCACGGGGTCGGGCTCACAGTGGTCAACGCCCTCTCTGAATTCACCAGCGTCTCGGTTGCAAAAGACGGCAAGCTCTACAGGCAGACGTTCTCCAAGGGGGTGCCTAGCAGCACGCTCACAACCCTGGGTATGACGCAGGAGAACGGCACGACAGTCAAGTTTAAGCCCGATCCTGAGATATTTCCCACACCCAAATTTGACTCTGCGCAATTGAAAGACAGGCTCAGGTACCTAAGCTTCCTGAATCCGAGGCTCAGGATAAAGCTTACGGACAACAGGTTCAACGCGCACGAGGAAGAAACTTTCTTCTCAGAGAAGGGAATGGAGGACTTCCTTAGATACATAAACAAGGACCAGCAGGGGATCACCAGCATAATGCACGACAGGCGCCAGGAAGCGGGCATGGTTATAGAGTTCGCTATACAGTACATCAGCTCCTACGACGAGAGGCTGGAGGCATTCGTGAACAACATAAGGACGGCAGAGGGCGGCACGCACGTAGTGGGCTTCCACTCCGGGCTATCGCGCGCCATCATCAACTATCTGACCAGAAACAACAAGAACGGGGTAAAGGTCAGCGGCGACGATACAAGGGAGGGGCTTGCAGCGATAATCAGCGTTCTTATGCCGAACCCTGAGTTCGAGGGCCAGACAAAGGAGAAACTTGGCAACTCCATCGTGAAGAACATAGTCGAGACAAGCGTCTACTCCTATCTCTCCAGATACTTCGAGGAGCACCCAGCTGAAGCCAAGGCGGTGATGGAGAAGGCGATAGGCGCCATGAACGCGAGGGAGAGCGCGAGACGCGCACGCGACCTGGCCAGAAAGAAGAACATCTTTGAGAGCGCTGTGCTGCCTGGGAAGCTCGCCGACTGCATAGAGGACGATCCAGAAAGGACCGAGCTGTTCATAGTCGAGGGTAAGAGCGCAGGCGGCTCCAGCAAAGAGGGAAGGGACAAGCAGATACAGGCGATACTGCCGCTGAGGGGCAAGATACTGAATGTCGAAAAGGCCAGCGAAGACAGGATCTTCGAGAGTGCCGAGCTCAACGTGCTCGTCACGGCGCTCGGCACAGGTATAAAGGAGAGCTTTAACCCGGAGAAGACAAGATACAAGAAGATAGTGATAATGAGCGATGCCGATGTGGACGGAGAGCACATACGCACCCTGCTCCTCACCTTCTTCTACCGATACATGAAGAAGCTCATAGAGAGCGGTTACGTATACATCGCCCAGCCTCCACTATACAAGGTCACGGCGGGCAGGTCGGTGAGCTACTGCTACACCGATGAGGAGCTCGAGGCGAAGAGGGCCGAGCTCGACGGCAAGATGGAGGTGCAGAGGTACAAGGGCCTCGGCGAGATGAACGCGGAGCAACTATGGGACACGACCATGAACCCAACGAACAGGATGCTCAAGAGGGTCGGTATATCAGACGCGGAGAGGGCAAACAGCCTCTTCTCGATTCTCATGGGAGTGGATGTGCACCAGAGGAGGAAGTTCCTCGAAGAGCATTCCGGGGACGTCAGGTTCCTAGACATATAGTGATCTTTTGGCCAATACGAAGAACGTTGTGCTTGAGGAGGAGCTGCAGACCAGCTTCCTAGACTACGCAATGAGCGTAATCATAGACAGGGCCATACCAGACGCCCGCGACGGCCTCAAGCCGGTGCAGAGGAGGATCCTCTACGCGATGCACAAGATAGGCAACACGCACGACAGGCCAACGAAGAAGAGCGCCACTGTCGTAGGCGAGGTCATCGGCCACTATCACCCCCACGGCGACATACCAATATATGACGCGCTCGTGCGTATGGCGCAGACATTCGCAATGAACCACACGCTGGTGGAAGGCCAGGGGAATTTTGGCTGCTTCACTAAAGAGACTAAAATAAAGCTCACTGACGGCCGAGACGTGGATTTTGAGCATCTGATAAAGGAACAGGCTGAAGGGAAGAGGCATTGGACCTTCGCATTCAACAGCGCAACAAACTTGGTAGAGGTAGCAGAAATCAGAAACCCGCGGCTAACTCGCAAAAACGCTGAGCTGGTCCAAGTAACATTAGATAACGGAGCAACGCTCAGATGCACTCCGGATCACAAGTTCCTATTGCGTAATGGGGCCTATTCCCAAGCAAAAGACCTCAAAGCCGAGGACTCTTTGATGCCCGTATACACCAAACCTTTCGATGGGACTACGGATAAAAATCTTAAGGATTACGAAACTGTTCTTCAGCCTGTCACCAACGAGTGGCAGTTTATCCACCATCTGTCGGATTCTTGGAACCTGAAAGAAGGTGCATATTTACGCACAGATGGGAGAGTCCGCCATCACATAGATATCAACAAGAAAAACAACGATCCGGACAACATAAAAAGAATGAGCTGGAAAGAGCATTGGAAATTGCATTACGAGCTCGCCTCATGGCGTCACAAAAATGACCCGGAGTACGTCAAAAAACTGGCAAAGGGCAGAATGAAATACATTCAGGAAAACCGCAATCACCTTTCTAGGCGCATGGCCGAAAGGAATAAGGAAAACTGGCAGATCCCTAGCTATAGGAAGATGCACATCGATTCAATCAAAAAGAGATGGGAAAACCAGGCCTACAGGGAGGAACGGGTGGCGATTTCTAGCCGCACCCTGAAAAAAACATGGAAAAGTGAACAGTTCAGGGCCCTCATGAGCGAATCCAAATCCAAACAAATGAAGAAGTTGTGGAAGTCTGATTCGTATAGATCCAAAATGCGGGAAGTCACAAGAAACATGTCCCTGAAACTTTGGAGCGACCCGAAACATCGAGAAAGGATGTCAGAGCGAATGAAAGAAATTGCAAAAGATCCAGAACTGCTAAAGATGCGCGGTCAAAAAGCCAAAGCACTTTGGGCAGACCCTGAATACAGAGCTAAGTTCCCTAGCGATTATTTCAGAAGCATAGGAAAGATGTCGCGGATTTCTGAAAAGAACCGACTAATGCATAGTCAAAAAGCGAAGCGGCAATGGACAGATCCGTCATTCAGATCAAGAATGACAGAGAGAGTAAGGGCATCCGACAAAAAGCGTTTGCTGGATGATCCTGAGGCTATGAAGAAACTGGCGCAATCCGCCAAGCAGTCTCTGTATGTGAAATGGCAAGATCCTTCATACAAGAAGCGTGTCATCAGGAGCAAAATTCTCAGGTACGTTTCAGAACTCCTCAAGGAATCTGAGGAGGTCAGTCCCGAAGCTTACGAATCCGGAAGGAAAAATAACTGGGTGCCCAGGCTCGATAACGTATTGAAATACTTCTCCAGCTTCGATGAGATGGTGCAAGCAGCGAAAACATACAACCACAAGGTAGCCAGTATCATTTTTCTTGAAGAGCGCGAAGACACATATGATCTGACGATTGACAACCTGCATAATTTTGCGTTATCTGCGGGTGTTTTCGTACATAACTCTATCGACGGCGACCCCCCGGCAGCAATGCGCTACACGGAGGTAAGGCTTGCGAAGATATCCGATGAGATACTTGCAGATCTTGACAAAGAGACCGTAAATTTCCTTCCGAACTTCGACAACACGGAGAAGGAGCCCGAGATACTGCCAACGAGGCTCCCGAACCTGCTGATAAACGGCGCCGCCGGAATAGCCGTGGGCGTCGCAACCAGCATACCCCCACACAACCTCTCAGAGGTATGCGACGCGCTGCTGCACATGCTCGACCACAAGGACGCCACTCCAGAGGAGATAATGGAGCTGGTCAAAGGGCCGGACTTTCCTACGGGGGGCATAGCGATAGTGAGCCAAAACTCGCTGAACGGTTACAAGTACGGTCGCGGCCAGCTGACCGTGCGCGGCAAGGTAGGCATCGACGAGAAGGAGGGCAGGATAACGATCACGGAAATACCCTACAATGTCAACAAAGCCGCTTTTGTTGAGAACATTGCCAACCTGGCCAGGGACAGGAGGATAGTTGGGATAAGGGACATAAGGGACGAGAGCGACAGGAACGGCATAAGCATAGTGATAGACCTAACTAGAGACGCGAACGCCGAGCAGATACTCAACCAGCTCTACAGGCACACGCAGCTTGAAACCACGTTCCCGCTCATTAGCCTCGCAGTCACGGGCAAGGTCCTGAAGAGCTTCAGCATAACCCAGCTCCTCAACACATTCCTGAACTACAGGCGCGAGATAGTGACGAAGAGGAGCCAGTATGAGCTCAAGGTAGCGAAGGACAGGCTCCACATAGTCCAGGGGCTCCAGGTAGCAGTGGCGCAGATAGACAGCGTGGTAAAGACGATAAAGGACTGCAAGGAGGTCAGCGAGGCAAGGCAGATGCTTATGGCCCACTACTCGCTGTCAGAGAAGCAGGCCAACGCCATCCTGGACATGAAGCTGAGCAGGCTCACCCTGCTCGAGAGCAAGACGCTCGACAAGGAGGCAGAGGAGCTAAACGTCAGGATACTGCACTACACCGAGGTTTTGGCCGACCCGGCGAAGGTCGACGGCATAATCAAGAAGGAGACAGTAGAGCTGAAGGCGAAGTACGGCAGGCCTAGGAAGACGGAGATAATCCACATGGACCAGGAACTGGAGATCCAGGACGAGGATCTTCTGAGCGACGAGCGCGTCAGCGTTATACTCACCAACTCGGGCTACGTGAAGAAGATGAGCGTGACGAGCTACAAGGACCAGGAGAGGGGAGGCAAGGGCATAATAGCGATGAACCTGAAGGAGGGCGACTTCGTAAAGCACATGATAGCCCCTAGGAACAAGGACTATGTCCTGTTTCTTTCGAACCTGGGCAGGCTCTACTGGCTCAAGGCCTACAACATACCCGAAGGGAGCAGATACTCAGAGGGCAGGTCCATAGCCAACCTGCTCAATCTCCAGAACGAGAGCATAGTCACAATGTTCCGCATCAAGAACTTCGAGACGTCCAGCGTCGTCTTCCTGACGGCAAGGGGCCAGGTGAAGAGGACGAGCGCAAATCTGTTCTCAAGGCCGCGCGCGAGCGGAGTGCGCGCAATCTCGCTCAACAACGGCGACGAGATAGCGGATGCGATAGTCGTCAGGGACCAGAAGTACATAGTCGTCGCGACAAAAAATGGAAAGTCGATAAGGTTCGGCGTAGAGGACGTGCGCCAGATGGGCAGAACCGCGGCGGGGGTCAGGGGAATACGGCTGCACGAGGGTGATGTCGCAAAGAACCTCATAGCAGCGGGCGAGGAGGGAAGCCTGCTCACAGTGTCGGAGAAGGGTTACGGGAAGATAACCAGCATAGAAGAGTACAGGATGCAGGGCAGAGGAGGCGGCGGCGTACTGAACCTGAAGGTGAACGAGAAGACTGGACCTGTGGCGAAAGCCCTCTTCCTCAACAAGGAGCAGAAGCTGCTTCTCATCAATTCAAAGGGCGTGAGCATAATGATACCCATCTCGTCAATCAGGATCACAGGGAGGGCTGCCAGTGGGGTAAGGCTGATGAAGGTCGAACCCGGGGCAAAGGTCATAGACGCCAGGCTAATGGACGACGCCGTACCTGAAGTCGATTCAAATGTCGGTAACTAAGGCTATCATAATACACGGCACCGGAGGCTCGCCTCAGGGCAACTGGTTTCCCTGGCTAAAGGAAGAGCTAGAGAAACTACATCTCAGTGTCATAGCTCCCCAGTTTCCAATAGGCGATAGGCAAAGCCTGTCTAGTTGGATGTCAGAATTCAGCAAATGGTTGACCGCGGTCGATAGCGAGACAATGCTTATCGGCCATAGCATCGGTCCAGCGTTCATACTAAATCTACTGGAGAGGGATAGCACCAGCACCATAGCCGCCGCGTTTCTTGTCGCCCCATTTGTCGGCAAGCTCGGAGGGAAGTTTGATTCGTTTAACAGAACATTTGCAGAACGCGACTTCGACTGGATCAAGATAAAACAACACTGCAAAAACTTCTTCATATACAGCTCAGACAACGATCCATATGTGCCACTTGAGAGAGGAGAGTTTCTGAGCGCCAAGCTTAACGCAAAATTCAAAATAGTGCGAGGGGCCGGCCACATCAATGCCGAATCGGGCTTCACCAAATTCCCATTGCTTCTTGATGACATAAAGCAGTTCATTTCTGACCCAGAAAGATAATATCAACTTATATTAAGCCCGAAAATCAAATACCAATGACAGTATGCCGATTGGGATATTTGCAACAAAACATCCTGTAGCGCCACAGAAATGGAGAGAGTCAGCCGAGGTTGTAACCGACGCACTCGTAAAGTACGGCAGCGCACAGAAAAGCGACATAAGGATGTGCCCTGCATTCGAGCAACTGAAAAGACCAGGGGAAGTTGCAATAGAGCTGGGGTGGTTTACTGGCAGGACCGAAACTCAGAAAACAGCAGTAAAGGAAACCGCAATGCGCGGTCTCTCAGAAACTTTGGGGTGCGCTAGTTCTGAAATAAGATTTGAAATAATAGACGGAGACGAAGGCGGCTGGATTATAAGAAAAGAACTCCCAGAAGGTCAGTTGGCAGCTTCTGCACCAGTAGAAGTGCCGCTCGTATTAGTCGTTACCAAACAAATCCCAGAAACGATCAAGCAGAGGAGTGTGGCCGAAACCATAGTACAAACGCTGGCGGCAGTTCCCGGAATCAAAAAGGAGGACGTGGAGGTATGCCCAGGCTACGGTCAGTTGAGAGCAGGCTCGGACTCAAAGGTAAGAATCGATATAGCGATGTTTACAGGCAGGGACTCAGACAAGAAAGTTTTTATCAAGAAGAGGATAGTGGATGACGTCTCTTCCATTCTCAGCGTAAGGGCAGCCGATATGGAAGCAAACGTGTTTGAAGGAGATTCGCAAAGCTGGGCTGTGAAAGGCGAGATTCTTTCAAAAAGAGAGTAGTCATTT